>JAAWOU010000046.1 GCA_022799755.1 Lachnospiraceae bacterium
CACCATAACCATAACTGCACAATTTTGAACCAATGCCGGAACATAATAGAATTTTTCATATCCTGCACAAAACGCACTAGTCATTTGGAAAATCAACCCGATAATTCCTATCACATTACTATTTTTAATTGTCTTTTCTTTTCTGATATCCAGTGCCAATAAGATTAAGCTAGCAACGCACGATACAACAATTGCAATCTGCAAACTAGTGAAATAATATAAGGCCAAAAAAGAAGCTCCGGGCAACATCATACGGGCAATAGATCTTGCAATTTGATTCATTTTTACTCACTTTTCCTAATTTGTGGTACAAAAAACAGTGGACAAATTCACTGCTCTGATGTTAAATTAGTGTCAAGTTGTTTTCAGTCAAAATTTGTCAATATTTCCTCTTTGTTCCGATTTACAAGCCACACATGCTATGCCACAGACCTCCCTGGCTTAGCCGATCAGCACTTTCTTCCCTTCAAAAGCAAAGCCATATTTCCGGATTTTGTCTATCGGAATTCCTTTCTCTTCCAACGCATAGGCGTAGCTCCACACAGATACTTTTCCACTGCATCGCACAGACTCAACCCATCCAGTTTCCCCGGATTTAGTCGAATCGCAATGGAAGTTCCTGCTTTCACACGATAGCCGTCTCTCTCGTATTCCTGCCCCTTACCGGCCACATAACTGTCCGGCATCGGCATTACACCGTCTGTCCCATGTTGCTGGGCCTGATTCTTCAAGGTGTAATATCCGCTCAATCCCGTCACCTGTAGACGCAAGCCATAGCGGACCGTCTGGTAAGTTTCGGAAACAGCTTCCTCCCTGCGGTTTTTATTGGAATCAAAGTAAAGGGTAGACACCTCCGCATAGTCCCCACAGATAAAACAGGACAGGAACCCTATGCCAAAGCGGCTGATTCCATTGTACTTTTCTGCCTGACCATGATCCCTTAAATCCCGCTCCATTTCCCGGGAAGTATAATAAGAATTGCCTACTTTCAGGAAATACCTCTTCAGCATACCCAAGGTCATACCGGTTCCCTGATCGTCCATACGAAACCAGATATTTCCCTCTTTGTCGCTCCATTCCCATATATTGATATGGGAATGCTCCGGTTTAAAGCCAGGTTCCATCTTTCCTCGAAGCAACGTGGCATCAATCGCATTCTGTAATAGTTCTCTCACGAACACATCGCTGTTATCATAAAGATTTTCTCCTGTCAGCAGCTTTAAAACCTGTGTCTGTTCCATAGTCATGCAGAAATCGCCGCTCATATATCCGTCTGACTCAATTTCCTTTCGCAAAACTGCTCTCGGAAACGGAAACTCTTTCTGCCAGCTTGTCCTGCAATATTTTTGTAATCTGATACTATTCCCCAATTCATCATCAATCCAGTCTAAAAAGTCCCTGACTGCATGCTCCACCCCAGGATTGGTACAAATCGCTTTATATGGCAAATCATCTGTAGACGGTGTAGCAGGATAACGAAACCCTGCTGATGCCTGATGTTTATCCCATTCGGCGCGGCTCTTTTCATTGCAGGCCACATAACCGTATAACACCTTAGGAGCACGGGTATCATCAAAATCTAGCAAATCACATAACCGCAGTAAAATCGCGCAAAACAAAGGATCTGCATCGTTAGCTGCCAGATACTCCAAGTCTCTGTTGCGTAAAAAATCCTGCGGATTCTCCCCATGGGCCTTGCAGACAGCTAATATATAACGCTTCGGCATGACTTCCTGCGGGCAGCCGAGAAACCTGATTTCCCAGCACTCCGCCCATTGCATCCAGCACATTAATGATATGAGTTCCATCATGTAAAGTATAATTCTGAAAGGTCTGGCGCACATCCATCATATATTTCATCGCCGCCTCACAGACTTCTTTTACCCAGTTTGCCCTTGTACTTTCAGAAACTGTCTTTTCCTGATATACTTTCCAAAGAACTGTCTCTTCTAATCTTTTTGAGTGGATCATACGAATTCCCTACCTTTGTTTTCACACAAAACTTTAATCTTTTACCATATACGGCATACATACTGTTCTTTTCTACCGCTATATCAGCATACCAAAAGATACCGGCATCATCCTATCAGTACTGTCTTCCCCGCAAAGGCAAACCCGTAATGCCGAATCCGTTCTTTGGAGATTCCACGCGCTGTCAGTTCCGTATCATAGGCTTTCTCCTCTATCTGCCGAAGTGCCGCTGCCACGGTATCCGCCAGTGTCCCCTCTTCCTCAGGATCATGCACCTTGAATTCCAGCACGAAAGCCGGATTGCCATCCCTAAGAGGCTCCATCATCACGTCATATCTCCCAAAACCGCTTTCCCTGTTGGAAGTGATACGGTACCTGTCCGCCAGATTCACTATGAGCCCCAGCACAAAGCCGTGATAAAAGCGTTCCGGTTCCGCAGTTTCAGACGGCTTGTTACCGGTATCAAAAGAACTGAAAGTAGCCAATGCGGTCTGATTCATATAGATATTCATGGCCTTTTTGTCTTCCTGCAGCAATGCCTTGATAAATGCGTTATAAGCAGGCGTATAATCGGCAAACCAACCATCTATCATATGCCGGAACATCAACCGCACTTCCTTATTCGTTAAGGACAGTGTATAATCACATTCACCATAATTTCCATCTACAGTATAAGTCTCCACTTTCAGATAACCGCAAGCCAGGAGCAGACTCCAGATGGCATGGAGATTATGATTCAGCTGACTGAACACAATCTGTTCATCAAATGAAGCATGGAAAGATTTTCCCTGCAGCAGATCTTCCATAACAATCTTTATCTCCGCACCCCCCTCCTGAATCAGCTTTCCCACAAGGCCGTTCGAGCTAGTGTTTGCCCAGTAGGCAGCAAACCTACGTTTGTCAAGATAGTTGATAATGGACCACGGATTATAAATATCACTTGTATTTCCAAATGTAAAACCATCGTACCAGGCACGGACTTCTTCCTTTTCCGTGAGTCCGAATTCATCCATTGCGGCAAACACCTCCATTTCCGTAAAACCGAAAGAAGCCTCATATTTGCATGAGGTAGAAGTGATTACCTCCAGATGGTTTAAGTCGGAAAAAATAGACTCTTTACCTATTCGTGTAATACCTGTCATAACCGCCCTCTCCATATACGGGTTCGTCTTAAAAGTAGAATTGAACAGGTTTCGGATGAATGCCGCCATTTCCTCCCAATACCCGTATACATAAGCTTCCTGCATAGGAGTGTCATATTCATCCAACAAAATGATGACTTTCTTCCCATAATAATCCGCAAGAAATTCCGATAAAGCCTTCAAGGAATAAGAGGCTACAGAATCACCCATTGTAGGAGATATTTCATCGAAAATGTCTGGGAGCTTTTTGGGGTTCGGCTCCTTGTCCTGCAAAGCGGAATATCTATCATACAAACTTTTGATAATGCGGCAGATCTTATCCCTTGCATTTTCAAAGGATGTTTCCTTCACATCTGCAAAGCTTAAGAAAATTACCGGATAGCTGCCCTGGAGACTGCGGTACTTCTCTTCTTTCCATATGTCGAGTCCTTCAAATAAGGTGCCTTTATCTGCATGTTCCACGGAAAAGAAATGCTCTAGCATACTCATGGCCAGTGTCTTGCCAAATCGCCTGGGACGGGTAATCAAAGTTACGTCGTCCTGATTTTCCCACCATTCCTTAATGAACGCAGTCTTATCAACATAAAAACAATTGTTTCGGATGATTTTCTCAAAATCCTGTATTCCTATTCCTACTGTCCTTGCCATTTGACACCTCCCCTTATTTTCCTATTGATTAATTCTTCTGCATCTTCATCTGTCAGCAAGTATTGCGCAACATCGTCTATCTTCTGAGTTTCAAAACCGGTTAATAGCTTTATTTCGGCTAATGTCAAGCCCTCTTCAACCAAATTGGCTACCCCATATAAAGCTTCTGAAGTTGGTGTAAAATTGGCAACATCCATTTTTTCATTCTGGTCTTTAAAGTGCCGAACATACTGTCGGGAGTCAGACATGTACCGTTACTTTTCGTAAACAAATGCTCTCTTTCCTGATATTTGTTTAAAGTGCAATATATTACCACGTCTTGATAAATTTCCTCGGGCAAGTCAATATTAATGCTATTTTCTTCATTACAGCATACCATTAATTTTCCTGTCTGGTAATCAAAATCTCTTAATTTAAAATTTATGACAACTTTTTTCTTTGAATCCATAAGTAGTTAGAAGCCGATATATAATTGATTGTCCAAGCTGATAGAAATTTTGTCTATTTAAAAGAGCAATCTGCGATTCTACTATCTTCAATTCCTTTTCTCCGTCAAAGGGAAGATATATTTTTTGCTCTAATTCATTATTCAAACTTACGCAAATATCATGCACTGTTTTTTTCTTTCTGCATCCCCTTTCCAGTTTTTCACATCGGATATTATTTTCTTTGAGATACTTACAGAAATAATCCACTGCCGTCAAAAATCTCTGCACCGCTTCTATCGAAGTTGCTTTTTTGCTTGATTCAACGTAAAGCTTGCAGGCTTGTTCTATGTCCCATATATTAATATGTTTTTCAAACATTTCATTTAATGAATACTGCGAATAATTTAAATCGCAATACTCCAGCAAGCTATTAGAACATGTTCTGTAATTTGGACGATTTTCTTTTATTGTTATATAATAATTATCTAATGCCTGCTTTAATGTTTGATTTATCTATGTCTATACCATCATCTTTCATTAAATTCTTTATTTTATCGTCATTGTATCATATGTATTTTCACATGTAAATATATATCTAAACACTACAAAAGAGCTGTACGATGATTGCTTAGCCCGACAGCCCTTTCAAAATAGACATATAGGATTTTATCCTCATTATCCTTTCTTCACACCCCAATCAACGCATCAAACGTCCCCACCACGTTCAGGCGCCCATACCCCCACTCCCGATTCGGATACGTCAGATCCGCACTCCGCGAAGCCCCCCTGACGAAGTAATTCTTAATCTCCCTGCTGGCCACGATCCGGTTGTTTCCCTCCACCACCGCCCACTGCATGAACTGGGCCACGGCGCCTGCCGTAATGCCTGCCGCAAAAGAGCTGCCTGTCTCCAGGCCCCGGATGGTGGATACGTTTACACCGGGGGCGGCGAAATCCGGATTCACCTCGTTGTTCCTGGTGAACCCCCTGCCGGACTCGATGAAAAAGCTGTTGTTGGCAGCATTATAGGTGGACACGCTGATGACATTCCCCGCCATGGCGGGCTCCGTCAGGGTGATGTATGGCGATGCCTCCAGGAAATAGGCTGAGGCGTTCATGAACTGTGTGATGGGCAGCCATATGTGAAAGCTGCCGTTATAGATATTTCCCACCGCCTCCACCTGGAAAGTCCAGATGCCCGGCGTAGGCTGTTCTACCCGCAGCAGCACCATCTCCTCCCCGGAGCCGGGCTCCACCAAAGATCCTGCTATGGTGATCCGGGTCCTCTCATAGATAAAACTGTAGGTAATGCTCCCCTCAACGCCCAGCCGTATGGCCGGGATCGTCTCCCCGCCGGGAGAGCGCACGGATATGGTGAAGATGTCCGGCACATTCCCCCACAGCTCCATGATAAAGCCGTCCACACCATCCGGCACCCGGATTTCCACCGGCGCAGCCGTCAGCTGGGAATCCAGTCTCCCTTGGAAATGGTGTGCCGCATTCCCTTCGTTTCCGCCGCAGACCACCACCGCGCGGCTGCGCTTTGCCGCAATGGCGTCCAGGAAACGGGGCAACGGCGCGCTGCCCGCGTGGTCGCCGTAGCTGGTGCCCAGGCCCAGACAGATGACCACAGGCCGGCTGAACTGTTCCACGAAGCCGTCCGCGTACCGGGCGGCCAGCATGATGTCCGTCTCCTCGTAGGCCGGCACGCCGGCCGGTATCATGAAGAAATCCCTGAGATACTGCTTGGCCTGCTTCAGCTTTACTACGACGATATCCGCATCCGGAGCGGCGCCGGTATAGCCCAGCCCGTTTCCCAGCCTGCTGCCTGCCGCCACCCCTGCCAGCGCGCTCCCGTGCCCGATTTCATCCCGGCTGGGCACGATGCTGTAAGGATCATCGGCCTGCAGGGCACGGTTGATTTCCTCTCTCGTATACTCGGAGCCGTAGTAGAAACCCTCCGGAGGCCTGCCGCTCTGGACAGTCTGATCCCAGATCGCCAGAATCCTGCTGTTCCCCTGGCTGTCCCGGAACACTTCATTGGTATAGTCTATCCCCGTGTCTATCACGCAGATGACCACCCCCCGGCCGGTAAGGCTAAGGGGCGGTCTCTGGGCCTGGGTGATGCCGCTGGCGATGAGGCTGTTGGGGTCGAAGCCCTGCTCGGCGGTCCCCTGCTGCATCAGGCCGTACAGCTTGGGCACACTTTTATAGTCGAAAATGTAATTGCTGACATTTCTGATATTTTCCCGGTTGATGTATACAATGTTGTAGAACTCATCCACATTCGCATAGCATAAGTCTAAGTAATCATACCGCATTGCATCTATGGGAAAATCGATAATTACATCATAGTAGTTATTGGAGAGAATTCTGTCCCTGCAGTCCATCCGAAGTTCTCCTTTGCCCAAAAGGTTCCGTATCGCTCCCTTTATTCTATGCGGCTTGCGGATATTTGACCCTGTTACGGACTGCGGACTTCCACACTTACTCGGCCACCAGCACCACCGCCGTGCGGGGCGGTATCTGCAGCATGCTGTCGTACTGAAACTGGGTCTGTGCTTCGATGTCTTTCCCGTCCCCATACTCCACGAAAGTATTGACGCAGACTTTCCAGCGCATGCCCTCGGGCAGGTTGGGCAGCTGCATGTCCAGCGGATTCCAGTAGGCGTTCATTCCGTAGAAAACGATGTCGTCTTTGGTATCCTCCTCATTCCGGCCCGCATACATGATTCCGATGAGCTTGCAGTTGTAATCCGTCCTCCCGTTCCAGGGATACCCGTTGTGGATGCTGATCTCGGGAAAACCGCATGCGGCGCTTCCCGTGGCTTTCCTTAACACGGCATGCTCCTTGCGGAACGCTATCATATAACGGAAGAAATCATGTATCTCCCTGTATTCCGTCAGTCTGTCCCAGTCCAGCCATGAAATGCGGTTGTCCTGGCAGTAGGCATTATTGTTTCCGAACTGGGTATTGCAGAACTCATCCCCTGCAAAGAACATGGCCGGCCCTCTGCTGCACATCAGCGCCGCAAAGGCATTTTTCACCATGCGGCGGCGCAGGCTCTCTATCTCCGGATCGTCCGTCTCCCCCTCCACGCCGCAGTTCCAGCTGTTTCCGTTGTTGTCCCCGTCCGTATTGTTCCAGCCGTTCTTCTCATTGTGCTTGACATTGTAGGAGTACAGATCATACAGAGTAAAGCCGTCGTGGCAGGTCAGGAAGTTCACCGACGCGCTGGCCCCCCGCTTCATGGGGTCATACATATCCCGTGAGCCGGTGATCCGCGTGATCGCCGTCCCCGCCATGCCGCCGTCGCCTTTCAGGAAACGCCGCATATCGTCCCGGTATCTGCCGTTCCACTCGGACCATCTGCTGAAAGCCGGGAAGCTTCCCACCTGGTAAAGCCCCACTGCGTCCCATGCCTCCGCAATCAGCTTCACTTTCCCCAATATGGAATCATAGGCAATCTCCTGTAGGATAGGCGGTTCCGCCATGGGTTCGCCTTTCTGGTCCCGGGTCAGTATGGAGGCCAGATCGAAGCGGAAACCGTCCACACGGTATTCCGTCACCCAATAGCGCAGGCAGTCGATAATGAACCGCCTTGTCATGGGGTGATTGCCGTTGAGCGCATTGCCGCATCCGCTGAAGTTATAATAATGCCCGTCCGGCGTCAGGATATAGTATACATCATTGTCGATTCCCTTAAAGGAAAAGCAGGGACCGTCATCATTTCCCTCGGCGGTATGGTTGAACACCACATCCAGGATAACCTCAATGCCGTTCTCTTTCAGCTCATAGATCAGCTGTTTCAGCTCGTCTCCCTCGTGATTGTGCTCCACCTTGGAAGTATATCCCGTATTGGGCGCAAAGAAGCAGACAGTATTGTAGCCCCAATAATTGTAGAGCTGCACACCGTCCACCACCCTGGCGTCCTCCATCTCGTCGAACTCAAAGATAGGCATCAGCTCCACGGCGTTTACGCCCAAGTCTTTCAGATAAGGGATCTTCTGCCTTAAGCCTTCATAGGTTCCCGGCGCCGTCACCCCCGAGGAGGAATCCTTTGTAAATCCCCGCACATGCATCTCATAGATCACCAGATCCTCCAGAGGAGTCTCCAGCTGTCTGATCTTCCCCCAGTCGAAATTGTTCTCCACCACCCTGGCATGGTATTCAAAGTTCTTGTCGTTCTCCGGCCGCTCGCCCCAGTTTCGCTGTCCTGTCACGGCTTTCGCGTAAGGGTCCAGCAGCACATTGTTTTTGTCGAAGAGCTTCCCTTTTGCCCTGTCATAGGGCCCGTCCAGCTGAAACGCGTATTCGAACTCCTCGATTTTGATCCCGAATACCAGTATGGAATAAGTGTTTCCGATGTGATAGGACTCCGGAAGCTCCAGCTTCGCGTAGGGTTCCGTCTCCTGCGGATGGTACAGGAGCAGCGTGCATTTCGTGGCCCCCCTGGAGTGAATCGTAAAGCTCACTCCATTGGATGTGGCCGTAGCGCCGTCCCTGTTGTAGAATCCGGGTCTGATCTTGAAACCGCCTATTTCATCCAGAGGCTGCAGTTTCATGCCCCGCTGCGGTCTCGCATGTACAGCTTCCATATCGTTTCCCTCCAATGGTTCTTCTTTTATGTCTATCAGTATTTCCTGTTCTGCGGCAGTATTCACCCTGCCGAATAATTTATCCATGATCCCCATTTTAAGCCCTCTTATAAAAGCTGAAAACAGTGCTGCAGGAACCATTCCCGCAGCACTGCTACGCTTTCACACTTCCAGACATGCCGCTGCAGCGGCACTAACAATAGGTGCACACTTTATTCCATGTTTTTCTCGATACAAGAAATAATTTCTTGCTGGACAGGCAATACTTTTGCAAGAACCGCTTTCGCCTCCGCGGGCTTTTCCGTTCTTAACAGATTCAAAATCTCGCTATAGGCCTCAAAAATAGGAGTCAGCGACAGATTGCCGGCCGTGCCTTTGATGGAATGTGCTTTCTCTATGGCCTCCTGATAATCGTTTTCGTCAAAATCCGGATCCACAGCCTGGGTGGCGATCATCTTGACAAAAGAGCCCAACAGCCTCCTGTAAAGCTTTTCATTCCCCATCAGGCGTTTCAGCCCGTCGTCCACGTCTACCCCCAGAGCCCTCAGCTCATCTAACAGATTCATTCATTGCACCTCTTTCTCTCTCAATACTTTCCAAAGCCGTCCCCCAGAGAAATCACCTGCTCATTGGCCGCAGGAGAAGTATAGGAAGAAGATCCCTTGCTATAGGAAGCGGGGCTTGCGCTCTCATTGCCCAGACGATAGGTGGACAGCATCTCGCGCATTCTGGAAGCCTGGTTGGACAGTTCCTCGCTGGCCGCCGCACATTCCTCACTGGTAGCGGAATTGGTCTGGACAACCTGGGATACCTGGCTGATGGCCTGCTCGATCTGCGCCACTGCGGTAGCCTGGTAGTTGGAAGATTCCGCGATGCCGTTGATGATGATCTCGCTCTCCTGCACCACCTTGCTGATCTCTTCCATAGCCTTTGCGGTCTCGTCTACGATTTTCGCGCCGGAGTTCACTTTCTCAATGGAATCCTCGATCAGAGCGGATGTCTCCTTTGCGGCCTCTGCGCTCTTGGCGGCAAGGCTGCGGACCTCCTCAGCCACCACCGCGAAGCCCTTGCCTGCCTCGCCGGCTCTGGCTGCCTCGACTGCAGCGTTCAGCGCCAGGATATTGGTCTGGAAAGCGATATCGTCAATTGTCTTGATAATCTTGGAGATATTCTCGGAGGCCCTGTTGATATCCTGCATGGCAGTTATGGTATCCTGCATCTGCACATTGCCCCTCTTTACATCCTCGATTGCATGTACAACCAGATTTGCGGCGGAATTGGCCTGCTCTGCGTTCTGCTTTGTCTTCTCGGCGATTTCGTCGATGGAAGCAGTGATCTGCTGGATGGCGCTCGCCTGCTCCGTGGATCCCTGGGCCAATGCCTGGCTGGCGCTTGCCACCTGGGAAGAACTGATCGTAACCTGTGATCCCGCGTCGCTGATATTGCTCAGAGCGTTGTGGTTATCCTCCACCAGCTTCTTTAAGGAATGTCCCAGCACATCGTCCGCGGAGGTGGGATTGACTGTGATGGTCAGGTTACCGCTGGCCACTTCCTCAGCTACCTGGGACTGATACTTGATGTTCTCGATTACCTTGGTGTACTCATCCACCAGCTCGCCAAACTCGTCATTGTTGTACTTGACCATTTTGATGTCCACGCGGCCCTTTGCGATTTCCTTAGCTGCGTCGGAAAGCTGTGCCACGGACTTCTCGATGGCCTTGATCAGAGCCAGCGCCACGGCCACGGTAATTGCCACGGAGATCACCGCGATGACGGCTGTAAAGATCGCCGCATTTGTCACATAACTCTCCTGGGCGGAGGGTTCCGTGATCTTCACTGCCGCTTTGGTGGACAGATCACCGATGATGATGTTCAGCAGCGTAAGCACGATAGGAACCGAAAACCCGATTATCAGTTTCACTTTCATCTTCATATTTTTCATGACATTCTCTCCTCTTACTCTTCTTCGACCCTTTTGATTTGCTCCGTGTCCGAGGTATCCTCATCATACAGCAGTTTCTCCGGATCCAGCAGAAGCTTCACCGAATTCCCTACTTTTCCGATGCCGTAGACATACTTGTTATGCCCTTTGTCTCCTCTGCCGATGGTAGGAGGCGGCAGGATATTCTCCTCCTTGATCTCCACCACCTCAGCGATCTGCTCCACGATCAGGCCCACCGTGCTGTCCTTCACATTGATCACAAGGATACAGGTCTTATCGTTATGCTCATACTCACCCTGCTTGAAGCGCAGACGCACATCCACAACGGGTACGATCTTTCCTCTCAGGTTGATCAGTCCCTTGATATAGTCCTCCGTCTCCGGAATCTTCGTAATCGACTGATACTGTATGATCTGCTGCACATATTGTATCTCCAGTCCAAAATACTCCGGTCCGGACTTGAAAGTCATGTACTTGCCCCTCTGGGTGTTCTTCCTGTCCTCGCCGTCGTCCATCTCTTCCTGCTGTCCCAGCAGCCGCTTTGTTTCGTCCATATGCTTCCGTCCCTTTCTTTTATATTATTCTACCAATCCGGGAGCATCCAAAATCAAAGCGATGCTGCCATCGCCCAGCTGCGTGCAGCCGGACAGTCCCCTGACTTTCTTGACATAGGAAGGAATCGGTTTTACCACTATTTCCTGCTCTCCGACCAGATTATCCACCAGCAGACAGATCTTCCTGTCCTCTACCTCCAGGATCAGCATGACGCCGTCCTCCACGGACTCCTGATACTCCTCCAGGCCGTACCACTTGCCCAGGCGGATCACAGGATAGCACTCCCCGCGGATCATGACAAATTCGTCGCCGTTGGGCTCATGAATCATCATGTCCTGCTTGACGCGTATGAACTGTTTGATGACGCCTGTCTCCATGACAAAGGAGGAGGTTCCCACCTCCATGACGATGCCGTCGATGATGGCCAGCGTCAGGGGAATCTTCAGGCTCATGATGCTGCCGAAGCCGGGCGTACTGTCGATCTCCAGCGCACCGCCGATGGCCTGGATATTCTGCACCACCACGTCCATGCCAACGCCCCGGCCGGAATACTCCGTCACCTGCTCGTTGGTGGAGAAGCCGGGCAGCGTGATGAGCTGATACACTTCCTTGTCCGTGTAGGCGGAATCGGGTTTGCTGTCATCCAGAATGCCCTGCTTCCTGGCCTTGGCCAGGATTTTGTCACGGTTTAAGCCCGTGCCGTTGTCCTCAACGCTGATCCAAACCTTGCCCGCCTCGGTCTTGGCGGACAGAGTGACTTTTCCTTTCTCTGCCTTGCCGCTGGCCTCGCGCTCCTCGTTGGTCTCAATGCCATGGTCTACGGCATTGCGCACCAGATGCATCAGAGGATCGGAGATATGTTCGATGATATTCTTATCCACCTCGGTGGAATCTCCCACCATCACAAATTCGATGTCCTTGCCCAGCTTTCTGGACACATCGAAGACAATACGGTTCATCTTCTGGAATGTATTGGTCAAGGGCACCATTCGCATGGACATGATAACGTTCTGCAAATCCCTGGAAATGGATGCAAGCTGAGCCGCCGCCTTGTTGAAATTGTCCAGATTCAGACCGGGCACTTTCAGATCCGAGCTCTGCAGCACCACTGACTCGGAGATGACCAGCTCACCGATCAGGTCCATGAGCTGATCCATTTTGCTCACGTTGACGCTGATGAACGCCGCTTTCTCCCCCTTGGGCTTATCCTTGGCCAGCTTCTTCTGCCGGCCGGGCTCCTTGGACTGGATGACGAAATCGCCCGGCGTGATTTTGGGCGTCTCTGGCTTCTTCTCCGCAGGTTTTGGCGCTTCCTGCGCCTGAGCAGCTTCCTGCTTGGCCTCTATGACCTCCACGCTGGACTCCAGGTCGATCTGGGGCGCAGGCTCGTTGTCGCCGAAGTCAAAGCCCAGCAGGAATTGATTGGCATCGCACTCAAAGACATCCACTTTCTCGATGTCATATCCTACGCCTATCAGATCCCGCACTTCCTCTTCCGTGCACTGTGCCTGAAGCAGAACCCGGAAACCCTCTTTGATGATGGTCTCGCCGCATTTCTCGTCCGTCAGCAGCTCCTCGGGGGAATACAGAATGTCCTCCGCGATTTCTTTCAGCGCGTAGACGGTCTTGTACGCATGTACATTGGCCATCTCCGTCTCCGGGAAAAAGTGGATGAATATCTTGTAGAAACGGCTGGCCGCCGAAGCCACGGGAGCGATATAGAAATGCTTCGGCTCCTCGTGTACGTTCTCCGGAGCCCCGGCGCCTCCATCCGCGCCTCCGTTTTTGATCATATTTAAGAATTTGTCCAAATCTGCGATGATATCACTTGCATCGCCGTCCGCAGGATCGCCGTTTCGGATTTTTTCCATCTCATTGGAGATAAAGTCCTCCACCTCCAACACATGTTCCACCAGCTCCACATGTGGGACATTGTCCGGGTGAGATTCCCTCAGATAGAAAAAGACATCCTCCAGCTTGTGCGACACAGCCGTGATATTGTCGAACATCATGATACCGGAAGAGCCCTTTATCGTATGCATGGTGCGGAATATCTCGTTTATGCTGTCTTCATCAAAGCTGTCGGCATCTTTCTGTTCCAGGACAGTCTCCTGCAGCTGCTCCAGCAGCTGTGTATTCTCGAACAGATACATGTCCAACATGCTCTCGGTGTTAAAATCTCCCGCCATATCTATCTCCTTTCCCTGGCGCGTACCTGCCGCGCCTTAATCTCTTTTCTCCCGGCCAGAGCAGGCCCGGCCGCTCAAATCAGATTCAGCTTCTTCAGTGCCTGTTCGAAGCGCTCCTGATCGATGGGCTTTCCGGAGTATATGGTACACCCCAACTCAAATGCCATCTTGACATTCTTTTCCTCGTTCAAGGCTGTGGTCATGATAACCTTTACCGCCTTTTCCTCGGGAACGCCCCTCTCCTTTTCCAGATTGCGAATTCCCATCAGCGCCTGATAACCGTCCATGACCGGCATCATAATGTCAAGACAGATCAGGTCGTAAGGCTCCTTGTCCTCCAAAGCCATCATGAATGCGTCCACGGCTTCCATTCCGTCCACCGTGATGTCGCACTCACCGTACTTTGAGAGAAAGTTTGCCATAAATTTCCTTGTTGCGAAATCGTCCTCCGCCAGCAGAATCTTCATGATTTTTCTCCTTTACATTTTATTCAATACCGCGTATGTCCTTCCGGCGATGTCTCCCAGCTTTTCCTGGTATTCCACCGCCCCCAGATCATATGCGACTTTAGGCATTCCATACACCACACATGTGGATTCGTCCTGTCCGATGGTTCTGGCTCCGGCTTTTCTCATGGCCAGCAGCCCCTTTGCACCGTCCCCGCCCATCCCTGTCAGGATGATGCCCAGCGCATCGCTCCCGGCCACCTTTGCCACGGAGTCGAACAGTACGTCCACGGAAGGACAATGTCCATTCACTCTGGGACCGGCCTTGACCTCCACCTGGTAGCAGCCGCCTACTTTCACCAGCCTCATATGCCTGTCTCCGCCGGGCGCTATGAGCATATGTCCCGGCAGAACCCTGTCCCCGGTCTCTGCCTCTTTCACATGAATCTGGCATTCGTCGTCCAGCCTCTTGGCGTACATCTGCGTAAACCCGGGCGGCATATGCTGCACGCAGACAATTCCCGGAATATCCGTGCCGTACGAGCGCACCACGGCGGAGGTGGCTTCCGTCCCCCCTGTGGAAGCGCCGATGGCCACCACCAGGTTGTTGCGCCTCACCCCCGAGCGCTCCGGCGCATTTTGGTTTTGCAGCACGGTCTTCTTGATATTACTGATCCGGGCGCTGGCGGCGATCTTGATCTTCACCAGCAGTTCATTTCTGACAAAGTCCTCCAGCTGCTGTCTGTTGGACACCGCGGGCTTCGCCACAAAGTCCACCGCCCCTGCGTTCATGGCGTCGAACACCTTGTCGCTCAGGGAGCTGATCACCACCACGGGAAGCGGATACTGGGGCATGAGCTTGCGCAGAAATTCTATGCCGTTCATTCTGGGCAGCTCAATGTCCAGGGTCATCACATCCGGCTTCAGGGCCAGGATGGCATCCCGGGCCTCAAAGGGGTCTCTGGCCGTCCCCACGATCTTTATTGCCGGATCCCTGCCCAGATTCTGGACCAGCAGTTCCCGAAATACAATGGAGTCATCCACTATCAAAACCTTAATCGGCAGCATATATCACCTGTCCCTCTCTGTCATTTCCTGAATATCGACGGCTGAATGATCTGAAACGGCGTGCTGTTGCGATCAATGGTCTCCGTGGTGCCAATGAACAGGTACCCTCCCGGCTCCAGCGCGTCATATACTTTCTGCACCAATTGTCGTTTTGTCTGTTCGTCAAAATATATCATGACATTCCGCAGGAATATCGTATGCATCTTCCGCCGGAACGGAAAAGGATCCATCAGATTGAACTGACGAAAAATCACTTCGTCCTTGAGCTCCCGCTTCACCTGGAACTGTGTTCCCCCCGCAAGCTTGTTAAAGAATCGTTTCTTCCAATGGTCCGGTATATTCTTGAGCTGTTCGTCCGAATAAATCCCGGCCATGGCTTTCTGAAGCACTTTGGTGGAAATATCCGTGGCCAGCACTTTCGTGTCCCATTTGTCCCGCTCCATCCCAAAGAAATCCGCCAGCACCATGGCTATCATGTAGGGCTCTTCCCCCGAGGAAGCCGCGCCGCACCAAATCCGCAGATCCCTTCGCGCCGCCTCTTTCTGATGGAGCCAGGGAAGCACCTCGTTCTTGAAGAAATCGAAATGCTCGAATTCCCTCATGAAATATGTATGATTGGTGGTCAGGAAATTTACCAGCATCTTTTCCTGATTGCTTGTTTTGTCATGCTCCACCGCATTCATGAAGTCATCAAAAGTCTTCCAGCCGCCCCTTTTAATATAATTCTCCAGCCGCCCGTTGACAATGACCTTTTTCTGGTAAAGGTCGATTCCGTAGCGCTGCTTCATATAAGAGGCAATCCTTATAAATTCCTCATCCTTAATCACGGTTCATCCCCTCCTGATCGGACGGTCACACTTCAACTTCCTCTGCCGTCCCTGCGCTTTGTTGTGATCTGCGCCGCCTAGCACAGCTGACGCGCTATCTTGCGGCATATTTTGAAAATATCGGGATTGAACTTTATCTCTACTTCCTCTTCCATGATTTTGAAAGCCTCTTCCCTGCTGTAGTTCTTCTTGTCTGTCAGGGCACAATAGACCTGGACAATGGATACGATCTGCGCCGCCAGCGGGATTCTCTCCCCCTTAAGCCCCTCCGGGTAGCCGCTTCCGTCCCAGTTCTCATGATGATAATGGGCAATGTCCACAGCCATGCGGACAAAGTCATTGTAATCGCTGCCCACATGCAGATCGCTCAAAAGCTTTGCGCCGATGGTGGTGTGGGTCTGCACGATCGTCATCTCCCCGGCTTGAAACGCCTCGCTCTTTCGCAGAAGTTCCAGCGGGATTCCGATATTGCCGATGTCGCACAGCGGCGCAGCCAGCTGAATCGTATCGATATAAGCGTCGGAAATCTTATCTTCATACAGCGGGGAAAGCTGCATCCCCTGGGCCAGAATCCTGCAGTTCTCTTTCAGGCGTTCTATGTGCTCTCCTCTGTAGCAGGAATTTCTCGCCGCGATTCCCGCCAGTGCATAGAGCACGTCTTTCTTCTCCTGCTCCAGCTGTTCCAGCTGTTCGTTCAGGGAGGCATGGAGTCTGCGGTTCATTTCCTCCAGCTCCCTGCCTGCCTCATACAGGCGCAGATGGACCCCTACCCTCGCCTGCACCACCTCGGGGAAAAAGGGCTTCGTAATGTAATCCGCGCCGCCCAGCGTCAGGCCTTTTATGATATCTTTCGGATTATCATATGCAGAAATAAAGATAATCGGGATATTTTTTGTCTTTTTATCGTTTTTTAAAATCCTGCACAGCTCATAGCCGTCCATTCCCGGCATGGAAATGTCAGACAAAATCAACCGGGGGCGAACCTCTTTCATCAGCCGCAGCGCTTCTTCCCCGCTGCCCGCCGACACGGGCGAATAGCCCATGCCCCGGATGATCTCCTCCAGAATGCATCTGTTCACTTCCAGGTCGTCCACGATGAGAATCTTCGCCGCGCCTTTGTCCGCGTGCTCCATCCCCGGCACCTCCCTGCCTGCAGACTCATACAGATATCTCAAGGGCCGGACCCTCCGGTCTCATCCCCTGTCAGACTGTTTTGATACAGTGTGTCGAATTCCGCTGTCACTTTCTCGTAATCCTCTTTCTGAATGGCCATCTTCAGCCGGAGGGCCATGCGCTTTATGTCGGAGGGTGCGTCGCCGGTCAGCTGCCGCACCGTCTCCATGAACATCTCCGCTTTCTCCCAGTTCTCCATCTCTACGCTGAGAATCAGCTTCGACAGATTCCGCTTCAGCGCTTCCCTGTTGGAACGCGTGCCGTAGCGCTTCACATCCTCCTCGTCCTCCGCTTCGGCCGCACAGGATATGCCGCCGAATGCAGCCTTTATGTCGTCCGCCGGGGTCTGAGGACTGGTCTTCTCCCCGCAGTCGCCCACCCATATGGAGAAAGAGAAATTTGCGCCCCGGCCCTTTTCGCTCTCCACGTCAACGCTGCCGCCCATGAGCTCCACCAGCTGCTTGCAGATGTTCAGACCCAGCCCCGTACCTCCGTATTTCCTGGAGATGGAAGCGTCCACCTGGGAAAAGCTTTTGAACAGCTTATCCTGATCCTCCTCGGCGATTCCGATCCCCGTATCGGATACCAGAAAAAAAATCTCCGCTTTTCCGTCCACGCGGGCGGTCAGAAGCACCTGAAGCGTAATCTTGCCCACGGCTGTGAATTTCAGGGCATTGGACAGGAGATTGTTCAGAATCTGCACGATGCGCAGCTCATCTCCCTCCACATACTCCGGCACCTGGGGCGATACCGTCAGGAAGAAATCCAGCCCTTTCTCGGTAATCCTGCTGATGTGCTGAGCCTTTATGTAATCCAGCATATTTCGGAAATGGAATTTCCGAGGCTCCAGGGTGAATTTCCCCGCCTCCAGCTTCGAAAAATCCAGAATGTTGTTGATGATCTTGTTCATGTCCCCGCAGCAGCGCTCTATCAGCTGCAGGGCCTTTGCGGTGCGCTCCTCCAAAGGCTCGCTCAGAAGTTCCCTCACATTGCCCAGGATGCCGTTCACGGGCGTCCGCAGCTCATGCGTCACATTGGCCACGAATTCCGACTTCACCTTGGCGGCCTGCCCGGCTTCCTCCCGGACCTGCTCGATCTCCCTCGCCAGATGCTCCTTTTCCAGCACATCGTTAGCCATGCAGATCCAGCAGCCGTCCCCCTCCCGCAGAAACTTCGTCTCCGCAGGAAAACAGGTCCTGTTCCTCCGGTACATGATCAGATGCTTTGTCCCGCCCTCCGGCTGAGAATCCAAAGCAGTCTCCGGGAACCTGGCGCTTGCGGGAAACACATCGCCGATCCGTCTTCCCTCAAGGTGTTCCTCCCCGTCCTGGGCCCCATAGCCCAGTTTATTCCTGGCTGCGGCGTTGGCGTAGACGATCTCGCCTGTCCCGTCAAATATCAGAATCATCTCCAGCGCGTCCTCTACGGGAAATACGCCTATCCAATTCTCTCCCATGTAGTCCCCCCGCCGGCTATCCGCTTCTGTCACAAGAAAACAGCAGCAGAAGCGTCATCCCCACTTTGCTGCCGTCCATATTACGAAAATTCAAAAGTACCCAACATTTCCATAATATTAAAGAAGTCCTCCCTGGCAAGCTTAAAGCATTCCAATATATCCGGCGAGAACTGACCGCATTCGCCGTTCATGATCATTTCAAATGCCTTATCATTGGAAAAAGAGCTCTTGTAAACCCTCGGGCTCACCAGCGCGTCATAAACATCTGCCACGGCAACAATCTGCGCACTGATCGGAATATCCTCTCCGGCCAGATGATCCGGATAACCTCTTCCGTCCCACCGCTCATGGTGATGGCGGCAGATCTCATAGCAGTAGCGGTAGAACTCGCCGGTCCTGTCCTTATAAAGCTTCTCCAGGATGTCGCATCCTATGGTGGTATGCGTCTTCATGATTTCAAATTCCTCCGCCGTCAGACGTCCCGGCTTTAGGAGGATGGTGTCGGAAATGCCGATCTTACCGATATCATGCAGAACCGAGGCTCTGGAAATCGCGTCCACCAAAGCGGGCGTCAGGCCGTACCGGGGAAAATGCTCCATCAGATGTCTCGCCATTATCCTGGTATAGAACTTGATACGCTTGGTGTGGTCGCCCGTCTCCGCGCTTCTGGACTCCACCACAGTGCTCAGAGCGTCGATCATGAACTCGTTGGTCTCCCTGATCTCCTGCTCCTGGGCTCTTATGGCGATCTCCTGCTCTTTCAGACGCCGCTCCATGTTGCGCTTGTTCTGGTACAGCTCTATGATATTCTTGCTGCGGCGCCTCACGATATAAGGATAGAAAGGCTTATGTATCACGTCGGCCACGCCGAAGTCATAGGCCCTGCCCTCGCTATCCTTGACGGTCTCCCCCGTGATCAGTATCACGGGAATCGCCTCCAGCAGCTCATGCTCCTGCATGTATTCCAGCACCTTAAACCCATCCATGATGGGCATCACCACGTCCAGAAGAACCAGCACAATATTGTGGTTCTCCTCAATCTGTCTTACTGCCTCCGCGCCGTTGCCGGCCTCCAGCAGTTCGTACTCGTCCCGATTTTCATGGAACATCTCCATGAGTATCACACGATTTATTTCTTCATCATCAACGACCAGTATCTGTTGCTTCTCCATGTCTCCACCATTATTCTGAGTATATTCGCTACCAAATCATGATACCACTTTTCAAAAAAAATGTCAATTCATTATAAAAGCCCCGGCGCAAAACTTCTATAGACAAATACACCAAAATTATGGTAAATTAGATATAGTAAGGGGGTACATTATGGAAACATACACATTCCACGACATATTTGACATAGATTTTATGCAAAATCTCATAGATTCTCTTTCCGTGGCCCTGCAGGTGGGCATCAGCATCCGGGGACCTCACGGCGAGCGCATTACCGCGGACAGCGATTACTGCCGTTTCTGCCGCGACATCGTGAAAAAGACGCCCGTGGGAAAGGCGCGCTGCGAGATGTCCGACAAGGCCCTGAGCGCCCACAGCGATACCAAGCCCTATATCTGCCACTGCCAGTCCGCGGGGCTCACGGACGCCAGCGTCAGCATTCTGGTGGAGGGCAGGCATCTTGCCAGCATCCTGGTGGGGCAGGTCCGTCTGGCGGAGGATGTGCCGGACGATGAAGAATATCGTACCAACGCGCGGATCCTTCAGCTGGACGAGGAGGAATTTCTGGAGCATGTGCACGCCATTCCCGTGATCACCAGAGCCCATTTCGAGCATATTCTGGATCTGCTCTCCCTGCTGGCCAACCAGTTCTCCCAGATCGGCTGCGGAAATCTGCGCCTCAGAAGCGCCGTCAGTTCCCTGGAGAGCCAGAAGCTGGCGCATCAGCAGGAGAAGACGGTCCTGGAGACCCTGGCGGAAAAGGATTCCATGACAGGCCTGTACAACCGCCGTAAATTCGAGGAAGTGATGGATATGTACGCCGGCCAGAAAGGCCGCCAGATCTGCATGATATCCGCGGACGCCAATTTCCTGAAGCTGACCAACGACATCTTCGGCCACAAGGCCGGCGACCAGCTTTTGATCAATGCGTCCAAGATCATGTCCGGCCTGGCGAAGAGCGACTGGCTGGTGGCGCGCTGCGGGGGAGATGAATTCCGCGTGATCCTGCCTGACACCACGCTGGAGACCGCGCTGGATTACTGCCGCCGGGTGGCCAGGGACTGCGGCAAGGATACCACGCTCTCCCTGCCCCTCTCCGTGGCCATAGGCGCGGCCGACTGGAACAGTGAACACGAATCACTGCAGGACTGCTTCTCCAGAGCGGACGCCAAGATGTACCAAAACAAAGCGGTGCTCAAGCACGACCTGCACGTCCCCGACTATATTATGGAGAGATTGTACGACAAGCAGATCCTGAGCAAAAAGGTGGTGGAATATGCTGCACAGATGGCTTTCGCTTTCTCCATGCAGCAGAATATTCCCAGGGAGCGTTCCGAGGAAGTCGCCATGGCCGCCAGATACCAGGATATCGGCATGGCAAAGCTCCCGGAGTCTTTCTATATCCGCGGACAGTCCAGGACCGAGGAGGAGACACTGCGGTTCAAGACCCATGTCACCCACGGCTACACCATGGCAAGGCAGTTCGAGGAGCTCTACAAGGTGGCGGACGTCATCCTGCACTCCCACGAAAGCTGGGACGGCAAGGGCTATCCCAACCAGCTGGCCGGGGAGCAGATTCCCCTGGAATCCCGCATCATCCACATCGTGGGGGACTATACCTATTGGGTGGTGCCCACCATCTCCGGCGGAAATTATCCCAAGGAGATCGTGATGCAGAAGATGAGAGAGCACGCCGGCAGCATCTACGATCCGCAGCTGATGGAGCAGTTTTTTGATTTCCTGCCCCTCTATGAGGCAGAAGCACCCTGTCCCTGCTGACCGCCGGACATCACCCGACGGATACATACGGCCGAAAAAAGAAGCATGCCCGATAAGGCATGCTTCTTTTCACAGAATCCGCTCAGTCGCTTTTGCGCAGGTCTTTCAGCGCGGTACCGATTTTGATGGGGTTGCCGTAGCGCAGGGTTCCCATGCGGTACAGCTTGGCCCCAACCATTCCGGTTCCTACGATGGACACCGCCAGGATCAGGAAAGACAGCACGATCTCCCATATCGCCACGCTGCCCATGGCCACCCGGGCGAACATGGTGCTGTAGGAGCTGATGGGCAGGAAAGACAGCACCTTGATGACAGGTCCGTCTACGTTCATCAGCTGCATCAGCGAGAAGAAGTACACGCCCATCACCACCACCATCAGGCCGGACACGCTCTTGCTGATGTCCTCGGTCTTGCTCACCAGCGCGCCCATGGCACCGAAGAGGAACGCGTAGAACAGATAACCGCCCAGTCCGAAGAAAGCGAAAGATATCAGCACATTCCCGGGAATATGCAGGAACATATCCAGCATACCGCCCCACTGCTCCCTGTTCACCTGGTAGGACAGGAGGACGGCGCCCAGGATCACTCCCATCTGGAATACGCCGCCCACCGCTCCGGCGATCACCTTGCCGAACAGCAGGCTGTTGGGGGAAGTACTGGTGACCAGCACCTCGATGGCCCGGTTGCTCTTCTCACTGGTGACGGACACCGCGATCATCTGGCCGTAATAGACGATCAGCATGAACACGATGATGACAAGGACGTAACAATACCAGTAATTGCTGCCGGAGTCCTTGTTCAGTATCTGCTCCGTAACCGTCACGGGCACGTCATACATTGCGGTGATCTCCCCCAGATCCCAGCCTTTCTCCCGGCTGTACTGTATCCGGTAGAAAAGTTTCATGGCCTGCCCGAAGATATCGGGATTCCGGTCCGTCATGGCCTTATTGTACACATAATACTCATACTGGGTGGCCCCTGTCACCACAAACCCGGCCTCGGCGTCCTGGGCCTCCACGGATGCCCTCAGCGCGTCCGCGTCCCCGGCTTCCTGCCAGTCCACGTCAGGAAACATCTCCTGCAGTATCTGGAGCTGAACGACGCCGGCCTCGTCCACATACAGGTACAGGGCTTTCTCCTCCTCTGTGCTCTCGCCGCCCGTCTCCTCGCTGCCGCCGCCCACTACTTTCACGCCCGTAAATCCGGACATATCCACGAACCGGGGCAAAAACAGCGCCGCCGCTCCCAGAACTACCAGGGCTACAGTCAGGCCCATGAACACCTTATTGGTAAAGTATTCCTTTAATTCATATTTCAGCACAATGCCAAATCTTTTCATTCTTCCTCACCCACTTTCACCACAAATATATCGTTCAGGGACGGCTCGTATCTGCCGAACCGCTCCACCTCCACATCGGAGGCTGCCAGGGCGGCCATGATCTTTCTCCTGTCCGCGCCCTCCTTGAGCTCCAGGATTAAGAAATCTTTCTTTCTGTCCGAGACGCATACCAGATCCGCCCATTCCCGCTCTGCCCTGTCCGCCAGCTCCTCCAGAGAGAGATTCTCCGCCGCCAGCATCAGGCGGTTTTTGCCGTACTCTTTCTTGATGTCCCGCAGTTTCCCGGCCAGCACCACCTCGCCCTGATTGATGATGGCGATCTCGTCGCAGAATTCCTCCACATAGCTCATCTGATGGCTGGAGAATATCACGATCCTGTTGTCCGCTATGAGCTCGTTCACCACGTCCTTGAGAATCTGGGAGTTCACCGGGTCCAGCCCGCTGAAAGGCTCATCCAGAATGACGATCTCCGGATTGCTCACCAAAGTGGCGGCAAGCTGTACTTTCTGCTGATTGCCCTTGGAGAGCGTCTCCAGCTTCCTGGTCTCATACTCGGACACCTCCAGCCTGGAGAGCCACTTTTTCGCGCTCTCCCTGGCCTCCTTGGGGTTCATCCCCCGCAGGCAGGCCAGATACACCATCTGGTCGATGACCGTCCGCTTCGGATACAGCCCCCTCTCCTCCGGCAGATACCCGATCCGATGCTTTGCGGGCACGAATCTTATGCCGTCCAGGAGAATTTCCCCGCTGTTTGCGTGGAACACATCCATCAGAATACGGATCGTGGTAGTCTTGCCCGCGCCGTTTCTGCCCAACAGTCCCAATGCCTTACCGCTCTCCACATGGAAGTCTATGCCATGGAGCACTTCCTTGTCCCCAAAGCTCTTGCGGATGCCTTTTACCTCTAACTTCATAACAATGCCTGTCTGCGCGCCGCGACGCGCGCTCATGCCCAATGGGTCGGATACGCTTTTTTATCCAACCGTCTCTGCATTTCCATACGGCGCACCTTTTAAGCACATTGCCGTTTGGGGATGCGCACTTCATAAAATCCCCCCACAGCCGTCCTTTCAATCCGCCGTTGATACCCCCCCTGACAGGATTTTCAGCCCGTCCGCCAGCTGCTGGCCCAGGCGCCTGGTCTCCTCCCCCAAAAGCTCCATGCCCAGCGGCGTCAGGCAGTAGGCTTTCTTCCCGTCCTCATACCGCATGTCTATGAGTCCGTCAGCCGTCAGCCGGCCCACCATGGTATAGAGGGTGCCGGTGCCCAAGAGCAGCCTGTCGTTGGTAAGGTTCCCCACATACTGCATGATGGCGTAGCCGTGCCGCGGCGTGGTCACCGCCAGCAGGGTGTAGTAGGTAGTCTCTGTCATGGGTATGTACTTTTTCCGTAAAGTCTCATTCAACCGTATCCCTCCTAAGCAAGGTTTGAAAACATGTCTATACTCAACATGTCTACCATCAACATGTCGACTCTCGACATATCGCTGATAGATATAAATTAACACACTTCTCTCCCCCTGTCAACCCTAAATGTTATGTCAGACAAAATCCGCCAAAGGCTTTCTCACCTTTGGCGGACTGCATGATTCATCGGTCGTAGAACCGGGCCTGGGCGGCATACTCTACCATCGTCATCCGGCAGCAGGCCTCCGGGCATTCCACACCCTATTTATGCCGTTCTTTTTCCTCGTCATAGGTCTCGCAGAATCTGGCCGCGAAAGAGGGCTCCTCCCCCTCCGCGTACAGATGGGAGATGTCGCCGAAAGCGCTGACCCGGAAGATGGCTTTCCCCTGGCGGCGTTCCTCGGTATAGACTGTGGTCACGGAGGAGGGGGCCGCGCAGAAATGGTGCCAGAGTATCATGGGAGAGATATTCGTCAGATGGCTTAGCAGCACGCACTCCATGCCGAAATGGCAGAACAGCGCCAGCGTGTCCCGGTTGGGGCGTTCCGCCCGGTACAGGCTCCCGTCTCTGACATAGCCGTGGTCTGCCAGAAGCTGGTCAAAATTCTGAATGACCTCCCTATAGGCCTCGCCGGCGCCTGCCTCCCGCATAATATCCGTATCCGCCCACTGATCCGGCTGGTAAAAGGCTTTCTCCGCCATCCAGTCCTGGGGCAGCCAGTCCCAGGCGATGGAGCGCCTCTCCCCCTCCAGGTCGGGCCGCCTGATTGCGGGCCAGAACTCCCGCAGCCACTTGCATTCCGTGGCTGTCCTGCCCATCTTCTCCAGGGTCAGGGAGGCCGTATCCTTGGCTCTTCCCAAAGAGGACACGTAGAAATGGGTCACCTCCATCTTTGAAATCTTCCGGGATAAAAGCTCCGCCTCCCGCCAGCCCTTTTCTGTCAGGGAGTCCTTTACATAGTCCGGGTCTCCGTGGCGTATAATCAGTAGTTTCATAATTCTCCTCCGTTCCTTTTTTATTTCCTCCTTGGGAAAGCATGTCCGAGTCTGTCCATCCCGCGGATTCCTATCATTATAGCATCAATGGACCGACTTTGCCATCTTTTTGCGCTTTCTGAGAAAAAAGCGGGAAAAAGTAACCACTTCAGGCCAGAAGCTCCCGCATGATGTTTTTCAGGGAATCGCTGTCCAAGTATGTCAGCATATCCTCTATGGTCTCACCCTGCCGGATCCTCAGTTCCGCCAGCTCTCTCAGCTAGTTTGCTCTCTGGCTGTCAGGCAGCTGTGCCGGAACCGGATACTTTCAGACACCGGATGGCGTTTAGCACCGCCAGCACCATGACGCCCACATCCGCGAAGATGGCGATCCACATATTGGCCAGCCCCACAGCGCCCAGAATCAGGCAGGCTGCCTTGACGGACAGGGCAAATACGATATTCTCGTAGACAATGCGCAGACATTTCCTGGAAATCCCTATGGCCAGAGCCAGCTTCATGGGATTGTCGTCCATGAGCACCACATCCGCCGCCTCTATGGCGGCATCGGAGCCCAGAGCCCCCATGGCCACACCGATGTCAGCCCGTGACAGCACCGGCGCATCGTTGATGCCGTCCCCTGCGAACGCCAGATTCTCCCCTGGCGCTTTCCGGGCCAGCAGGGATTCCACGGCCTCCACCTTGTCCCCGGGCAGCAGCTCGCTCTTGACTTCGTCCAGTCCCAGCTCCCGGGCCACATGTTCCGCCGCTGACCTGCTGTCCCCGGTGAGCATGACTGTCCTCTTGACGCCTGCCGCTTTCAGGGCGGCGACGGCGTCTTTTGCCTGTTCCTTGACCACGTCGGCTATGAGAATGCAGCCTGCGTACGCTCCGTCCACCGCCACATGGACAATGGTGCCCGGCTGCTGTGTGTCCTCATAGGACAGACCCAGGCTCTCCATCAGCCTGGCATTGCCCGCCGCCACGCTTACACCCTCCACCCGGGCTTTCACACCGTGGCCGCTGATTTCCTCTATATCGGACACATGGGAGGGATGTATTTCTCTGCCGTAGGCTTCCTTTAAGCTCTTGCTGATGGGATGATTGGAATAGCTCTCCGCGCAGGCCGCCAGCTCCAGCAGGCGTTCCGCGGCTGTCTGCGGCGCGGAGGCCGATTCGCCGTTCCGCGCCTGCGGCACGCGGCCCGCCTCTTTTTCCCCCTGCCCGTCTTCTCCCGGCTGCTCTGCCCTGCTCTCCTGCCCGAATTTCTCCTGAAATGCCCGGGCAGGGCGGACATCGGTCACCTGGAACACTCCCTTGGTCAAGGTACCGGTCTTGTCAAAGACCACATACTTTGTCCGGGCCAGGGCCTCCAGATAGTTGGAGCCTTTCACCAGGATACCGCAGGAGGAAGCTCCCCCGATACCCCCGAAGAAGCTTAAAGGGATGGAAATCACCAGCGCACAGGGGCAGCTGATGACCAGGAAAGTCAATGCCCGGATGACCCATGTGCTCCAGTTGGCCGGATTCCCCAGGATCAGGTTGACCACAGACGGAATCAGCGCCAGCGCCAAGGCGCTATAGCACACGGCTGGCGTGTAATACCTGGCAAACTTGGTGATGAAATTCTCTGTCCGCGCCTTCTTCATGCTGGAATTCTCCACCAGATCCAGGATTTTTGACACGGTAGATTCCCCGAATTCCTTGGTGGTGCGAATCCGCAGCAGGCCCGTAAGGTTCACGCAGCCGCTGATGATCTCCTCCCCCTCCCGTACCTCCCTGGGCACGCTCTCCCCGGTGAGGGCGCTGGTGTTCAGGGTGGAAGCCCCCTGCGTCACCACGCCGTCAATGGGCACCTTTTCCCCGGGCTGCACCAGAATCACCGTCCCCACTTCCACCTCATCCGGGTCCACCTGTTCCAGATTGCCCACCTCGTCCTCGATGTTGGCATAGTCGGGACGGATGTCCATGAGGGCGCTGATATTCTTCCGGCTCTTTCCTACCGCTACGGCCTGGAACAGCTCGCCGATCTGGTAGAAGAGCATGACGGCCACTCCCTCGGCGAACTCGCCCTCCAATCCCTTCGTCTCGTTATAAATACCCAGCAGCATGGCCCCTACCGTAGCCACTGCCATCAGGAAGTTCTCGTCGAACACTTCCCCGTGGCAGATGCCCAGCACCGCCTTGCGCAGAATGTCATAACCTATGATAAAATAGGGCACCAAATACAGCGCAAACCGCAGATACCCCTGCACGGGCACAAAGTGCAGCGCCACCATGAGCACTGCTGCTATGATGATGCGGTACAAAACTTTTTTCTGTTTCTTTGTCATATCGTTGTCCTGCCTTTCCTATAACCGCTCCCCAGGTGAGAGCGCTCCCTTTTGCACTGTCTGCCGCATGCCCCGCTTCGCCGATTCCAACTCCACTCGCCTCCGTCGCCTGTATGGCCGAAATCCTGATACAGACTCCCATCCCCGCCAGTCTCCGCGCTTGGGCCGCGCCCCAGACATGCCGCGTCCCCCCCGATGAAAAAGAACCGCCGAAGCGATTCTTTTTGCAGTTCTCTTCAGTCCAGAAAAATCTCGCAGTCGTCCTCCACTTTCTTGCAGGCCTTGCGCACGGACTCCATGACGGCTTTTTCGTCCGCGCCCTCCGCGAATTCCACTTTCATCTTCTGGGTCATAAAGCTGACTGTTGCTCCCTGGACGCCCTCCACCTTTTTTGCCGCGTCCTCCATCTTCAGTGCACAGTTCGCGCAGTCTACCTCGATTTTGTATGTTTTCTTCATAAGTCCCGTCTCCTCCTCGCTTTGCTCTTATATCAATGGCATGTTCTTTCATATGAACTATTGTTCATATGTTTATATTACCATATCCTACAGGAATGTCAAGCGTTATTTGAAGTTTTTTTAGATCCCAGTCAATGTATGCTGCCTGTCAGGACGCAAAGCGAGCAGACATTCGCAGGCCCTCTGCTCGCATGCTTTATGGCGGCAGCCATTATGCAGAAGCTTCAGCAGGAGTTGCTTAAGCGCCGAAAACATCCTCGTTTATCTGCGCAATCAAAAATGCAAGGTATATAAGGACTATGCCATACCACAGCACAGCACTTGCTACCGTTAAGGTATAAGCAGAAAATTTATGCGCAACTGTAGCTAAATGAAAAGAAGCCCTGAGGCAGATTAACCACCTGAGGGCTTTTTCATTATAACAAAAACATCAAGCACATTTCCATGAGACGAAAGGGCGCAGTCTATCAATATAAGGAATTCTGATGAAAGAAGTTCAATGCTCCAATTTTGATTTGTCCTGGAATCCACAGATATTTTGCGTCCGCTCACCCCTGTAGCGATGTAATAATATTCTTCCCTGTCCGCCTCCCTCTCCCTGCAGACCCGCTCCAGAATCAATCGCAATTCCGCCCGGTAATCGTCTTTCAGGATATAATAGTATACGCCAAGCCGGATCCCCGGAAGCGCAAACCTCTCGTAGGCGGTAAGCAGCACGATCCTTGCCCCTGGCTGGAAAGCCAGCACCTTTTCCGACAGCTCCAGGCCGTTCATTCCCGGCATTTCCACGTCCAGAAAGTAGAGGTTGAAACCTGGCTGCCCGCCCAGCAAGTCCAGCAATTCATTGCCGTGGCCGCGCCAGACTCTCACGGGCTCTTCCTTAGACGCGAAGAAGCGCTCTTTCTCTTTCTCCACCATCTCCGCAAAAAAGAGGT
>JAAWOU010000047.1 GCA_022799755.1 Lachnospiraceae bacterium
GGATCCCATGGTACAGGAACGGTGCCGATGACCACTACCCTTTTAGTATAGAGGGTTGGTGGTTATTTTTCTATCCACTATCTTATTTGACGCTTACGATAGCATTCGTGCTGGCAATAATCTAGGTGAGATAAAAACCTATATATTGTTACAAATGCTGTGGCTCATGTTAGGCAAAAGATTATATCAAATCATGGCTTGATTTTTGCGCTTTACATAGACAACCTACTTTTCGGATTCAGGAAAATTCACAAGTGCCACGGCATCCCCATTTCTGTACTTGAAACCAGTCTTACTTCAAAGCTGAACCGAGACTGGTGCCATGGAGCTTGCGCCAACCTTTGGGGCTTGCGCCAATGTTTTGCTGGAAAGCATGGGAGAAAGCGAACTGGTCTCCATAGCCCAATAGATGGGCGATGGCCTGGATGGACATATCCGTGGTCTCCAGGAGGATTTTGGCTTTCTCCATCTTCTGGGTCTGGATGTACTGCTTGGGAGAATAGCCCATGTGGCGCTTAAAGATGGTGCAGAAATGGCTGCGGTCAATGCCCAGCATGTCAGACAGGCCGGATACGGATAATTTCTCGTTTATGTTTTGTTGAATATATTTTACTGCAGTTTCAACATAGGCATTTCTTCCTGGGGGGGGTAGAATCTGCTTGCGTACTCCCACATTTCACCAGTTCATGAAGGAAAAGGTAAAGTTGTCCAAGAGTTCGAAGAGAGTCGAAACCATCCTGCTCCGCACAAAGCTCCACCTGCCGCAGGGCCTGTAAAAGCGCGGCGGAATAGGAGAGTACCGGAGACTTTTGCGAAAGGCCTGCCTCGTCCAATAGCTGAGGTAAAATAATGCCTTTCAGCCCAATCCAGATATAGCCCCATGGAGCCGCATCGTCCGCCCGATAAGAGGTGGACAAACCGGGCGAGATAAAGAAAGAATCTCCTGTCTGTAAGGCATATTCCCTGTCCGCTATCGAAAACTGTCCATAGCCTTTTGTGATAAAATGCAGCAAATAGAAATTACGGATATATGGCCCAGAGTAGTGTCCGGGTATGCAGTCCTGATGTCCAATCTGAATTAGCTGGATATCGTGAAAAGGGCTGTAAACAGAGGAACGAAAAAGATCTTTTACCATGAGGCCTCCTTGCAATGTTGCTATGCCATTTCATGCATTCAGGATAACATATTCTTGGATGTTCCGCAATCTTCTCTATCCATTTTTATTCCAGCCTTTGCATTCCAAATATATCCAATCTCTTTACTAATATAACACATTATGACATGTCCTTTCATCATTTCAACATTTTTTGCCTTACAAAGGATGATAAAATTGATTCAGATCAACGAAAGTAGTGTGCTTTCCAATGAAATGGTTGGCAGAACATGCGGAAAGGGTGAGGAGAATATGGCTGGACACAAGGTGGAGGGAAAGAAACGTAAGATATGGAGAAAAAGAGACATTCCGCTCTATATTATGGCGGCGCCAGCGGTGGTTTTGCTGCTTTTGTTCAATTATTTTCCTATGGGGGGGCTGGTTCTTTCTTTTAAGAAATTCAATGTGAGCAAGGGAATCTTTGGCTCAGAGTGGACAGGATTTCAGAATTTCAAATTTCTTTTCGCATCCACGGATGCTTATGTCATTGTAAGGAATACACTTCTCTACAATGTTGTCTTTATTGCCATGGGAATTGTGCTGGCGCTGGGAATGGCGCTGTTGCTCAGCGAGATTCATTCCAGGAGGAGCGCAAAGGTTTACCAAACTATTTATATGCTGCCGTACTTTCTGTCCTGGGCAGTGGTGGCAATTGTTGTGACTGCGTTTTTGGATCGTTCAAAGGGCTTTGTCAATCAAATCATGTTGATGTTAGGGAGAGAGGGGTTGACCAACTGGTACCATGAACTTAGGATATGGCCTCCATTGCTGGTGTTTCTGGCGGCCTGGAAAGGGGTGGGATACCAGACAGTGCTGTTTCTGGCGGTGATTTCAGGAATTTCCGGGGAATATTATGAGGCGGCCGCACTGGATGGGGCTTCCAAACTGCAGCAGGCGCGCTATATTACGTTGCCCCATCTGCGGATGATTATCTCCATCAACCTGATTATGGCCATGGGGGGGATCTTCCACGGGGATTTCGGACTGTTCTATACGGTGACGGGGAACAGCGGTGCGCTGTATCCGGTGACCAATGTCATCGACACTTATATCTACAACGGCTTAAAGACCCAGGCCAATCTGGGTATGACCACTGCAGCAGGCATGTTCCAGTCGGTGGTAGGGTTTGTGTTCCTGCTGGCAGCCAATAAGATTGTGAACCGAATAGACCCGGAGAACGCATTGTTTTAGGGGAGCCTGGAGGGAGAGAACGACTATGAAAAATCAGAAAACGAGACAGATAAACCAAATCAGCGGGAAGTGGAACATGATTTTCCATCTGGTACTGATTCTGGCAGTGCTGATAGTCATTCTGCCGGTGTTGCTGGTGGTGATAATTTCTTTTTCCAGTACGGCCAGCATCAACAAGGCAGGCTACACTTTTTTTCCGATAGAGTGGTCTCTGGAGGCTTACGGGTATGTACTGAAAATGGGGGAGCAGATTGCAGCCTCCTACATAGTCACCATCGCCTATTCCGTACTGGGCACCGTGCTTAGCCTGATTGTCATGTCCCTGTACGCTTATGTGCTGTGTCAGAAAGATTTCTGGCTGAGGCGGGCGCTGACATGGTTTGTGTTTTTTACCATGCTGTTCGGGGGAGGGCTGGTGCCGTCCTATATCTTAAATGTGCGGTACTATCATCTGAAAGACTCGTTCTGGATTCTGGTACTGCCAGGGCTGGTGAATGCTTCCTGGGTTATCATTCTGCGAACTTTCATCAGGACTACCATTCCGGAGGCACTGATGGACTCGGCCAGGATTGACGGGGCAGGACATTTTACGGTGTTTTTGCGGATTGTGTGTCCGCTGTTCAAGGCGGGAGTGGGCACGATAGGGTTGTTTGGATTTGTGGGAAGATGGAACGACTGGTTCACTGGGATGCTGTACATCCAGAATCCGAAGCTGGTGCCTCTCCAGACGTTACTGACAAAGATACAGAATTCGGTGGAATTCCTGAAACAGAATTCCCAGATGGCCAGTACGCCGGACGGTCTGCGTCTGCTCAAAAGCGTGCCCAATGAAAATCTGATTATGGCATGTACGGTGCTGGTGGTAGTGCCTGTACTGTTCGCCTATCCGTTTTTCCAGAGGTATTTTGTCACCGGGCTTACGGTGGGGAGTATTAAAGAATGATTGTAGCCATGTAGTATGGTTCACAATAAAAAACAAAATCAGGAGGTAGATTTATGAAGCGAAAGGTTATTGCGTTGCTGTGCACTATGGCGCTGTCGTTTTCCATGCTGGTTGGCTGTGGAAAGGAGCCCGCAGGAGGCCAGACGGATGAGAAACCGTCAGCATCCAAGACGGAGGAAAGTGTGACATCGTCGCCGGAAGCGGGAGGAGAGAGCGGCGGGGCAGAAGATGCCGCGGGAAATGGAGAACTGGAGTATGTAGAGTTAGACTGGTATTTCTGTATCAATGGGGCAGGCACAGATGCAGATTTGATCCAGCAGGCCTTGGACGCCTATTTCAAGGAAAAACTCAACTGTAAGGTAAACCTGCATGTCTTAGGGAGTGATTACAAAGATATGGTCTCCAATATGCTGCTTTCTGGAGAGCCTGTCGATCTGGTCATGCTGGATGGGGGACGGGGCGTCAGCTATCTGACTTATGCCAGCCAGGATGCCTTTTATCCCCTTGAAGAGCTGTGGGACTACGGCTCCAATGTGAAAGCATTGTTTAAGGATACGGTATGGGACGCTGTGAAAGTGAACGGTCATATTTATTGTGTGCCCACCCTTAAGGACAATGCCTATATTATGGGCTTTGTGTACAACGACACATTGGCCACGGAGCTAGGTCTGGATGTGGCGGGACAGCAGTGGAACAATATGATGGATATTGAGGAATTTGCCGTGGAGGCAGTAAAGCTACGGGACGAGAAGTTCCCGGAATATGCGGGAATGCCGCTGGTGGCTGAGGCACCTATCCCGGTTCCTTATTTCTATGCCCTGGAGCAGTTGGTATCCAGCTTTGCCGTATGTAATGTGCCCGGTTTGGAGGCAGATCCGGCCTATGACACGGATACAGTATTTAGTTTCTATGAATCTGACGCCTACAGGGAATTTGTGCTTTTAAAGCAGCGACTTGTGGAGACAGGTGTTTTTGCCTATGACTACAACAGCCTGAATGGTCCCGCAATTTACGAGCCCTCCACGCTTCTGTGTCCTGCCTGGGGCTATACCTGGATCAGCGAGGATCTTCATGGGGATGCGTACAAGACGAAACTCAAGGTCTTCGATAAGGTGTGGACGGATACTTCCAACTATACCGGTGTGGGAAACGCAATCGGCGCTAACTGTAAGAATCCTGAGCGGGCTATGATGGTACTGGATTTGATCAACAGCGCTCCCTATATTGCCACCCTGCTTCGGTTCGGAGTGGAGGGAGAGCACTGGGAGTACGATGGAGACGGCAAAATACAGCTTTGCAACCGCAATGCCGATGTGTCCAATGCGGGATGGCTGGAGTGGTATGGCACCTATGCAGGAAATCTGACGATTGTGGACGGGCCGGAATCCTATGTAGGGCCTGACCGGGCTGTGCTGGAGAATATCAAGAAGTACAATGATGAGGCGCTGGTGGCGGCCCATATGGGATTTGTGGTGGATACGACACCCATTGCCAATGAGATTGCCGCATGCTCCAGCGTGGAGGTGGAGTACACTTCCAGGCTGAATACAGGGCAGCTGGCCTCCCAGGAGGACGTGAACAAGACTCTGGATGAGTTCATTGAGAAGCTAAAGGCCAATGGTTCGGAAAAGATCGTCACGGAAGTCCAGAGACAGCTGGAGGAGTGGAAAGCGGGTAAGTAGAAGAAATACGCAGAAAATCAGTGAGGGAACAGATCAGGCGGAACAATCGGTTCGTGAGGTTGTTCCGCCTGATAGTGCTTTCATGCATTAATTTTTTCTATTCAAAACAAATTTTCTTAAGTATAATAGAATTCAGGACATTCCCTTTATAGGAAAGGAACGAGAGAAAGGAGTAAAAGAAATGAATACCGCCATGAGAACGATTTCATATAAGACTTACCTGGACAAGATTTACGGTTGTTTTATCGGAAAAGCGGTTTCCGGCAATATCGGAGCCCCCTATGAGGGAATAAAAATGCCGCTGGAACTTACTTTCAAACAGGAGATGATTGACTGTACCCTGCCCAATGATGACCTGGATTTGCAGGTATTGTGGCTGGATGTGCTGGAGCAGAAAGGCGAGCATTTTACAGCCTTTGATTTACTTGACCGTTTTGTGAAGTACTGTACCTATTCTCCGGGAGAATATGCCGTGATGCGCAAAAATTATGAGCGTGGCATTTATCCGCCCTGTTCGGGGAAATTTTGCAATGACTATTATATGGAAGGGATGGGGTGTCCCATCCGTTCCGAACTATGGGGATGCGTCAGTGTGGGCAATATGGTTCTTGCCAGTGAGTTTGCCTCAAGGGACGGGCAGATCGACCACTTTGGGGAGTCCATATGGGCGGAGCGTTTCCTGGCTGCTCTGGAAAGTGAGGCTTTTTTTGAAGATGACATGAACTGTCTGCTTGACAAAGCCCTTGTCATACTGCCACCCGACTCAAAATTCCGCAGGCTTGTGTGTGAAACCAGGGAACTGTGCGGAATATATAACGACATCAAAGTAGTTCTCAGAAAGCTTTTGTTCCGCTATGGACATCCTGACTGCACCAATCTATACCAGAATATGGGCATCACCATTGCCGCGCTTTTGCTTGGGGAGGGCGATATCCTCAAAACCAGCCTCCTTGCCCTTAACTGCGGTTTTGATACGGACTGTACCTGTGCCACGGCCGGGGCAGTGATCGGCCTGCTGCGTGGGGCGGAGGAGTTGATACAGGCATATGGGCTTACAGAGATCACATATGCACTTGGCGTGCAAAGCGACCGGCGCAGCGATAAGATTTTCGACCTGGCGGAGGATATTGCCAGAGTGGGCATACAGTTTTCCAAGACTGTCAACGACTGTGTTACGATTACGGACGCACCGGAGGTGCAGTTTGGATTTGAACTCCCGGCCCCGGTCCGTGTCTTAGTAAGCTATCCTGGCATGGATCCTTCCATCGTCCTCGGAGAAAGCAAAACGGTTCTTTTGAGATTTGAAAACCGAAGCGGACACAGACAGAGACTGGACTGCCATATTGAGACGGTAAACGGGATTCTCTGTTCCTCGCCGGATTTCGGCCTGGAACTTCTTCCTGATTGCGACAGGGAGTTATCCGTCAGCTTTATGCTGCCCGGTGATACGGATATCGTCTATGACAGGAATATCTTTACGGTCAGCGCTTTCAATAAGGGACGCAGGGTGCTGCAAAAGGAGTTTGGCCTTGCGGGAGCCGTGCCCTGGAAGCTTTCCGGACCGTTCTGGCGCACGGAGCCGATTTGTACGCCCCGGGAACTTCTGACCCATTCCTCTTATTTTGAACTGATGGAAAACTCCCGGGTGCAGGGAAGCGAGACGGACAAGGTGCGCCAGTTCCATCTGAATTTCGCTGCGGATACGGACACGGAATTTATTTCGGAGGAGGCGCTTTTTGAGCCCTTGGGCGGTGGAAAGGAAAGCGAGGCAGATCAAAGCCGTGTCCAGGGTCTGGCCTACGAGCAGATTCTGGCAAATGTGCGGGAGGACAGCTTTTGCCTGGAGGATTTTATGGGGTTCAGGGGGCCCTGCACAGTATATTTTTCCCGAATCCTGATCGCGCCGCGGGATATGGATGTATGCATACAGATAGGCCATACTTCTCCGTTTCGGTTAAGCCTCAATGGAAGCATTCTGGCCCAGCGGGATACCTGCGACAACTGGACGGGAGAAAATGTGCATCTGGAAAACATTAGGCTGAACCGGGGAGAGAACAAAATGGTATTGCGCGTCACCCGGGTGAATGCGGAGGCAAAGTTTAACATTACCTTTTCCAGGGGAGCAACCTGTGCGGAGCATATTGTGGATTTGGCATCCGGAAATCCTTTCTGTTTTTGATACAAGAAGTATCGGTGAATCTGAGATAAATTTCCTGAAGCTTGACAAGATATATATCACGATATATATTAAAAGTATAGGGAGGTATGTAGAAATGATGACAGCAAAATTATTTGAAAACGGAAGAAGCCAGGCGGTCCGGCTGCCCAAGGAGTGCCGCTTTAGCGGAGAGGAAGTGGCGGTAAACAAAATCGGCGATATTGTGATTCTGATGCCAAAGGATAACAAATGGTCCGGCTTTCTGGACAGCCTGCATCTTTTCTCGGAGGATTTTATGGACAATGGCCGCGGTGAGATTACCTGCCGGGAGCGGGAGGAAGTTTGAAAGGAAAGATTGGTATGCGCACCAAAGCGTGCCAGGGGTATAACTATGAAGTATATGCTGGATACCAATATCTGTATTTATACCATTAAGCATAAGCCGGAGACGGTTCTCCAAAATTTCCTGCTGCATGATCCGGAGGAAATCTGTATTTCGGCGATTACATATGCAGAACTGCTCCATGGTGTGGAGAAAAGTGGGGTGGCAGACATAAATCGAATCGCATTGTCTTTATTCCTGTCACCCCTTACCGTTTTGGATTATTCGGCATCAGCAGCGGAAGAATACGGAAAAATCAGAGCGGGACTGGAACGGAGGAGGACGCCCATTGGCCCCATGGATTTGCTGATAGCGGCACATGCAAGGGCCGAAAGGCTTGTACTGGTGACGAACCATACAGAGGAGTTTTGGCAGGTTGAGGGGCTGGCGGTGGAAAACTGGACATAGAGGAGGAACATCATGGATAATCGTTTGACAGAGGTACTGGAGGGGAAAGGCGAAAATTATCTCTTTCCTTTTATGTGGGTTCACGAGGGAGGAAGAGAGGGGCTGGCGGAGCGCGTCCGGGTGATTTGGGAAAGCGGCTGCAGGGCTTTCTGCGTGGAGTCCAGGCCCCATGAGGAATTCGGCAGGCAGGAGTGGTGGGACGACATGTCAGTAATCCTGGAGGAAGCAAGGAAGCGGGACATGAAAGTCTGGATTCTGGACGACAAGCATTTCCCAACAGGCTATGCCAACGGAATCCTGAAAGAGAAGTATCCACAGCGTCGGCAGTGGTTTGTCAGGGAGCGGCATGTGGATGTGGCAGGTCCCATGGAGGGGAGCGCGGTGCTGGTGCCGAAGCTGGACGCAGAGGACGACGAGGAGCTGCTGGGCGCAGTGGCCTACAGGCGGGGAGACGCAGGAGAATTGCTGGCCGGAGAGGGAATCCTTTTGGAGGATATGGCAGAGGGGCTTTTGTTCTGGGATGTGCCGGAGGGGTTCTACCGGATCTTCTTCCTGATCAAGACCCGTAAGGGCGGCCGGGAATACATAAACTGTATTGACAGGGAATCCGTGCAGGCATTGATTGAGGCGGTGTATGAGCCCCACTATGCGCACTTTTCGGAATATTTCGGCAATACGCTGGCCGGGTTCTTCTCGGACGAACCGGGGCTGGGCAGTCCCCATGTGGGCCCGGATGGACAGGATGTGGGATTTTATTACAGAACCGTAGGGCAGCCGGGGATGGCCTATCCCTGGAGCGGGGATATTTTGAATGAAATGTCTGGACTGTGGGAACCGGAAGCGCCGTGGCCGGAGACAGGAAAGACCATGGTGCAGTCATCGGAGGCGGAGAAAGCAGCAGGACTGCCAATGCTGAAATTACTGCCAGGTCTTTGGTATCCTATGGAAGCGGATATATCAGCGAAGATTCGCCTTACCTATATGAATGCGGTTACAAAGCTCTGGGAGCGGAATTTCTCCATGCAGCTGGGAGAGTGGTGCCGGGCTCACGGTGTGCTGTATACCGGTCATGTCATCGAGGACATGAATGCCCATATGCGGCTGGGCTGTTCCGGCGGCCATTATTTCCGGGCATTGGCCGGACAGGACATGAGCGGCATCGATATCGTGCTACACCAGGTGATGCCGGGCTTTGGAGATTTGGACGTATCGGCGCGGATTTCGGCAGGTACGGCAGGTCATGCATTTTTTCACTATGTGCTGCCCAGATTGGGAACCTCCCTGGCCAGGATAGAGCCCAGGATGCAGGGGGTGGCCATGTGCGAGGTGTTCGGCGCGTATGGCTGGGCGGAGGATACGGCCTGTATGAAATGGTTGATGGATTTCCTGCTGGTGCGGGGCATTACCAGATTCGTCCCCCATGCTTTTACGGACAAGTATCCGGATCCTGACTGTCCGCCGCATTTTTATGCCCAGGGCAACAATCCCCAGTACGAGGGTTTCTGCCAGCTGATGAAGTATGTGAATCAGGTGAGCCATCTGCTGGAGGGAGCGGATCTGCAGACAGACGGGGCTGTCTTCTATATGGCGGAGGCGGAGTGGATGAGTACGCCGTCGCGCCGGACTATGGACAGGGTGGCTAAGGTGCTGTACGATGCCCATGTGGACTTTGATTTTCTGCCGCTGGATGCCCTGGAGACGGCACGGATAAAGGATGGGGAGCTTGTAGTCAACGGCCACGCTCACCGCTTCCTGGTGATCCCCTATGGGGAGCGGTATCCTGAGGCGTTGCATTGCCTGGCGGAGCGTTTCTTACGTGAGGGTTTACCGGTGTTCTGGCTTACCGAGGACGGGGAAGCATGTGAGAGGGAAGCCCGGAGGACAGAGGCGCATCTTTTGACAGAGCAGCTTGTTGCCGCAGTCAGAGACCGTCATCTTGTCCATTTGTATACTAAGGGAGCGCCCCACCTGCGAATCGGCCATTTTACCAGAGGAGGCGCATCCTGGTTCATGCTGTTCTGGGAGGATGTGCAGCGGGAGGTGGACGAAACCATCGAACTGCCCTGCCGGGGTGATTTCCTGCGGCTTGACCTGTTAAGAGGAAAAATCAGCAGGGATACCACAGAGGATGGCAAGATACGAGTGTGCCTTGTGCCCTACCAGTCGGAGATTCTGCTGTTCGATGAACTTTCCCAGGACGTTCTGGACAGGGCAAAGCCCCAGGTAGAGTGGGAGGAAGCGGATACGCCTAAGCTGCTGTGGGAAATTGCACTGCTGGAAGAGGGAAAGGAAAAGGAATTCCGCACCGTCAGGGAGGCGTCGGAGCTGTTCTCCATTACAGGCAAGGCAGGATGGCCGCGTTTCTCAGGACGGATGCGCTATCGCACCACGCTTTCCCTGGAGAAAGCCGCGAAAATGGGTCTGGATTTGGGTCGGGTGGGCGGCACGGCGAAGCTCAGCGTAAACGGCCGGGACCTGGGTATGCGCATCTGTCAGCCGTATCTGTGGGATATTTCCGAAGCAGCAAAAGAGGGCGAGAACCTGATTGAGGTGGAAGTTGCCAATACATTGGTCCACAGAATCAGAGAGCGCTTCTCGGAATACATGCAGATTGGGCCCAGCGGGCTGCTGGGGCCTGTAAAAGTGTGCAAGGCTTTTCTAAGCGGCCAAGAGAGGGCATGACCCACCTCTTTCGTATGCCCGCTAAGAAAATCTAAATTGCACACAGAAGAATGACCAAGCGAACAAGGTTCGCTTTGTGCGGGCATTCTTCAAGTGCCGTTCGCGCTTTGGCTGGCAACGATTGTACTTGACACTAGAAATTGTTTTTGATGTATGTGTCGCTAAAGCGGCATGTTTGAAAATGTGTAAAGAACTTCTAAGAACTGTGTTCTCTGGTATATGTCGCTGAGAACAGCACTAACGTTCCAGGCGGCATGACGGGAAGTATGAAAAGAATACTGCAAATTAAATTCAGGGAAAGACGAGGCAGAAAGCTATGAGAATGTACGACATCATTATGAAAAAAAGAAACGGCGGCGAGCTTTCCAGGGAGGAGATCGACTACTTCATCGAGGGCTACACAAAAGGCGAAATCCCGGACTATCAGGTGTCGGCCCTGATGATGGCAATCTACTTCCGGAAGATGACAGAAGCGGAAACCCTGGCCCTGACCATGGCCATGGCCCACAGCGGCGACTTCCTGGATTTATCCGGGATCCATGGCGTCAAGGTGGACAAACACAGCACCGGCGGCGTGGGGGACAAGACCTCTTTGGCCCTGACCCCCATGGTGGCGGCCTGCGGCATTCCCGTGGCGAAGATGAGCGGCCGGGGCCTGGGCCATACAGGCGGAACCATTGACAAGCTGGAGAGCTTCCCAGGCTTCACCACGGCCCTTACCACAGAGCAGTTCATTGAGAATGTGAACAGCATCGGCATCGCCATCATGGGGCAGACTGCGGACCTGGCCCCTGCGGACAAGAAGCTCTACGCTCTGCGGGACGTGACAGCCACCGTGGACAATCTCTCCCTCATCGCCAGCTCCATCATGAGCAAGAAGCTGGCAGCCGGGGCGGACGCCATCGTTTTAGACGTAAAGACCGGCAGCGGCGCTTTCATGAAACAGGAGGCAGATGCAAAAGCTCTGGCGGAGGAAATGGTGAAAATCGGAAAGAATGCCGGACGAAAGACTGTGGCCGTGATTTCCGACATGGACCAGCCTTTGGGCTTTGCTGTGGGAAATGCCCTGGAGGTAAAAGAAGCCATTGAGACCCTGAAAGGAAACGGGCCAAAGGATTTTGTAGAACTGTGTCTGACCCTGGGAAGCCAGATGCTGGTAGCTGGCGGAAAGGCGAAAGACAGCGAAGAGGCCAAAAAGGCGCTGGACGCCGTAATAGCGGACGGCAGTGCCCTGAAAAAGCTTGCGGAATTCGTGGCAGCCCAGGAAGGAGACGTGGATGTAGTATATCATCCCGAGAAGCTGCCCCAGGCATCCGTCATCCGCCCTGTGCCGGCGCCGGCAAGCGGGTACTTAAGCCATATCGTCTGCGACGAGGTGGGGATCTGCTCCCTGATTCTGGGCGGCGGCCGGGAGACAAAGGAGAGCGAGATCGACTTGTCGGTAGGCCTGGTACTGTGTAAAAAAGTGGGGGATTATGTAGCGGCCGGAGAGCCTCTGGCAAAGATTTACGCCAATGACGAAAGGAAAGCGGCGGAGGCGGAGAAGCGTTATCTGGCTGCCTGCACGATCACGCCCAAAGCGCCGGAGAGACTTCCTTTCATTAAGGGAATTGTGATCTGACGAAAAAGCGCTGCCCTGCCGGTATCGACAGGGAACCGTAAGGAAACATACTTAAATTTTAACGAATGCCGGGTAAACGAAAAATGCTATGCAAGAAGCTATTTCATTGCATGGCATTTTTTTATACGCAGGCCGGCATCTTGAAATTTGCCCCTGAGGCGTCATGCGGGCCGCGCGGCGGGCAGGGGGGAAAGACATTCCCCGGCTAAAAAAGCACTATTATGAAAAATTTTAAGTGTTTTCGTTTTTTTCAACGTACTATATATGACCGGTCAATTTAATCGTAAGAGGTGATGTCTTTGAATGACAAAAGAACGATATCTGCAATCAGATACAAAGACGAAGCGGTGATCAATGAAGTTATCAAAAAGTATTCTAAACTGCTTTGGTCAGTCTCCGGCGCGGTTCTGAGTGGGATTGGTTCCGTACAGGATGTTGAAGAGTGTGTGGCTGATACATTTATTTATTTGTGGGAGCATCCGGACAAGTATAATCCGGAGCGGGGAAAGCTAAAAACCTGGCTATCCATTATTGCGCGAACACAGGCGATTAATCGGTGTCGTGAAATCACAAAGAGAGATACAGTTCCGCTCGAAGACATAGGATTTATTGATCATCTTGGCGTTGTAGATGATATTTTGAAAGAAGAAGTGCGGCGTACCTTAATCGCTGCAATAAACGCCCTGGGTGAGCCGGAACGGGAAATCTTGATCCGCCGCTATTATTATGAGCAGAGACCAAGGGAAATTGCACTTGCGCTGGATATGAGTACAAAACAAGTAGACAATCGCCTATATCAAACAAAGCTGAAACTGCGAGAAGCTCTTTCCGACTAAATTAAGGAGGTTAACATGGATTCTTTGAATAGAACAAACTTACAGAACATAATAAATATTTTTGAGAAAAAAACAGGCGTTGACCTGGGCAAAAAGAAGCGTTTCCATCCTTTCAAGATGACACTTGTCACGGTGGCTTTGATAATATGCTTTGGCAGTACTGCTTTTGCGGTTAGCCTGTTCTCTTCGCTGTCCGGAGACGATTTGGAGATTTCTGCCGTCTATGAAGGGAATGGAGTGGTATCCGTCCGGGTTGAAAATAAGTCGGACAAAGAGCTTCACTTCCAGCCTGTTCTGAAGCTGATGCAATGGAAAACCGGTGAAGAAATAGAGCCGCTTACGGGGAAAGACGTATCCTTTAACAATACGAGTATACCGGCCCATTCAAGCGGCACGATGCTCATTGATCTTTCGGAAGCATACGATATAACGCTGCTGGAAACGCCGTTGGCAGACAATGATTGGTACTTTTTTATCCTGACAAACAATCATTTTGCTTTTGGCCAGGACTGGATGTGCTCGGTTGACTTTGCGGAATATGACATTATCCCAACAGAATATCCCACTCCCATTATGCCTGTTGAAGCAGATGCAAACCTTGTAGCGGAAATTCCGGAAGAATTGAGGCCCTATTTTGAAAGCTACACCACAGACCCCAGCGAGAGGAATGCATTATCTGAAGAATATCTGGCTCTGTGTCAGAAATTATTGGATCAAATGGACGGAATGGTCGTTCCCGCTGTATCCCCGATGGATTTAACGGTAATAGACAGCGGCCAAACTCCCGTTTTTGACACTTCTGTACCAATGGATATGCAATTGCAGCTTACGGGCCTGCATCGCCGTACAACAGACGGCTATGATAAGAAAATCGGTTCTTTCGATACGGAACAGGCCTTGGTGCTGAGCGCTTATATTCCACAGCGCAAGGGGGATATTGACGGCGGTGTGGATGTGCCTTTGATTTATGTCTTCACATATGAGAAAAGCCAAATTGCGACCCCAAAAAACTATGCTTTCATCCGCGGCCGGCTTATGACCTTTGAGCAGATGGAGCAGTACAAGATTTATGAGGATGAATGGTACGTTTGCTACGATGCCAGCCACTTGTTTTACTCTGATCTTCGCTCATATGTAGAGAGTATGGTCAGTCAGAGGACCGATGCCTATTTTGATGAACAGGTATGGGAGCGTGTGCAAAATATTTATAGCTATTACAAGAAAAACTTGGGAACACTTCTTGGCTACAGAGATTCCGGCATGTTTCAAACTGAAACATGCTTAGACAACCCGGAAAATCCTGTTTCCGAGCAAAATTACCCTGTTGGTAAACCAAATTGGAATGATTAAACAGTTTCCCATGCCATGGAGAAAGGGATGGCTTAAAACCGTGCATAGTTTCCCTCCTGCAATAATATAATGAAAGCATGAAGAGAAACAATGACCGCATTCAAAAAAGTGAGACAAGAAAAGAGTCCCTCATCGACTCTCTGCGGCTTCCCAAGGATATCTGCATGGGCGCTATGAAAATCACTCTCACGGGAAACAGAGAGGCGTGGATCGAGAATTACAGAGGAATTCTGGAGTACACGGAATGCCAGATACTGCTTCAGGGCAGGACCTGTCAGGTCTGCTTTGAGGGCTCCAGACTCTCCATTGACTATTACACCAATGAGGATATGAAGATCAGCGGATGCATCAGCTGTGTGAAGTATATTTGAAATAAGCCGGTGCAGGCGGCCCGGGATCTTGCGCAAAGGGCCGCAGCATATGGGAAATCGGAACCGGAATCAGAAAGGAACAGGCCATGATCAAATTTCTGAAATATATGAAAGGCTATCTGCGCGTCCGTATTCAGGGCTTTTCTCCGGAGCGCTTCATGAACCTGTGCAGCAATAAGGGAATCCTGCTGTGGGACATCGTCAGGGAGGGGGATGCCTACTGCATGAATATCACGCTGAAAGGATTCTGGGAGATACGCCCCATTGTAAAAAAGACAGGGACAAGGGTAGCCATACTGGAGAGATATGGACTGCCCTTTTTTCTTCCCAAGCTTTTGAAGCGGAAAATGTTTGTGGCAGGGTTGATCCTTTCCGTGGCTTTCTGGCTGATCTCGTCCCTTTTCATCTGGGATATCAAGGTCAGCGGAAATTACCGGATCACCGAGGACATGTTACAGACCTTTCTCAAGGAAAACCAGGTGAAAGTCGGCATGCGCCGGGACGATTTGGACATTGAGGAGCTGGAGAAGCAGATCCGCAGACGCTTTCCCCAGATTACATGGGCCTCCGCCAGATTGGACGGCATCAGACTGCTGATCGACATCAAGGAAAACGACGCTCCCATGACGGCGGAAAAGCCCGAGACCATCCCCGGGAGAGATCTGATAGCGGAGTATAACGGCAGGGTGGTGTCCATCATCGTCAGAAGCGGCGTCCCCAAGGTGGGCATCGGAGATACCGTGGAGAAAGGCGCCATACTGGTGGAGGGAAAGGTACCCGTGTACAATGAGGACACTACAGTGCGGGAGTACCGATATGTGGACGCGGATGCGGACATCATTCTGGAGCATGCGGCAGAATTTACCACAAGCCTTTCCCTGAAACATACCGAGAAAAGGTACACGGGCAGAGAGAAATGCAGCCATTACATAAAGCTGGGGGATAAATCCTGGGCATTTCCAAAGGACCGGCCGTTTCTTGTCTACGACAGCGTAATCAGAGAGAGCAGGCCCCTGATGCTGGAGAAATTGGACCTGCCGGCTTTCTGGGGCACCGTAACCTACCGGGAATATCAGAATACTGAATATTTGTATACGGAGGAAGAGGCAAAATCCATCCTTAATCAAAAATTAATGGATTTTCTTGCTGAATTAGACGAAAAAGGGGTACAAATTATTGAAAAAGATGTTAGAATAGAGAGAGGTACTGATGCATGGACACTGACGGGAGAATTTCTGGTACAGGAGCCTGTGAGAGAAAGTGCCGAGACAGAGAGAAGCGAGGTTGGGGAAACAGAAGCCGATGGATGAATTTTCAATCAGAATGGATATGCCTACAGAGCATATGCGTAACATTTTTGGTATGCAGGACGCATACGTGAAGAAAATGGAGCGGGACTTTGGCGTGGCCATCGTGGACCGCAACGGGCAGCTGACAATTACCGGAAAGGAAGAGATGGTAAAGCGTGCGCAGGGAGTCCTGAAGCAGCTTTACGTTATTTCCGGCAGAGGAAACGAAATCGAGGAACAGAACGTGGATTATGCAATTGCACTTGGAATGGAAGAGAAAGAGAATGTACTGACGCAGATAGACGAGGATTGTATCTGCCACACCGTGAACGGCAAGCCTATCAAGCCAAAGACCCTGGGACAGAAAGCCTATGTGGACGCCATTCGGAAGAATATGCTGGTGTTCGGCATAGGGCCTGCGGGTACGGGCAAGACTTATCTGGCCATGGCTATGGCCATCTCCGCTTTTAAGAACGATGAGGTGGGCAGGATCATTCTGACCAGACCGGCTATCGAGGCCGGGGAGAAGCTGGGATTTCTGCCCGGAGATCTGCAGAGTAAGGTGGATCCTTATCTGCGGCCTCTCTACGATGCCCTCTACCAGATCATGGGGGCTGAGAGCTTTGCCAAAAATATGGAGAAAGGGCTGATAGAGGTGGCGCCGCTGGCTTATATGCGCGGCCGGACATTGGACAATGCCTATATTATCCTGGACGAGGCCCAGAATACCACGCCGGCCCAGATGAAAATGTTTCTCACGCGTATCGGGTTTGGTTCCAAGGTGGTGGTCACGGGGGATGACTCCCAGAAAGACCTGCCTGCGGACGCAAAGAGCGGGCTGGATATTGCCGCAAAGGTGCTCAAGGGAATCGAGGGCATCTCTTTCTGCACGCTGACCAGCAAGGATGTGGTGCGCCATCCGCTGGTGCAGAAGATCGTCAAGGCATATGAGGATTACGAGGGAAAAGAAGCAGCCAGAAACCGCAGGGATAAGGAGCGAACTGCGCAAAGATTTTCTAAGCGGCCAAAGGACGTCCGCTAAGAAAATCTATATTGTGCAGGGAAGAATGCCTAAAGTGCAGGCATTCTTCCGGACGGCACCGGTGAGGTAGAGAGGAAGCGTGAGGGATGAATTTATACATGGAGAACGAGACGGAGCGGGAACTCCCCTTTTCCGTGCAGGACACTGCGGCTAAGGTATGCCAGGCAGTACTGGAAGCGGAAAACTGCCCCTACGAGGCACAGGTGAATATCGTGCTGACGGACAATGAGGGAATCCGAGAGCTGAACCGGGAATGCAGGAATATAGACAGGGAGACGGATGTGCTCTCCTTTCCCAATGTGGACTTTGAAGAGGAGGGCGTCTTCGATATAGATGAAGACAGCGAGGCCGACTATTTCGACCCGGAGACAGGAGAGCTTGTGCTGGGGGACATCATGATTTCCGTGGACAAGGTGTATGAACAGGCACAGGAGTACGGACACAGCCTTAGACGGGAATTCGCCTTCCTCGTGGCGCACAGCATGCTTCATCTGTGCGGCTATGACCATATGGAAGAGGATGAGCGCGCCCGGATGGAGCGCAGGCAGGAAGAGATACTGACAGGGCTGGGGATTACGAGAGATTGACCGAGGGACAGCGGATGAATCAGACAGAGGTAAAAAGGCGGCAGGCAGAGGCGTTTGCCGATATTTTGATGTTCGTGACCATATACGTCATGGGACGGCTGACAGGAGACAAAGGAATCGCCTACACGGCAGTGGCCGTACAGGGCTGCGGGATTATATGGATTGCAGTCAGCGGGAGTCTGTCGGATGCTCTTGGCAGGCTGCTGCGGAACAGGAAGAACAAGGGCCAATATAAGAACATGGCAAAAATGCGGGGCAGCGTCATGCTGTTCCAATTGATCCTGGGGGCGGCGGGAAGTCTGATTCTGGCCGGGCTGTCCGGCGTTGTGGCGGACAAGCTCTTTCGGATTCCCTACAGCGGATTAATATTGCTGGCTCTGGCCCCAATGGTGCTGCTCAGGACAGTTTCGGCGGTACTGGCGGGATATTTCCAGGGGGAGGGGGCGGAGTTTCCCAGGGCCTTGGCCGGAATTCTGCGGCAGGTATTCTCACTTGGATTCGGGATTCTGTTTTGCAGTCTGCTGGGCGGTTATGGGGAAAAGGTCAGCAGCCTGCTGCGCCAGGAGAATTTTACGGGTATGTACAGCGGCCTGGGAATTGCCTTGGCCCTTGACCTGGCGGAGCTGTTTGTAATTCTCTTTCTAATGCTGATCTATAAGGGAAGCAGACGCTTTGACAGAAAGGCAAAGCAGGAGGGAATGTATACGGCGGATTCCCTCTGGGACAGCGTCCGGCATGTGCATAATGCCAGATGGCCTCAGTTTGCGACGGCTTTGCTTGTGTTTTTTCCGCTGGTGGCAGGGCTGCTTGTCTGCGGCAGAAACGGGGATTCCGGAGAAAGGCTGACTGTGGAGTACGGCCGGTACGTGGGGAAGTATCTGGTGGTATGCGGCATTTTGGCAGAGCTGATCATCGCCGCCATACTGCCGGTGATCGGCAGGATATTCCAATGCTTCAAGCGGGAGGAGAACCGCTTTGCCAGGACGGTTTTTCAGAGCGGCGTTCATATCGGTCTGGTGCACGGTATTTTTCTTTCCGTGTTTGTGGCAGTGATGGGGGAGCAGCTTGCGGATCTCTTGTGCCGGGAGAATGCCCGCGCAGTGACAAGGCTGCTGCAGTGGGGCTCCGGCATGATTGCGCTTGCGGCGCTTAGCTGGTATTTCTGTCGGCTCCTGCAGGCGCTGGGGAAAAAATATCCCGTGCTGCTTGCGGTCTGCGCGGCGGATCTTTTCTTTATCATTATCGTCATGGCAACCGTCGGAAAAAGCGGTATAATGTCTCTTGTGTACGGGGGGCTGGCCTTTGGCTTGGCGCTGTGCGTCCTGTCCGGCGTGTTTGCCTACAGACAGCTGCGGGTACAGCCCGACTGGCTGTCGGTCTTCGTGGTGCCGTTGGGGAGCGGTGTGGGAGCCGGTCTGGTCTGCCTGCTGATACAGAAATTGCTGGCCTCTCATCTGGGGAGTCTGGCGGTTCTGGTGATCGCGTTTGCGGTGGCCGGTCTGGTCTACTGGACTGCGCTGCTGCTGCTTCGGAATTTCAGAGAGCAGGAGCTGGAGGTCATTCCGGGGGGCCGGCTGATCGGCATGCTGGGACAGCTGCTGCGGGTTTTTTCGTGAAAAGCGGCCTCACGGCGTGAATAAATAGATAAAAAATAGCTGATACTGATTACAGATGGAAGAAGAGATGTCCATGGAAGATGATTTCCAAGGAGAATACTATGAAGTATGTAAAATGTATCAGCTTATTCATTGTATATCCCCTGCTTGTGCTGGGGATCGGTTTTTATGCAGGGGTGAAGTCTTCCCCTTTCTTTTATCCGCAGGAGCAACAGGGGGAGGAGCAGGAGATTTCCCCGGAGGCTTCCAGGGGAGAGGGGGAGCCGCAGGGACAGGCCTCTGAGCCTGCAGGAGAAATTTTGGCGGCCGGGGAGGAGCTTCCGGAGCCTGCGGATGACGAACTTCTGCCTGAGGAGACGGAGGGCGACCAGGTCCAGGAGGTCATGGTCTCCACGGAGACGCTCTGTGTGGATACCAAGTATGTGCTGGAGGAGACGGATATCCTGTACCATACCGTGGTAGAGACTACATGGAGGCTGCCGGCCAAGTATGTGGGGATGAACCGGGAACAGTTCCTGCAGGCGATGGAGGTCTATGAGGCATTTCCGCCTCTGTCAGAGCTGGAGCGGGGCTTTGTGGGACTGGAGGTACTGTCCTTTTCCAGAGAGCGGGTGGTGGTCCGGATGGACTACAAATTTGTCCAGCCCAGCAGCAGCTTTTACCTGGCTGCGTACGACAATAAAGTAGTGGTTTATCTGGAGGACATGCGGACAGTGTATATTGAGACAGAGATCCGGCTGGAGTCTCTGCCGACGAATCTGCAGCAGAATATCATCGATATGATGTGGATCCGGGACGAGGAGGAGCTGTACAGCTTTTTGGAGAATTACTCCAGCTAAATGGATTCCCGCACGGAAGAATGCCCAAGGTGCGGGCAGTCTTCCGGTTCTGTACCGGGGGATAGTTGGGTTTAGGTGGTATGGCAGCAGGCAGGATTTTTCCTGCACCGGCGTATATGAGGAGATGGGATATGGGAAATACGGTGGGCATTGTGGGGGGAGGAGCCGCAGGTATGATGGCGGCCGTCACGGCGGCAAGGCGGGGCGGAAAAGTCACTTTGCTTGAGGGAAACGACAGGCTGGGGAAGAAGATACTTTCCACCGGCAATGGGAAATGTAATCTGGGAAACGAGAAGTTGGGGGCGGAGGACTATTATACGGGCCGCCCGGATATATTGGAGGAGTGTCTGAGACGGTTCGGCACAGGGGATACGATTTCATTTTTTCAGGGGATTGGGCTTCTGGTCAAAAGCAGGAACGGCTATCTGTATCCGGCGTGTGAGCAGGCGGCTGCCGTGCTGGACGCGCTGCGCTACGAGGTGAGAGCCGCGGGCGTAGAGGTGGTGACGGACTTTAAGGTTCAGAGCATAGAGCGGGGCAGGAGGACAGGACGGTTTCGTGTGCAGGGTACGGGGGGCTACTGTTCCTTTGACCGGGTGATTCTGGCCTGCGGGGGAAAGGCAGCGCCGAGGACAGGCTCTGACGGCAGCGGATACGAGCTGGCCGGGCAGTTGGGGCACGGGCTCGCGCCCACGGTTCCGGCCCTGGTACAGCTCAAATGCAGGGAAGAGTCTCTGAAAGCCGTGGCGGGGGTCAGGGCGGACGCGCATATAGTCGTTTATTTTCAGGGAAAACCGGCGGCGCAGGAGCGGGGAGAACTGCAGCTGACAGAGTATGGCGTCTCCGGGATACCGATGTTCCAGCTAAGCCGTACGGTGAATTACATACTGGCGGGGGAGCGCACGCATTCGAAGACATATCAGTCTGCAGGACAGAGAGAAAAGCGTCCGGAGAGAGGAACTGTCCCGGGAGAGGACGTGGAGATAGAGATCGATTTTCTGCCGGATTATACGGACGAGGAGTATAGGGCATTGTGCGCGGCCAGGAAACCTTTGCGGCGGCAGCGCACGGTGGAGGAGTTTTTTACGGGTCTGCTGCATAAGAAACTGATGCTTCTTTTTATAAAGCTGGCTGGGTTAAAGCCCGGAGAAGCCGCGGGGGAGGCGGATGAAAGGAAGCTGAACAGGGTGTATGAGCTGTGCAGGCACTGGAGGCTTCACGTAACGGGCAGCAATTCCTACGACAGCGCCCAGGTCTGCGCCGGTGGAGTTTTGCTGGATGAAGTCACTGGGGAGCTGGAGTCGAAGCTTGTGCCGGGTCTGTATTTTGCGGGAGAGATTCTGGACGTAGACGGCAGATGCGGGGGATATAATCTGCAGTGGGCATGGAGCAGCGGCTTTGTAGCTGGGTGTGGGGCCGCGGCTTTATAGGGACTGTGGGTCGATACGCCGGTACAGCCGGGAAAGATACAAAGGATATACCGCCCGAAAGAGGCATGACTGCGAGGGCGGACTTTCGAAAAGACCGGGATTTTGACAGGAAAGAGCGGGGGAAGCCAGAGCTTTCCGGGGATAAGGACAGGTGGTGATTTACATGCTTCGGGTCAATCAGGTGAAAGTAAGGACAGGGCATTCGGAGGCGGATTTGAGGAGACAGACAGCGTTCGTACTGCGGATTCCCGAAGAGAATATAAGGACATTGAGAATCGTCCGTCAGTCTGTGGACGCAAGGAAAAAGCCTGCGATTTTCTACAGCTATTCCGTGGACGTGTCAATAAAGGACGAGGACAGGGTACTACATAGATTCCGAGGAAAGGAAAACTTGGTGTGCAGAGCCGTGGAGGCCGAATACCGTTTTCCGACGCCGGGAAGCAGGGAGCGGAAAGGGCCCGCTGTCATTGTAGGGACAGGCCCGGCAGGACTTTTCTGCGGCTATTTTCTGGCGCTCCACGGCTACCGGCCCATACTGCTGGAGCGGGGAAGATGTGTGGAGGAGCGGCGCAGGGACGTGGAGACTTTCTGGGAGACTGGGAAGCTGGATACCGCCTCCAACGTACAGTTCGGCGAGGGCGGGGCAGGGACGTTCTCCGACGGCAAGCTGAATACTTTGGTAAAGGACAGGGACGGCAGGAACAAGGCCGTGCTGGAGACCTTTGTAAAGTTCGGCGCAAAAGAGAGCATCTGCTATGAGGCGAAGCCCCACATCGGCACGGATGTGCTCTGCGATGTGGTAAAACGGATGCGGGAGGAGATCATCCGGCTTGGAGGAGAGGTGCGTTTCGAGAGCCGGGTGACGAATATCCGCGTGGAGGACGGGCGCGTGAGGGGCGTAGTCGTGGAGGGGCCGGATGCCGCGCGGGAGAGGACTTCCGTGGAAAGGGCTCACTCCGAAGATGAGGAATGTCCCGTGAGGGAAGCGCGTGATGGGGAAGAGGGCCCGGGGGAATATATAGAATGCGGACAGTTGGTGCTGGCCATAGGCCACAGCGCCCGGGATACTTTCTCCATGCTGTCTAAGCGGGGAGTGCCCATGGAGGCTAAGTCCTTTGCCGTGGGGCTTCGGGTGGAGCATCCGCAGAGAATGATAAACGAGAGCCAGTACGGAACGGGGGAGCCGGGGGATCTGGGAGCCGCCCCCTATAAGGTCACTGCGAAGACCGGGCAAGGCAGGGGCGTCTATTCGTTCTGCATGTGTCCCGGCGGATATGTGGTGAACGCCTCCTCCGAGGAGGGCCGCACGGCGGTGAACGGCATGAGCTACAGTGACCGGGGCGGTCAAAATGCAAACAGCGCCATAATCGTCACCGTGACGCCCGAGGACTTCGGGTCGGAGCACCCGCTGGCGGGGATCGCATTTCAGAGACGGCTGGAGGAGAGGGCGTACGCCGTGGGAGGCGGAAAGATTCCGGTACAGCGGTACGGGGATTTCAGGCGCTGCGTGGAGGAAGCCGCCGGCGGAGATGGTGGAATACAGAAACGTAGTCAAACGCGCGGTCAAGAGGGCTTGGGGGATCGGCAAGAGAGCCCGGTGAAAGAGAACCCGACGGAGAGCCTGGCAGCCAGGCAGGGGAGCCAGGCGGTGGATAGCCAGACGGAGAGCCAGGCAGCCAGGCAAGAAAGCCAAGCGGCCAGGCAGGGGAGCCAGGCGGTGGATAGCCAGACGGCCAGCCAGGAGAGCCCGGCAGCCATCCGGCAGGAGCAAAGAGACGGGCGCAAGACATGCCCGCAGGCGATAGAGGCAAAAAGACGGGGCGAAAGCAGCCCGGAGCCTCAGTGCAGGGGAGCCTGGACATGGGCCGACGTAAGCCGTATTCTGCCCGAAGCCTGCAACGAGGCCATTGTGGAGGGCATGGAGGCTTTCGGCAGGCAGATCGCGGGCTTCGACAGTCCGGACGCATGCCTGTCCGGAGTGGAGAGCCGTACCTCATCGCCGGTGCGGATTCATCGGGACGATCATTTGCAGTCTGAGATCCGAGGCTTGTATCCCTGCGGGGAGGGAGCGGGCTTTGCCGGAGGGATCGTCTCCGCAGCCATGGACGGCATCCGGGTGGCGGAGGCCATCGCCAGGGAGTTTGCGCCCTGAGAGGAAAGGGGCCCTTGTGATACCATTGCCGGCATGTCAGGGGAAAGAGGACTTGGACTGCACAGGGAATCCGTGCCGGAACAGTCGTATCTGTCAGCGCATGGAGCAGGATTCAAGAAACGGAGGAAAGCAGAGCATGAATATGGAAGAAAGAATCGCTCGTATCAACGAGCTGTACCACAAGTCCCAGGGTGAGGGACTGACGGAGGAGGAGAAAGCGGAGCAGGCGCAGCTGCGCAAGGAATATGTAACCAATGTCAGAGCCAATCTGCGCGGCCAGCTGGACAATATTACCATCGAACGGCCCGACGGCTCCAAGGAGAATCTGGGAGAGAAATTCGGGAGGAAGTAAGGGAACTTTTCGGGCGGCAGGAGGATGGCCTGAGACGGTACGGGAATTTTTCAGGCGGTATGCCGAAAGGACAGGAGACGGGACATGGAGACAGACAAACGCCATATCAGAAAGAGGATTCTGCAGGAGAGGGACAGCTTAAGCGGCGAGGCGCGGAAAATAGGAGACACCCTGCTGACAGAGCGCATCCTGGGGCATCAGTGGTTCTACCGCTCGGAATATTTCCTGTGCTATGTGAGCTACGGAAGCGAGATTTCCACCAGGGACATCCTGAGAGAAGCCCTAAAGGCAGGCAAAAAGGTCTATGTGCCTAAAGTGCTGGGGGACAGAGAGCCGGAGATGGCCTTTTACAGAATAGAAGCTTTGGAGGAACTGAAAGCGGGCTACAGGGGGATTCCTGAGCCCGCAGGGGACACGGAGCTATATGCCTACTCCGCCCACAGCGCAGAAAGGGCGCTTATGCTGATGCCCGGCGTGGCCTTTGACCCGTTCCGGAACAGGCTGGGGTACGGAAAGGGATTCTACGACAGATACCTGGCGGACAAGCCGGGGCTGTGCCTGCACACCATAGCGGTGGGCTATCGCTGTCAGCTGCTTGCAAAACTGCCTGCCGATCACAGGGATGTCAGACCTTACCAGATCATTTGTGTCTAGTACCCCCCATGCATGAATCCTTGAACAATCAGCACTCGCTGTCCACCCCAGTGCTGCGTTGTCGTCAGTCGACGATGCCCCCCGCATCGCCTTTTTCTTTCGCCTTGTCCCGGCGCGGACATCAGGCACTGATTGCTCGGGAATTCATGTACAGGTATACTGGGAAGTCTGGGGACAGCGGACGGGCCTGAAAAGAGAGGCCTCAGCCGCCGAAAAAGCTGGCCGCGAACTTCTCCGCCCTGCCTGACAGGAGCCTCAGCATATCCAGAGCCTCCTTGTCTCCGCAGGCGTACTCTTTCATCAGGCGGCCCTGTTCCCAGCAGAGTTCGTCGTATCTGGGGAAGTAGCTCTCCAGCAGATACCTGGCATATTTCACATAGCGGTACGGGCCGTGCACTCGGTACTCCTCATTGGGATACTTCTCCACCGCCACGCTGTACAGATCCTTGATGGCGCCGGTAAGCCTCTCAAAGGACTTATCCGAAGCAAAGACCAGAGTGCTGCTCCAAGTGAAGTACACCGGAGGCTCTGTGCCGTGGGAATCGCTGGAGCCCACGATGGGGATTCTCCGCCCCCTGGCCCGCTGATCGTGGTAAAAGGCGGTCTGCATGTTGTTTTCATGGACGCTCTGTCCGCCCAACAGCTCAAAGGCATCATAAATCTCATGCTCGAACAGATAATCCGTCACATCGTCCGGCATGTTATAGGCATTGCTGATCCAGTGGGGATGGACCAGGATGGACATTCCTCCGGTCTTTTTGATCTGCTGTGCCACCCAGATCCGCTGGGCCAGTTGCAGAGGATCCAGACCATCCGGCGCTTTCAGGTCTTGTGCCATCCGGGCGATTTCCCCATCGCATTCCGCCCGGTGCTCTTCGTAGAATTCGTTTACGCTGGATGCGCCGCCGAAGTTGATGGCATGGATGTACGCGGGATAGGGGACGTGCACCTCCTCCCCGGTGAACAGAGTCAGGTCCGAGGGGATGTTCTGACAGGCCTCCAAAAGGAGCTTAGAGGGATACATTTTATTGTGGTCTGTCAGAGCCATGAAGTCAAAGCCCTGTTTGCGGTAATTGGCAGCCACGATCATCGGCTCTTCCCTGCCGTCGGAAAAATAGGAGTGTACATGCAGATCGCCGCGATACACCCGTCTGCCGTACAAATCTGGGAAGAGGGAAAAGACAGAGAGGCGCAGCAGTTCTTTGCCGTCTTTTTGGGGGTCAGTGATGACTAACCGGTATTCCTGCTCTCCGCTGAAAGCGTACTCGAAAGCCAGGGAGCCGTCTCGGTCCGGCCGCACCAGCACGCTGTCGCAGACTGTGAGAGGCGCAGGCTCCATGGTCTGCTGCATGGGGAGAAAATAGATTCTGTACTCGGCCGTTTCGTCCGGCTCGAAGATTTCGGGATCGAATCGGAAAGGAGAGCCTTTGGGCTGGTCGTGAATCCGATCGTCGAATCTGGCGTGCTTTCCCCGTGGGATGATTCGCACGAATGTCTTCCTACCGCTGGGGACTACTCCCGGGCGGACTTCATAATCTGCAATCTGCATCTTCATAGTGTATACCTCCTATGCTTTGTGGAGATCGGCTCCAGCGGATTTCGCAGCCGCTTCCTGTTTTTCACCATACCATATTTTCCGGTATTTTCCAACCAGTTTGTCAAAAAATTTGATCAAATCTTTGGAAATAGCCATAGTTCTTTACAAGATATCTCGGCAATGTTAGAATGGGAACATAGCCACTGTAGTTCTCTTGGAGGCATTGAAAGGAGACGGCGAGATATGGCACGTAAGTTCAATACGGAAGGACAGTGCAATCCGAAAAGCCACTACATGGTAAGGCTTGAGGAAAGGATGCGGAAGATAAAAGACCAGTATGTGGATCCCGGCAGCTACTTTGTTATAAATCGAGGCAGACAATATGGAAAAACGACTACATTGTGGGCATTGCTGGATTATCTAAAGAGTCAATATATTGTACTTTTTGTGGATTTCCAGTTGCTGGGGACAGCAAAATTCAGGAATGAGACCGTGTTTTCCAAAGGATTTGTACGAAAGATCATTGATGCTTTCCGCAATATAGAGATAGAGGAAAGCGAAAGGAAAAAGCTGCTGAAACCCTTGCAGACCTTTGGAACAGAGGGGACATATGCGGACTTAGATGAATTGTTTGGCTGCTTAAGCGAAATGTGCAGGGAATCCTCCCGTCCGGTCGTACTGATGATTGACGAAGTGGATAGTGCAAGCAACAATCAGGTATTTATTGATTTCCTTGCGCAGCTTCGAGAATATTACCTGGCCAGGAAAGTCAGCCCGATTTTTCATTCGGTAATCCTGGCCGGGGTTTATGATATCAAAAATCTCAAATTAAAGCTGAGATCCGACGAAGAACATCAATATAACAGCCCGTGGAACATAGCTGCCAGATTTACAATTGAGATGGCGTTCTCCGCAGAGCAGATAGCGGACATGCTGACAGAGTATGAACAGGACAGGCATACTGGAATGAAAGTGGCGGCAGTGGCGGAGGAAATCTATCACTATACATCGGGATATCCGTACCTGGTTTCCGCAATTTGTAAGAGATTGGATGAGGATTTGCCTGCGGAAAGAGATTTTCTGGATGCCGGACGCGTATGGTCAAGGGAAGGGATTGGCGAAGCTGTGAAGATGCTGCTACGGGAGAGAATGCCCCTTTTCGACAGTCTGATACGTCAGATCGATGAATACCCTGAGATGAAACAGATGCTGCAGGCGATTTTATTCCAGGGAAGGCAGATAGCATATAACCCTGATGCGAAAGAAATCGAACTGGCTAGGATGTTCGGCTATATTGTGGATAGAGATGGGAGCGTACAGATAGCGAATCGTATTTTTGAAATGCGTTTGTATAATTTTTTCCTGTCGGAGTCTGAATTGACAAGTTTGATCTACAGAAAGGCGGAGCAGGAGAAAAAGCAGTTCATTGTAGATGGAATACTTGATATGAAGCATGTGCTGGAGAGATTTGCCGTACACTTTACAGATATTTATGGCGAAAATGACAGGAAATTCATTGAGGACTATGGTCGAAAATTCTTTCTGCTGTATCTGAAGCCTATTATAAATGGAGCAGGGAATTATTATATTGAAGCCCAAACAAGAGATGCAAAACGTACAGATGTGATTGTGGATTATGGTGGGATACAATATGTGATAGAATTAAAGATATGGCATGGGGAAGAGTATCATGCGAGAGGAGAGAGACAGCTACTGGAATATCTGGAGTATTATCATTTGGACAAAGGATATCTGATTAGCTTTAATTTCAGTAAAAAGAAAGATATTGGGGTCAAAGAATTTTATTTCGGACGCAAAATGATAGTAGAAGCGGTAGTCTAAAATAGCATAAACAAGAAAATCTGAGGTAAAACATGGTTTTGCATATTGCCATGTTTTCCTCAGATTATTTATGTCCATAAAATAATTTGCAGAGCTGGATACTCTGCGAAAAAAACGGATGGAAGAGAATGGATGGAATGGTAAGAAATGCAGACAAAACGGCAAAGAAGTTCGTGATTGGCCCAGGAGGTGACGCTATGGATCGATATTTCAACACAGAGGGCCTGAGCGCCCTGGCTGTCCACTACATGGTAAGGCTGGATGATCGGCCGAAAAGATAAAGTAAGGGGTGTCGCATTAAGGTATTCTACACCACATTTAGATATCCTGTAATCAGGCATATACATATTAGGTGTCTATGATCCTTAATGTGACAGCCCCTTTTATAAGTAGTGTCTGTTTTTTCGATAGGTACATCAGTTCTAAATCTCAGTTCAGCGGTTGAATTCAAGCAGGATGAAATGATACTTGGCATTTCCTAAATGTATACTTTTTGAGAAT
>JAAWOU010000048.1 GCA_022799755.1 Lachnospiraceae bacterium
TGGCATTTCCCAGGCATCAAGGTGTTGGAGCATCATGATGCCGTAGAGGCGGCAGTACCACATCTTAGTCGAGCGGTGCCTGCCGTCTTCTAATTTATAATCCTCTTTCTCACGCTTGTTGGAGCGTTCCACAGAAGTCCTGGCATCGTATTCCTTTTTCCATGCGTCGCTGTCCCTTGGCGGTATGTTGAACAGCCTTGGATTGTCACCTGTAGAGATGTGCACGGTCCTGCCGTATTTGGCTGGCGAACAGGGATGCTCGCAGAAGCAGCCGCGTCTGCGGTCCGCTTTAGGACCCTAAAAGTCGGATAATCAGTACTCAAAACGTCAGAACGCTGGACCCCCCAGTTTGTCAAGAAATAATTTGTCTATCTATTCTTTCATATTTTGTACTAGCACTGTCTCTTACCGATGAGCAAAAATTGCACTTTCGCTGGATAAAATGTGAATATGCATATGGAATATATTTATACGGCTTTATAGTACAACAATGTATAATCTCGAAATTATATACCAGCTCAACGTTTCCAAATAAATGGATTGCGTTCACTATAAGTGTCATACTAACCTATATTTTAGCTGCTTTATCATTCAAATTTATTTATACTCCATTCATTAAATTATGTTATTTACACAATGTTTATAATAAAGACGCTAGAATTCCTAAATGAAGCGTCATATAATCCTGATACAGCTATTTTTCAGTATTCTTTACAACCTTGTCAGAAAACTGTTTAGAAGAATTACCTTACTCCCCTCTCCCAATCAACACCCTCTTCCCCCAAAAACCAAACCCATATCTCCGTATCCGTTCCCCGGGAATTCCCCTGGCCTCAAGTACCGCCTCATATCTCTGTCGCTTAATCTGCTCCAATGCCTCTTTCACCGTATCAGAAAGTTCCGCCTCTTTTTCCGTATCCTGTACCTTAAATTCTATAATAATTGCATCCGGCGCCGAATCACCCGACGCCAAGCCTCCCTGTTTTGGCTCCAGCATTACGTCATACCGTCCAAAGCCGCTCTCCCGGTTTGATGTCAACACATATTTGTCTGCCAGTTCCACCATCATCCCCAACACAAAACCATGGTAAAATCGCTCCGGTTCCAATTCGGACGGATTTTTTCCCGTATCAAAATAGCTGAAAGTCTGCAGGGCAACCTTATTCATATAAGTATTCATCGCCTTAACATCATCCGCCAACAATGCCTGTAAGAACGCATTATTGACTCTGCGGCATACGCCGAACCAGTCCTTAATCATCTGCCGGAACATCAGACGCACTTCCTGATTAGTCAGTTTCAGGTCATATTCCGTCTCCCCGCTCTCCTGATCAAACGCAATATGCTCCGCTTTCAGATACCCGCTGGCAAGCAGCAGACTCCATACTGCCTCATCCCCCTGATCTAATTGATCAAAGACAACTTGCTCGTCAAATATAGTTCGAAATCCTTTCCCCTGCAGCAATCTCTCCATAGTCATCTTAAGTTCCGGACTCCCCTCCCTCACCAGCTTTGCAATCAGGCTATTAGAACTGGTATTGACCCAGTAGGAAGCCGCCTTTCCCTTGTCCAGATAGTTGATGATAGACCATGGATTATAAATATCTGTCCGATCTCCAAATGTGAAACCGTCATACCATTGTTTCACTTCCTCTTTCCGGTCAGACAGGCCATATTCATCCAGCGCCGCGAACACTTCCCTCTCTGTAAATCCAAAACTGTCCGCATATTTTTCCGAGGTGATGGTCACTACTTCCAGATTATTCAAATCTGAGAACATAGATTCCCTGCTGACTCGTGTAATACCAGTCATAATCGCCCGTTCCATATAAGGGTTTGTTTTAAACGTTGCATTGAACAAACTCCTGGTGAAAGCAACCATCTCCTCCCAATATCCATTTACATATGCCTCCTGCATAGGAGTATCGTATTCATCCAAAAGAATAATCACTTTTCTGCCATAGTAGCGGGATAAATAGATAGAAAGGATTTTCAGAGAGAACGTTGCCGCATTATCTTCCATTTCCACGGATATCTGTCTGAAATCATTTTTTTCACTCCGACTAAGTAAATCTCCTTTCAATAAAAAGTCAAATCTATCGAATAGCAACTTAATAGTACGGCATATTGCCTTTCTGGCCTGTCTAAAAGAAGTCTCTTTTACGTCTGCAAAGCTTAACGCAATCACAGGGTATGTCCCCTGTAGCTTCCGATATTTATAATCCTTATCAGGTGATTTTTTCTCCCAAATATCCAATCCCTCAAATAAGTCTCCCCTGCCTGCATACTCTACGGAAAAAAATTTCTCCAGCATGTTCATAGTCAATGTCTTCCCGAACCGCCGGGGACGGGCAATCAGCGTTACGGCATCGTCCGATTCCCACCATTCTCTAATGAAACCAGTCTTATCCACATAGAAATTATCTCTTTTTCTCAGACTCTCAAAGTCCTGGTTCCCGATACTTACCGTCCTTGCCATAAATACAATACGCCCCCTCACCCTCTCACAATCAGCAAATCGCAGACCACCGTAGCCACCCGCACATTCCGCCTGTCCCGAAAGGCCCGCAGCAGCACCTGCCACATACTCCCGGACTGCAGCGCCTCATACCGTCCCTCCATTGTCCGAAGTTTCTCTGTCAATATCCGCTTTCCCGCTTCTGTCCGCAGAACCTCCCCGGCCTGAAGCTCCCGAAGCATCCTCAAATATTTCTCTATCTCCCAGAGCTTCCTTTCTTTCTGCAGCAGTTTCCCCACCCGGTGCTCCTCCGCTGCCGCATTACTCTCATGTCTCCTGTGGTAAGCCAGCTCCTCATCCAGCTGGAAAAAGACTCCCTCCTCCGCTGCCATGGCGCACAGAAGCATATCATGGGGAATGTGAAATACCGATTCGCAATCTCCCCGCCTCTGCTCCCGATACCACCCATTTCGATACGCCAGCACCATCCCGGGCCATTGATATTTATAGAATATTTCCCGCAGTTCCACTTTCCGCAGTTTCCCGGTCTCCAGGCTGTGGGCAGGCGCCATCACGGCGTGAATCCTCCCATCCGCCCCATCCATCAGTCCAAACTTACATGCAACCACATTCGCCTCCGGATGCCGCTCCAGCGCAGAACACATCCTCTCCAGCTTGTTTCCCGCCCAGACATCATCCTGATCTGCCAGAAACACAACATCCCCCGTACACAGGCCCATGGCATAATAAAAATTTCCGGGATACCCCCTGTTTTCCTCGCTGCAATACAGCTCCCAGCTATCCTGCAGACCGTTTCTTTTGATAAACCGCCTGACGATTCCTACCGTCCCGTCTTCAGAACAGTCGTCGCAGAGTATGACCTCATCCGCTTTCCTGGTCTGTCCGAGAATGGAATACAGCTGCTTCTCAATGTATTTTTCCCCATTATAGATTCCCATACACACGGATATAGTCATGTTTCCCCTCTTTCATCCATATGCCGCCAGGACTTCCCGGCCGAACCGTTCTATTGAAAAAAACGCTGCAAACTTCTCAATATTTTCCATAGGGCCTCGTTCTCTATATACCCGTACCGCCTCTGCCAGCTCTTCCAGGCCCCCGGTGACAATCTGCCCGGTTCCCCGTTCCACCACCTCGGCGCACGCCGTGCCCTCGTATACGACAGGCCATGTGCCGCATGCCATTGCTTCAGCCACGGTAAGGCCAAAAGTCTCTTCTCTGCCGGGATTGACGAATACATCTGCCGCCGTATAGATTTCGGCCAGTTTCGCAGCCGTATCCGTTCTGGGAAGCCCCAAAACCCCTTTCGGCAGACCGGCAATCTGTTCCTCCGTTAACCCCACCAGCACGATCTGGTATTCCCCTCCCAGCCGCTTTGCCAGTTCCAAAAAAATATCCAGGCCTTTTCTCTCCACCCAGACATTTGCCACGCCCAATACGATAAACTTCCGCTCCAGGCCATGCTTTTGCCGAAAGCTGCCAGGCGTGGGATGATAAGTGTTCAAATCAATTCCATTATATACGATTTTGGTCTCATAATCCTTTAAGAAGCTCTGGCGAACCCTTTCTTTCATCCATGCAGACGGCACAAGGATCGTCATATCCTGCAGTCCGGTAAATAGTTCTCTCTTACGCAGATAATTCTTTTGGGAGCAATCTGCCCACATACTGGCTGGATACTGCCGCTTCAGCGGACAGTGGTAGCAGCCCTCTTTCCATTTTTCACATCCGGCATTCTGAAAATGGACGCAATGTCCCGTAAAAGGCCAGCAGTCATGCAGGGTCCAGACCACCTTAATATTTCTTTCTTTCAGGTACCGGAAAAGCAATCCGATATGGATATAGTATCCGTGCAGATTGTGAAGATGGACCACATCCGGCTCATACCGGGTCACCTCTTTCAAAAACTTCTCCGTAGCCCTGCGGGAACCAAAGCCCTGCATATCAAACAATCTTGTATACAATGCATGCAGCTGGTTACCCCGCAGACTTCCGATCTTCATGGTCTCCATATGATCGGACACATTCTTGTACTTATGCTCTCCATAGGCAACTCTGCACTCATATCCCCGCTCTGCCGCCTCCCTATATAAATCCGTTACAATTCTTCCGGTTCCGGTCACTCCGCATACAGAATTGATATGCAATATTCGCATCAGGCTCACCCCAAAATCATCTTAACCGCCTCAATCCCCAAACACTCCACCAAATACCACCGACTATACCCATTCACCCGATAGCACCAAAGATACCTGTCCCGAATCCTCCCCACAGCCTCTCGCAGGCTCTTGTGGTTGCTGACCCCTCCCATGCGGAAATTCGCCAGCACTTTTTCCACTGTCCTGATCCGGTACCCCTCTTTCACCAGCTGCAGATAGCACCCATAATCATCATGAATCCCCTTATTCCGAAAAGGATGCCCCTTATACACTTCCGCCCTTACGAACATAGTGGGATGATTCCAGTCCCTGGAAGTCTGGAACCTGCGCAGCCTTGCCTTTTTCACAAAGCTGCTGCCGTCCGCCTTGTGCAGCCTGATATCGGAAAATACCAGATCGCATCCGCCCTTTTCAAACTCCCCAATCACCGTCTCCACCGCATCCGGCTCATACCAGTCGTCGCTGTTCAATATGCCGATGACGGCTCCCGTGGCCAGGCGGATGCCCTTGTTCATGGCGTCATAGATGCCGCCGTCTCTCTCCGAGACAATGCGCAGGCGAATGCCCCTGCGCGACATCCGCTCTCTATAGCTTTCCGCCAAGGCCACGGTGCCGTCCTCGGACCCGCCGTCTATGATCAGATATTCTATTTCGGGACAGGTCTGGTTCAGCACCGACTCCATGGTGACCCCAAGGGTCCTCTCGCTGTTGTAGGTCACGGTCACTACGCTCACTCGCTCAGACATCTTCACGCTCCGTCAGATGCACGGATTCCCGGAATCCGTACACTCTGTATTCCTCCCTGTATTCGCTCATCTCTTTCTCATAGACCAGACTCCCAAAGGCCTTGTCCGAAAGGGCACCGAGCTTCCCTCCCAGCTTCCCCAGCAGCACCAGAACCGGGTGGAAGATGCCGGTGAGGCGCATGCGCTTCCCGTGCTCTGCCGCAATGGCCGCCACCAGATCCGCAGTGCGCACATACTCTCTGTTCTGAGGATAGAAAATGCCCCGCTCCCGGTTCTCCACCATCAGCTCCACGAATCTGCACAGATTCCCGATGTAAAGCATGCTTCGCTGATTGTCCTCCCTTGGAAAAAAGGGAAGCCTCCCCGCCAGCTTTGCCAGCAAGGGATAATTTCCCTTTGAACCCTTTCCGTATATCATGGGCGGGCGCAGGATGACTACACAAAAATCGTCTCCATCCAGCTTCCTTAACCCCTCCTCCGCCTGCACCTTACTGTCCCCGTAAAAATTGGCCGGAGAAAGCGGTGTGTCTGCGGTGATCACCTTACGCTTCCCGATTCCGGCGCTGTCCCCGTACACGATGATGCTGCTCATAAAAATGAACTGCCCCACGCCCGCTGTCTTTGCTTTCCGTGCGCATTCCACGGCCAGGTCGCAGTTCACCTTGTAATAGAGCCGCTTAGTCTCCTCCGTGACCTTTCCCACATCCGCATGGGCCAGCCCTGCCACATGGAAGACGCTGTCATACCCCCGAAAATCATGCTCCCGCCAGCCCTGGCCTTTCATGTCCAGGGTTTCCGTCGCCACGGAATCGGAATGATCCTCTATCCATTTTTCAAAGGCAGTGCCGATGTAGCTTCCCGCCCCTGTGATCAAGACTCTCTTCATTTCCGGCTCCGCCCTCCCACGCGTGATATGTGCTCACAATGTCCTGAATATCCCTCCGGATATCCGCGGACTCTTCCCTCGCGGCATTTATCAGCTTCTCCAGCTGCCTCTCGAAAATCTCCTCATTAAAATAGGACGGTTTTTCCACAAAAATCATTCGGTTAGCCGTCTTGTCCAAATTATCCTGCTGCATCAATAGTTCCTCGTACATCTTCTCCCCCGGGCGCAGTCCCGTGAACTTGATCTCAATGTCCTCCCCGGGCTTATATCCCGAAAGCTTGATCAGGTTCACCGCCAGGTCCAGAATCTTCACGGGTTCCCCCATGTCCAGGACGAAGATCTCCCCGCCCTTTGCATAGGCCCCTGCCTGCAGCACCAGAGACACCGCCTCCGGAATGGTCATAAAATAGCGGATGATCTCCGGATCCGTCACGGTCACGGGACCTCCCTCCGCAATCTGCTGCTTAAACAGGGGAATCACGCTGCCGTTGCTCCCCAGCACGTTTCCGAACCGCACTGCCACGAAATTGGTCTTTGACCTCTGATTCATCATCTGGATAAACATCTCACAGATCCGCTTTGATGCCCCCATGACATTGGTGGGGTTCACGGCCTTGTCCGTGGATATCAGCACGAACCGGTCCGTACCGTATCTGTCCGCCGCCATAGCCACCCTGCGGGTCCCCATCACATTGTTCTTGACGGCCTCATTGGGGCTCTCCTCCATCAGGGGCACATGCTTATGGGCCGCCGCATGGTACACGATCTCCGGTCTGTATGTCTCGAAGATTCCATTGACTCTGTTGGTATTGCGCACGGAGCCGATGAGCACTGCCAGATTCAATTCCGGATACTTTCGGATCAGCTCCTGCTGTATCTCATAGGCATTGTTCTCATAGATGTCCAGAATGATCAGCTGTCTGGGGTTGTGGGCCGCAATCTGCCTGCAGAGCTCGCCGCCGATGGAGCCTCCGCCCCCGGTGACCAGCACCACCCGGCCGTTTACATAGCCCAGCACCTCCTCCGAGTTCACTTCGATGGGTTCCCGCCCCAGGAGATCCTCGATCTCCACCTCTTTCAGCGCAGACACGGACACATCCCCGTTGAGCAGCTGATAGGTGCCGGGAACCGTGCGCAGTTTACAGCCGGATTCCTTGCAGATGTCCAGAATCTCTTTCTTCGTCCTGTTGTCCGCGGACGGAATGGCAAAAATAATCTCGTCGATTCCGTACTGCATCACCGCGTCCAGAATGCAGTCCCTCCCACCCACGATGGGAACGCCCCGCATGAGCTTTCCGTGGCAGCCGGGCTGGTCGTCGATGATGCATCTGGCGCAGAGGTTCAGATACTGGCTGCTCTCCAGCTCCTTTAGGATCATATTACAGGCTGCGCCGGCGCCGATGATCATGGTGCTGACCTTTTGCTTGCGCTCCACCATGCTGGCCCGCTTATTGTTGATGATCCGCAGAATCCGGTATCCGAACCGGATGCAGCATGTGGCGGTGGTCAGCAGGAACCAGTACAGCACATAATAGCTTCTGGGCATCCGGTTCCCGGACACCGTGCAGAAGACCAGCTGCCCTACGGAAGCGCAGGTGGCAGCCAGAATGATATTGATCAGTTCATTGGCGCTGGCATACCGCCATACGCTTTTGTAAAGCTTCCAAATCACAAAAAATGCCAGAGTCAGCAGCACATTGGGCACCATGATATGTTCATAGCTGCGCAGAAAAATCGCGTCTATGCTTTTAAAGCTAAATTCATACCGAATATAAAGCGCGCCAAAGGATGTCACGATGATACACATGACATCCATCAGCACCAATGCGATAATCCGGTTCAGCGGAATCTTTGTGAAATTTCTGGTCTCCATTGCACATACCTCTCCAGTACATCAGCTGTGTCACTGCTTCTTCTCTCCCAGTGCGCCTGTTCCGCCCTCCACCACTCCGTCCTGCTTCACCACGGAGAACACAGTCCTGATTAGGCATTTCATGTCCATGACAAAGCCCATCTTCTCCATGTATTCCCCGTCCAGCTTTGCCTTTACCGCAATGGGCAGCTCGTCCCGCCCATTGACCTGGGCCCAGCCGGTGAGGCCGGGCAGCACGTCGTTGGCGCCGTATTTATCCCGCTCCGCGATCAGGTCAAACTGGTTCCACAGTGCAGGCCTGGGCCCTACGATGGCCATGTCCCCTTTCAGGATGTTGATGATCTGGGGCAGCTCGTCCAGGCTGCTCTTGCGCAGAAATCTCCCTGTCCTGGTAATATACTGTTCAGGATTCTCCAAAAGATGCGTAGGCATATCCTTTGGCGTGTCGGTCCGCATGGTGCGGAACTTCAGGATATAAAAATGCGTCTTGTGGATGCCCACTCTCTTCTGTCTGAAAAGCACAGGGCCTTTGGAGTCCAGCTTGATGGCTGCTATCAGGGCCAAAAAGACCGGAGACAGCAGAATCAAACCAATCATTGCCAGTACTCTGTCCAGAATTTTTTTCACGATACTGTACATTATCTACCTCTTATGCTCAATCCATGTCTGGTCCCCAGTCAATGTCCGAGTCGCCTCCCATGCTGGGCTCCGGCGGCGGTTCCGGAGTCGGTGTGGGCGTAGGCTCCGGCGTGGGCTGTGGCGTCGGCGGCGGTGTAGGCGCCTGCGTCGGTGACGGTGTGGGTTGCTGCGCGGGCGGCGGCGTGGGCGTAGGATCCGGTGCGGGCGGCGGTGTCGGTGTCGGCGTCGATTGCGGCGGCGGCGTAGACTTGGGCGGCGCCGTGGGATCCGGTGTGGGCGTGGGCAGGATCTCCCCGTTTTCGTCATACGTCACAGTTGTAGTCTTATACGGGAAGTTTTCCCGGTTGGTCCATATATCGAAAGCCTCCCCGGGTCCTCCGGTATATTCGGATTTTTTGTATTCTCCCACTATGATGCCTGCGGCGTAGGTGCCCTGTTCCCACTGGGTGTAGCCGGTCTCGCCGTCAAACTGCCATATCTCGAATTCTCCCTCATATTTTCCGTCCGTCACGGCCGTCTGCAGCAGCCATGTAGTCTTTCCGGCCTGTTTGAGCACGAGAATCTCCCCGTTTTCCCCCGGACAGAACACATTGGCATAGGGCTCTCCCTGTATGTCATATCCGATTTGCAGCACCAGCAGGAGATTGGTCCCTTTCTGCAGGGTATAGCTCCTGCTGCCCTCGTAGACTCCCTGGCATAAGGTGTCCAGCCATTCCTCGTTGCTCACCATGTGAATACCCTCGCCCAGGTACTCCGGAATCTCCAGGTTCTGGCGCAGAGTGGTCATGGCTTCCAGCATTACGGTCTGCTCTTCCTCGGTGAGATTGCCTGTCTGATACTGCAGCACCGCCTCCTCCGGTTTCGGCGTCTCCTCCTGCTCAGGCGTGGGCTCCGGTGTCTCGGCCACGTTCACCGGCTCCACCGTATCCACAACGCTCCCGTCGGACTCCGCCGGACCGCTACCGTCCCCGCAGCCTGCCAGTATGGCCAGGGGCAGCAGACATGCTCCGATTTTATATCTCCACTTTTTATTCATCATATCCTCCCATTTTAAGCTCCGCATACATTCCCGTGTCCCTGTTTCTTATCATTTCCGGATGAGCGAAAGATATGCCGAAACCTCCCAGTCAGTTTTCCTGGGTCTCGGTCTGAATCGCGTCCGCGTCGTTAATCAGCTTCTCCAGGAACACATAGGACTCCGATCCCGGCTCGTATCCGCCGCTCTCCAGCATGGCTTTGGCCAGGTCATATATGCTTCTCGCCCTTGCAGGTCCGTAGATCACCACCTGCTCTCCGTTTCTCTCCAGCACGGCATACCCCCGGAATGCAAACTCCGTCTTGTACTGTTCTACGGGAATCCCCACCAGCACGCCGGTGAAGCGGTACCTCCCCTCTGCCAGCTCAAATGCCACGTCTTTCATGCTGCCGCTGCTGTCTATCCCGTAGGAAATACTTCCCGCTACTTTCGCCCCGTCCTTTATCATGGGATATTGGCTCATATTGGCGCTGTTCATGACCAGCGTACCATACTCTTTCAGCACATAGCCGTCTACCCCCGGCCTGATGAGCTGGGCCCGCAGATCCTTGGAAATGCCCGTCTTTACCCGGATGCCCGTCTTCCCCTTGATGCGGATGGAAAAACCGTGGTAAGTCAGCAGATCCTGCAGTCCCGGCTGTGCCGTGGCTGTATAGACCGTTCCGTTGTGAGCCAGACTCCAGACATACATTCCCCTTGCCACGCCGGACTCGTCATATCGGTACAGCACGGCCGTCTTCACTTTGTCGTGGGGGGCGGTGACGATCAGGCTGCCGTTCCTAAGCTCCCCCTGATAGGGCACGCCGTCCAGCCACAGGACATTGTCCCCATAGCCCTCCGGCAGAGCTACGGCCACCTCCATGGACACAACGGGTTCCGCGCAGGGCTGTGCAGGCATGTTCTCATACACCGGAATTTTGAAGACAAAGGTATTGTCAAGCGCTCCCGCTTCGCTGTAGAGCTTCTTGATGCTCAGTCCCTCCGTGGTGGGCGCCATAATGTTCTGCATATACTGATGAGTGTATGTGGCATATGCGTTGGGCGTCCCGGGCGGGTTTACGTTGAATTTCTGCAGATACAGCGTATCCTGGGCCCGCTTGATGTAATTGGCCGAAATGAAATCCGCTCCGCCCCGGATGGCGCTGTCCGCATTGCTCCATCCCTGCTCTTTCGCGTACTGCAGCCCTTGTCTGTAAATCTCCTCGTTGGTAGTGCCGGAAGCTTTTATGTTGAAATAATTGTAGTATCCCTCATATCCCGGGTAGGTTCCCGAGATTAGCGGCGAAGTTCCGTCCCCCTGCTCCTGCAGCACCCTGGCAGCCAGGTGGAAAGGACTGACTTTCCGTCCCTCCTCCCTGCCCACTTCCCAGAAAAGTTTTGCGTAGGAGGTATTGGTTCCGGGCGCCACTTTTCCGTCATTGTCGGTCATAAAGGTATTTTTCAGGAAGTTTGCCACAGCCTCCTGGGTGTGATAGGCTTCGTTGTAAGTCAGCTGCTCGAACTGGAAAATCGCTTTCTCCGTCAGGCTGTTTCTGGGGTCCATGTACAGCTCCAGCGCTGCCCGGGAGGCATAGTACCAGTTCCCGGTATCATAGAGGCCATTCTTTGCCCACTCCGGGAGAGTTTTGTATACCAGGCTTCTCCCGTACAGCAGCTCGTTGGATATGACATCCCCCCAGTCCAGCGTGGTATTCATCTTCGCAAAGGTCCAGTTAGGATGTGTTTTCTTCAGCTCCAGAAGCATAGGACGGTAGCTCTCCGGGAACTGCTCGATATCCGGGTAATTTCCCTCTCCGTCCACGTTGTAGGCAGACGCATTGAGGCCGAAAGTCTCCTCCCATCCCAGAAAGCGCTCATCCGCGCAGGCCAGATAGGTCCTGGGCACATAGCCGCAGATCTCCTGGTTCATATAGTCCAGCTTCACATAGTGCCAGACCTCCATATTCTCATCCACGGCCAGATCCAGGATGTTTACCGTCTGTCCGCTGAGCACGGTCACGGCCGCCGGGCTGTCATAGGATGGCGACACCCGCACCGGATATTCGTCGCTCAAATACACCAGCGCCATGATATCCCTGTCCGCGGCAATTTCGGCCAGAGCCTCCCCTGCCATCCGGATCCATTCTGCAGTCTCCTGGTCCATGCCGGCCGGGATACGGGCCTTTTCGCCTGGTGTCTGTCCGCTCTCCGGCGTCTGTCCCGCCTGGGACTCCTGAGCGCTCTCCGACGCATCCTCTCCCCCGGACGGCTGGGTGCTCTCCGATGCATCCCCTCCTCCAGGCCGCTGGGTGCTCTCCGACGTACTCTCTCCCCCGGACGGCTGCCCGCTCTCCGACGTACCCGCTCCTCCGGATGTCTGGGTGCTCTCCGACGCGTCCCCTCCTCCGGACGGCTGCCCGCTCTCCGACGTACCCGCTCCTCCGGACGGCGGCATGCTCTCCGACGTACCCGCTCCTCCGGATGTCTGGGTGCTTTCCGACGCATCCCCTCCTCCGGACGGTTGCCCGCTCTCCGACGTGCCCGCTCCTCCGGACGGCTGCCCGCTCTCCGACTCATCCTCTCCTCCGGACGGTTGCCCGCTCTCCGACGTGCCCGCTCCTCCGGACGGCTGCCCGCTTATCCATTCATCCCCTCCGGCAGGTGTCTGCAGGCTTTCCGATCGCTGTGTCGATCGCTGTGTGCTTGCGGCGTCCTCTCCCGGCGTTCCCATGCCCGCCTGCCCGGTCTCCTCCGCAGCCTGTACAGCCGGTGCCGGCCATCGGACGCCGGTGCCCAGCAAAGCAGCTATTGTCAATATTCCGCATATGTACCTTCCGTATTTTTTCAATCTTACTCCCATCTGACCGCATAGGCGGACTTGTAATTCTCAGTTTAGGCGGCTTTTTGTTCTCTCCGCCATCCGACCTCGTCCAGCATAACATATCTTTTTCCCGCCCGCCATGGCAATTCTTTCCCACGGACAGGCAGACTTTTCCGGCGTTCTCGCAATTTTCCTGCAGAATACGCCCGAAAACACCCCGCAAAGCCAGTCTCATCCCCGCAGCCGCCAGGCAGCATGCAGCTTTCGCAGCGTTCTGGGAGCTATGGCGAACAGAGTGTGATACAATTTATTTTTCCCGGTCAGAATCCGGTTGGTCATGGCTCTTCCCCAATTTCTGCGCAAGTATGCCACTATTTTCCGGTAGACCGTATTATCCTTAGTCATCTGTGAGATGGGAATATGCAGCAGATATTCCAGCCTCTGGAAGATCCCGAACCGGAAAGCAGTCTCCCCGAGCTCCGGATAATCCCTTTTTACGATTTCTTCCACCATGTCCGCGTTTTCCACGCAGTCCCCGTACACCGGCGAAAAGGTCTCTCTGTCCGCTTTCCGGGAATTGCTGCCGATCCGGTAGAACACATGGTAAGCCTGTGTGGGCAGAGACAGCACCGCTCCCATCCGCGGCAGCATCCGCACCAGCAGATGGAAGTCTTCGTTCAGCTTGTCCACCGGGAAAGGGTCCTTGGGGAACAGGCTTCTGCGCACCAGCTTGGTACAGAACGAACAGTCCCCGGTGTGCAGCAGAAGCTCCCGCATAAACTGTCTGTCCTCTATCACCACCGGCTCCTTGGGAGGCACGCAGATATTCGGCAGCGGATTCCCTTTCTCGTCCGTCTCATCCCTGGCCACCTGGGCCGCGGACACGTGAAATTCCTGAATCCCCCCCATCAGCAGCTCGTACATTTCAGGGGAGAGATAGTCGTCGCTGTCCACAAAGCCTACATACTCGCCGCTGGCATGGGCCAGCGCCAGATTCCTGGCGGAGGAGGAGCCTCCGTTTGCCTGATGCAGGACTCTGATCCTCTCATCCTCCCCGGCCAGTCTGTCACAGAGCTGTCCCGTACCGTCCGTGGACCCGTCGTCCACCAGAATGATCTCCAGCCGGCGGTAAGTCTGAGCCGTGATGGAATGAACGCATCTGGGCAGGTAGTCCTTTATATTATAAACTGGAACAATGACTGTTATCAAGGGAGTTTCCATTATATTAAGCTCCATTCGTTTTTTCGAACAAATTTATTCGGTGTTTCGGTTATTCATCCTGTCCTTACCGCCGAAAACGCTCCGACAGTACCTTGGCCGGCGCACAGGGCGCGTATCCGCCTTTCCCCGCAGCCCCGGGATCCCCGTCCCCGCACGCCAGTCCCGCCGTCGTCCGGATCAGCTCCAGCAGCCGCCTGGCGGCATTCTCCGCATTCCACACTTCCGTGATTGTCCGGTAAGCCTCTCTCCCCAGCTTCCGGCAAAACGCTCTGTCCCCCGCCAGCTTCTCCGCCGCCTCAAAGAGCCGGCCGGGCTTTCCGTCCTGATACACCAGCCCGTTCTCCCCGTCCCGCACCAGGTACGGCACCGCGCCGATCATATGGTCGGCCGCCAGCGCGCAGGCGCTGTTCATGGCCTCATTGGCCACTGCCCCCCAGCCCTCCTGTCTGTCGCTGGTAAACAGGAAGATATCCGCCCGCTCCATATGGCTTCGAACCCTCTCCGGCGGCTGAAAGCCCAAAAAGGATACACAGTCCGAAAGTCCGTACTTCTCTGCCAGCGCCTCAGTCCCGGCCCGCAGCTCTCCGTCCCCGATGATATCCAGGTGGAATACCAGCCCCTTTTCTTTCAGGTATCTGGCCGTCTCCACCGGAAGCTCCGGATGCTTCCAGCCGATCATCCGGGCTGCCCAGAGCAGGTAGGGAATCTTCTCTTCTCCGTATCCTTTTTCCTTTAAAAGCGTTTCCACATCGTAGTGTTTTGTCTCGGGAAAATATCCCCAGCAGTACATTTTCCCGGGATAGGACCGAATGATATGGAAATCCGAAGCCACATAGCCTCCCGCGCACAGCAGCCACACAGGTCCTTTCCGGTACTTGGTATGGTCATGGTACTTCTTCCAAAGCCCTCTCGGAGACACCGCTTTCCACTGGCCCGTCTTGTACAGGCGCTCGCTGACGCGGATCACAGGCTTACCCGCCTCCAGCCTTTCCTTTATGTAGCTCTCGTCGTCCGTGCCTCCGAACAGCACCATATCCCGATCCAGGATCAGCTGCCTGCAGGCCTGGGGCTCCTCATAGTACCGGCGCACATACCCGGGTCTCTCCTCCCCATGCCATCCCATCCGGACCCGCTCGTCCTCCATGGGCTCTGTCTCCACGAACGTGAATTCCCCCTCCAGAAGCCGGCTCATGGCATTGCAGAAAGGAATCTGATGATGATTGATATAGTTGGATACGAAAGCTATTCTACAGGATTTTCTCATATATTTCCACCAATTTCTGATAATTTCGCTCTCTGTCATGGGTGCGCAGCGCATGGGCTCTGGCGTTTCTACAGTATTCGTCCCTTTTCGCGGAATCCCGCCACATGCGGATCACGGCCTCCGCCAGACGCCCGGATACGGCCTCCAGCTCCTCCTCGCCGCCCGGGTCATGCCCCTGTCTCCCGGACTCTTCACCGCCGGAGAAGCCCTTGTACAGAATACCGTCCACATCCCCTGTAAATATGCTGGAGATCCCCCCTACGTCCGCGCTGACGCAGGGAACGCCCAGGAGCATGGCCTCCCCCAGGGAATTGGGAGAATTCTCCGCGCTGGAGCAGCACACGAACAGACTGCTCTTCAGATATCTGTCCCGCATCTGTCCCGCATCCAGCTTTCCCAGAAATGTCACTTTGTCCTCCAGGCCCTGTTTTTTCAGGAGGCTGCGCAGATATTTTCCGTACGCCGATCTCTTCAGCCTCTGCTTCAGCGTGTCACAGGCCACGAGGCTGTTTCCCGCCACCAGGACCCTTGCCTCCGGGTACTCTTTCAGGATGGCCGGCAGCGCCAGCAGCATGTAGTGCAGCCCCTTTATGGGGTAATCCCCCTGGCTTAAAAAAATAGAATAGGGTTCGCAGTGCTGCGGATCCCATACCGGCCCGTAGAATTCCGACCGCAGACTCTCGTTCATCTCATGGTATCGGGCCCGGGGATTCCAGCTCCCGGTGTGGATCCTGTCCCAGTGAGTGCGCCCGGTGAGATTCCCGGCCAGCTCCACGGCCTCCCGCTCCATCCTGCCCCGCAGGGCGAATTTCTCCTGCTGTCTGCGCAGGCTGTCCCGCTTCAGCCAGTCCCGCAGCGTCACGGAGCGGATCACCCGCTTGGGCAGATTGGCGTAATAGCTCTCCGCGTACAGAGTGCAGAGTCCCTGGATCCCCAGCAGCAGCCTATCCTTTCTGGGAAAAATCCGACACATGGCCAGGGTGTGGGGATATTCCGTGCCGAAACAGTGCACGATATCCGGCTCTACTATAGAGACGATTTCCTGCAGCGCAGGTTCCAGCCTTTCGTCATATTTTTCCGCATGACCCACATCCTCGGGAAATCCGTAGAAAGAAATTTCCGTCTCCCCTGTCCCCACGGTTCCGCTGCGGATTCTCTGCCCCCGGGGAATCATGTCCCCGGGCAGCGGAAACGCTATGGACAGGCGGATACCGCTTCTCCCGGCCAGAACCGCCTCCGCCATCCCGCTGACCCAGCCCTCCTTATTGGAAGCCTCCATGCCCAGCCGGCGCGCGCAGACCGGCAGCGCTATATTGCACAGCCACAAAACTTTCATAAGCTCTCTCCGTCCTTTAATTAAAAATCCAGTTTCGATACGGCAGAAGCCTCACGTCCATCGCGTACATTCCCTTTAACAGCAGGAAGAAGTACCCTGCGAACGCCAGGATCACACCCACATAGCACAATCTTCGCAGCCCTTTGCCGGGTATCTGCGCCAGCAGCCCGGGAAGCAGAAACACCTGGGATATGATCATATAATATCCCACTCTGGATACCTCGGGAATAAAAGAGCCGCAGCAGTATATGACCAGTCCGAACAGATTCAGAAAAAAGTAAAATCGATTGGCCAGATCCTCCCGCAGACTCTGCCTGCAGCAGATCAGGCCCAAAGCCGCCACACAGCCGCATTTCAGAATATTGGCATAGGAGATCTGTCCGGTGTCAAAAGCGGAATCCCGATAAAAAGGATAGAAAAAGAATATGATCTCCCGGCACAGCTCCTGCCCGAACACCAGACAGACAAGGAGAAATAGCCCTGCAATGTAGTGCCGTCTCTTTAAAGGGGCCGCCGCCAGTATGCGCGCCGCCAGATAGGTCGGAATCACCAGCAGAACGGATTTGTGAAACATGGCTCCTGCCAGTATGATCAGGATAAACTTGCCGTATTCCCCCCGGAGCACGTATTTCATGGAAAAGAGAGCCATGGCCAGCGCCAGGTAATACCTCACCGAGTTCAGGCTGTTGAAATAATATCCCCCTGTCATCAGCAAATAGAGGGAAAACGCAAAATACTGCCCCTGGTCATGGAGCGCTTTCACGAAAAACCAAACCGTCACAATGGAAAAAAAGGCAAACACCGGCAGATAATTGTCATAGCCGAAGAGCTTCTGAAGCCATTCCACGATATAATTGAATCCAAACTCAGAGGCCACATGGCGCTTTTGGGCGATCAGCTTGAAATTGTCCCTGTATACCCAGTAGTCATTGCCCACTGCGATCCTGCAGGCTGACACGGCTGTCATAAGACAGTAGACCGCCGCGGCCGCCACCCGGTTCCTGGCTCTCTGTCTGTCGCAGATTCCGATTCCACCGCCTGCGTCCCACCGGGTCAGGCATCTGCGGCCTCCTCTGATATATCCGGACACATATTCCCGATTATCCACCCACAGCCCCAGCGTCACCGTCACCGCAGTCAGCAGGATATACACCCATGCGCTCTGTTCCATCCTCTATCCTCTCCGCCGAAACTTCCCATCGCCTTTCACACCCTCAGCCATATACCTGTACGCCTGTCCCAAAGGCATCTGTGCGCACAGCTTGTCCCTGTGGGCCAGCAGAAACCGCACTGCCATAGGCCGCGCCAGCTTTCCGTACAGGTACCGGTATAGTACCCCCTTATCCCGAAAGAACTTCTCGTCATATCCCGCAAACCAGGTGGAGTCTCCGGCGGACTCCCGCCCGATGGTCACCGGGGCCGTGTACACGCGATACCCCTTGCCCATGAATTCCTTTAAAAACAGGCTGTCCTCCCCGCTTCCGTACTTTGCGCCCCCGCCGAACAGCAGAGAAAAGGTAACGCCGGAGTTAAGCAGGCTCTCCTTTCGCACCGCAAAGCTCACCGCCCCGTATCTGCCGCAGTTGTACCAGCGGACCCGCCTGCGCTCCGTGATGTGATAGGTCCTGCGCGCCTCCTCCACGTCTATCTGAAACAGAATCATATCCGCCTGCTGATTCCGCTCGAATTCCGCCGCTATCTTCTCCGCGTATCCCGGTTCATACACAATGTCGGCGTCGGAGAACAGGCAGATGTCCCCCTCGGCCCGCAGAATGGCCTCGTTGCGGCTCCTGCCCACGCCCCTGTCGGGAAAGGAACAGAAAAGCACCCGATGACCCTTATATGATATTTCCTCCAGCCCCAGCCGTCCGCACTGGTTGATGATCACCGCATCCGACTGAATCCCCATCCGCTCCAAAAGCGCCATGGGCTCCTCGTTCATCACGGATGCCAGCACCTGAATCCTCATACGCCTCTCCCCGTCTTACGTCTCCTGCCGCCTGTACGCTTCCCGAAGTCATATCTTCGAAGCAGCCACTCGTCCGCGTCCCACAAAATCGCCGCCGTCACCGGGCAGTCCTGCTGTGCCAGATACTCCAGCACCCGCTCCATGGCTCTGCCCCCGCGGCTTCCCGCCTTTACCGCCAGCAGAATGCCCCCGGCCTCCCGCAGCTGTCTTGCCGTCCCGGGCTCCCTGAGTGGCGAGCACACGGGAAACCATCCTCCGTCAACCGTCTCCGGACATGCCTCTCTCAGCCTTTCCAACACTTTCTGCGGGTCCACATCCTCCTGAACCGCGCAGACGGCAATGCCCTTTCCCGGAGCTTCTCCCGGGGTCTGTCCCGCCTCACTCTCCCCCTGAAAGAAATACCGCAGATTCTCCGCCAGCTCTCTGCTTTCCACGGTGCCTGCGCATTTTACGCCGTAGCGCTTCCACACGGACCCCGGCAGCCAGATACTGTCGTCCCCTGTCTCCTTTAAGAGAAAGATCACCACCGCAAAAAAACAGGACAGCACCGCGCTCAGCGCAAATGCCCGGCCCGGCCTTACGTCCCGGACCACCTCTTTAGCCTCGCTGCCCGGGTCTATCAGCTCGACGGAGGCAATCTCCCCCAGGGAATCCGCCAACTCTTCTGTCATGGCTGCTTCCACGGCCCGGGCGATTCTCGCGGATTTCTCCGGGCTGTCTGACGTGACAACCGTGGAGGGCATCCGCAGATCCGAAAGCACCTGGGCACGGATCATCCCCGCCAGCTCGCTGCTGTCCGGCTCCCCGCCCTGCCGGGCCAGATGCCCCGCTACCGCCTCCAGGAACATCCCGGACTGCATGTAAGTATTCCAGCTTGTCTCATTGATGTATACATTTGCGATATCCTGCGGGTTGTCCACTGCGTATTCCACATGATAGACCGATGTGGCCGCATAGGTCTTCCCCCCCTGCAGCAGCACATTTTTTACATAATAGCCGCCACCGAACAGGAAAGTGCCAGACAGCGTCACAGCGGCCAAGAGCGGCAGCCTGCGCACCAGCCGCAGAAACGTCAGCCGCAGATCAAAAGGTTCTCTCCCGTAATAGCCTCTCCACATATCATTCCTCATCTCTTTTATCCGCGCTCTCCTGACGTTTTCTTTGCTCCTCCCGCAGAGCCGTGATCTGCTCGGTCTCCACGCCCTCGGTGCTGTCCGGCCAGAACAGAATCTTCAGCGTCAGCAGCATAAGCTTGATGTCCAGCATCACGGAATAGTTTTCGATGTAAGTCAGGTCCAGCTTCAGCTTGTCATAGGGCGATGTGTTGTACTTTCCGTACACCTGGGCAAAGCCGGCCAGCCCTGCTTTCACTTTCATCCGATAGGCGAACTCGGGCATGACCTCCAGATACTGGGCAATGATTTCCGGCCGCTCCGGCCTGGGGCCGATAAAGGACATATCCCCTCTCAGAATGTTCACCAGCTGGGGCAGCTCGTCCAGCCTGCACTTGCGAATGATCTTTCCCACGGGGGTAATCCGGTCGTCGTTCTTCTGAGCCAGCCTTGCCACGCCGTCGCGCTCTGCGTCCGTGCGCATACTCCGGAACTTCATAATGTGGAATTCCCTTTGGTTCAGGGTGCAGCGCACCTGTTTATACAGCACCGGACCGCCGTCATAGAGCTTGATGGCCAGCGCCGTAAGCGCCATAAAGGGGGACGCAATCACCAGCAGCACCAGAGCCCCCGCCACATCTATGCATCTCTTTACGATGCGCTGCTCCACGGTAAGGCTGTACTCCCTGGTCAGAAGCATGGGACTGTCAAACACATGGAGCTCCTCCGCCCCCATGAGAATCACATCCGTTATCTTCGGCAGCAGGTAAAAGCGGATGGAATGTCCGTAGCAGAACTTAATGAGAGGCGTCCTCTCCACAACCGGGATATCCCCCAGCACCACGGCATTGCACTCGCCCTTTTCATAGGAATCCAGAATCACCCTGCACACGGCATCGAATCCCTCCCCCGCGTGAATCGTTCTGGTGATGATATATTTGTCCTTGCGCAGCTCGAATTTGCTGCGGATGCTTTCTATGGGCCTGTCCCCGTGAATCAGCAAAAGCTTTCTGGGCGGGAAGATGATGCGGTAGATCCTGTTTGCCACATTGATATATATGATCACCACAGCCGTCTGCTGCACCATCATGATGATGAACACATCCGGCACGAAAGGCTGGGCAGCCATCACGGAAAGCTCCGCATAGATCAGGATATTGGCCATCAGGGTGGCAAAGACCTGGGAGAAGATCAGCTCCACGTTTTTGAGATATCCCAGCCGGATCCCTCCGTACATGGAAGACAGCAGAAACAGTATAACGGCGTAGATGGATATCTCCAGCACATGCCCTTTGCCCTGAAAATACCGCAGCGGTTCCACCACGCTCCATCTGAACTGTACCTGCCAGTAGTAGGCGAACAGAGCGACTTCCAGCCCCAGGCACACCGTAGTCAGCCCCAGGTTGATCAGTCTCTTAAATGTCTCCCGATATCTCAGTTTCTTTTCATTGGTACTTAGATTCACGGCCCAGTCCTCCCTTTACAGTCTTCTTTTCACGGCTCTGACTGCCCAGAAGCAGAAATGCCAGGCGCTGCGGGGCAGGCTTAAGCCTTCGGCCTGGCGGTAGAGATGCCAGATCCTGCGTATGGCTTCCAGCTTATTGGCGGAGAGCGTGCTGGCGGAGCGCCGGTACCGCACCAGATTCTCATCCAGCCCGTAAGCCGTATAGCCTTTCCGCAGCACCCGGAACCAAAGCGCCGTATCCTCGCTCTTGATCACGGGCATCTCAAGCTCCTCTTTGCCGATCTTCCCGGTGTCAAACAGGACCGTAGTGGTAAAAATCGTGGTGTTGCTCAAAGCCTGCCGGTAGCTGAGAGTCTCCGGCACATGCACCACCTTTCCCGTGCCCCTGCCCTGTTCGTCCGCGAATTCATAGCCGGTAAAGGCGAAAGCCGCCCCCCTCTCCTCCATGAACCGCAGCTCCTTTTCCAGCTTCCGGGGCACCCACAGATCATCCGCGTCCAGATAGGCGATGTATCTTCCCCGCGCTTCCTCCACTCCCCTGTTCCGGGCCCTGGCAGCGCCCATGTTGGAGGGCTGCCTGATCAGGCGTATGCGGGAATCCCCTCTCTCTTCCATGCAGCTTTCAATCGCTGCCAGACTCCCGTCGCTGCTGCCGTCCTCCACCAGCAGAAGCTCCCAGTTGGGGTAGGTCTGGGCCGCCACGCAGGCAATGGTCTCTCTGATATATTTTTCTACATTGTATACAGGCACGATGATGCTGACCAGCTCATCCATAGCTTTCCTCTTTTCTCACGGTCCGCGCCTCGGGCCGTGTACGTAAGACTCATCCCCTAAAACAACGTGAAGACAATATAGTCTCCAAGCGTCAGGGCCGATGTTCCCAGAGCCGATTCCATGCGCTCCGTCATCTCCGAGGGCACCCCGGCCGGAAACAGGAAGCAGTTCACTCCCATGGCCGCCGCATCTTTCGTCCGCTCCTCCAGCGTATCGAACATCTCCTCTCTGTCCTCCTCCGGCATCCACACGCCGGCGGACTGCTCCACCCAGTCCATCCACCGGTACAGCAGGAGCGCTTTCTCGTCGTAAGTGTCATAGGCATAGGCATTCAGAGACTCGTCCCACAGATTTCTGCCGTAGACAAGTCTGATGCGTCCGTCCGCCTCCCTGGCATACTCCAGAATGTTCCGGGGAGCCAGGAGACAGAGCTCCTCCCCGGGATAGCGCTGCGAGAGCATCCCGACCACCGCATAGGCCTCTTTCCGCTCCGCGTTCTCCCGGGCTCTGCCCTCGGCGTCTCCTCCCAGACTTCCGCACAGCCCCATGGCCAATACCAGCAGGGCCGTCGCACCCAGGGCTCTGCGCCGGCTTTCCCTGTCCCCGCGCTCCCATTGTCCTGCCAGAAACACTGCAAACCCATAGGCCGCGGCGCCTGTCAGAGGCACTATGGTCCAGATCCACTCGTAGTCGTAGAATCTGGTCTGATACAGCATCAGAGGAACCGCCGTCACCGGCAGGATACAGCACGCCGCAGATACAGCGGCATAGAGCAAAAACCCTCTCTGCTCCTTTGCCTTTCCGGTGAACCACAAAAACACCAGCGCAATCAGCAGCAAGCCCGCCATTTTTCCGCTGCCTTTATAGTCCGCCCATCCCATGTACGCGTTTCGAAAGAGTTCCGTCATATGGCGCCGCCCCTTTCCGCGCCTTTCTCAGGCGCCCTGTCCGCGGCTCTCCCCGAAAGCTTCCGGCAAAACAGCAGCGTCAGCGTCAGCCCCGCAGCCGCTGCCAGGCAGGCACCGCAGCCGTAAAATGTCCAGACCATGCAGGCTTCCGCCAGAATGCACAGAATAATGCCCGGCCACACCCGCCTCAGGCACAGTGACAGCGTCCACGGCAGAAGCACGCCTCCGCGGATGGCCGTACCCCGCCAGCCGCAGCACAGCAGGTCAAACCCCTCCATTCCGTAGCCATAAGCCCCGGCCCACAGAAGAACGGACACTCCCAGCAAAAACCAGACCCGCTTCCTGCCCTCTGTCGGAAAGAGTGCCCTGCCCAGCAGGGAGAACGCCCCGTAGCTGCTTAACAGCACCGCCATGGGCACAAGCTTCTGGACCAGAAAAGCAGGCCGGATCCCGGTCCATCTGCACAGGCTTCCGTACAGGGTGGGCAGGCACAAAATCTTCAGCCGAAGCGGCATTCCCTCCGTATAAGGCATCCCTGTCATGGGATTGACCCGGTAGATGCCGTCGGAGACCAGAAAGCTTTCCACCGTCTCCGTCATCATGTCGCCCTGCCTGTAGATAGCATTCCCCATACCGATAAAAATAAGCTGGGAAATTACAATCAGTCCAAATACCGCATATAAAATTCTCTGTTCTCCGAGAGCGCCTGCGGGCGTCTCGCTGCGGGATCGGGTAAAAATATGCTTTCTCCTCCGGATCAGGACGCCTACGCCCAGCGCGAACAGCACGCCCAGACATGCGGCAAACAGCCCGGAACAGTCCGTAAACGACAGCTTTAAGAAAACTGCCGCCAGATGCGAAGCCTCCGCCAGGCCGATAACCCCAATCTCCCCTATTATCAGGCAATCCCCGAAAGTATTCTTTCTCACTTTCCAAAAACTCCCATCCGGCATTTTCAGCCTAATCGTTTTGAATCAGGTCTTTCCTCGGACCTATGTGTCAACATTCTACCACACTTGTCCCCCAAAGTCCACAAAAGCAGCCGGATTTTCATCCGGCTGCCTTTCATTCCCGCAGTAAGAAGCATATATATCTTCTGTTGTTTCCTCTGTGCAATTCTACATAGCCTTAATATCCAGTCGAACCTTGTCCGCAATACGGGCTATGTATTCACTGTTAGTAGGTCTCGTTCTGCCTGATGACGCAGAATATCCGAACATTTTTTCAAATGTTTCCGTATTTCCCCTATTCCATGACACCTCGATGGCATTCCGTATGGCACGTTCGACTTTCTGATCTGTTGTCTTGAATCTTCTGGCAATCGCCGGATACAGCAGCTTTGTCACACTGGTCACCACTTCCATATCTCTCCCGGAGAGCAATATAGCGCTTCTGAGGTAGTGGTATCCCTTTAGGTGGGCCGGTACTCCTACATCCAGCATAATTTCCGTGATATATTTTTCAAGGTCACAATCTTTGACTGCAGCGATCTCCATATGAATTCCCCTTTCTTATGTTGACTGCAGCTTCTTAACTACGATGAACAAATTCATTTTACCATATAAATCCTTCCGGGAAAAGGTTTTTGACCGCTAAGAATTCGTTAAGACTTTTTATCAATTCTTCAGAGCCTCTCCCGCACCAGATAAATCGGTCGCTTTTTCACCTCCATATAGGTCTTGGCCAGGTATTGCCCCAGTATCCCCGTGCAGAAAAACTGTACGCCGCTGGTCATGAGGATAATGCATACCAGAGAGGGCCAGCCCGACACCGGGTCGCCGAATATCAGCTTGCGGACTATGATGAAAGCGATCATCAAAAACGCCACCACGCAGAAAAATACGCCCAGCACGGAGGCCAGCATCAGAGGCATGGTGGAAAAAGCGCAGATGCCGTCTAAAGAATAGAGAAACAGCTTCCAGAAATTCCACTTGGTCTCTCCTTTCAGTCTCTCCACATTCTCGTACTCTATCCATTTGGTGCGAAATCCCACCCATCCGAAGATCCCTTTTGTAAACCGATTGTACTCCCGCATGGACAGAATGGCGTCCACCATCTGCCTGCTCATGAGCCGATAGTCCCTGGCGCCGTCCATGATCTCCGTCCTGGATATCTTCTTCATGAGTCGGTAGAACATTCTCGCAAAAAAGCTTCTGACAGGGGGCTCCCCTTTCCTGGAGACTCTTCGGGTGGCCACGGAATCATATCCCTGTTCTATATAGGCGAACATCTCAGGCAGCAGGGCGGGTGGATCCTGTAGATCCGCGTCCATCATCACCACGTAATCGCCCTTTGCGTTCTCAAGCCCAGCGTAAATCGCAGCCTCCTTTCCGAAATTCCTGGAAAAGGATACCAGATGCACCCTCTCGTCCCTCTCCCGCAGCTTTTTCACCTCCCGGACAGTGCCGTCCCGGGAGCCGTCGTCCACATACAGCAGCTCGATCTCTATTCCCTTTTCCGCAAAAAAAGGCTCGTTTTTCATTAACTCTTCATAAAAGAAAGGCACATTCTCCTCTTCGTTGTAGCAGGGTACCACCACGGTCAGCAGGCTCATAATGTTTCAAGCCTCCTTTCGTCAGAATATTTTTCGTTACTGTTCACAGTATTTTCCCTTTAGTATACCTTTTTCCTCTGCAGTCTGCAATTCTTAATTTTCTTAATTTTTTGTCAATTGGATGACTCCTGTCGTCTTTTGTGGTAAAATAGTTTTATTCAGTGCGCAAATCTGCATTGATATCACAGGAGAATACATTATGACGAAACTAAAAACCTGCATTCTTATTCTGGCTGTACTTATGGCGCTGACGGCATGCGGGCAGGAGGAAACCGCGCCCGAGGACCCGGTGAGCTCCGAGACCGTCCAGCCCCCTGCCGTGGACGTCACCCCGACGCCCCAGGCGCCTGACAGTCTGGAGTCCGCCTCGCCGGAGATCGTCACGGAGGATGACACGCTCCCTCCCAGCCCCGGCATGGTGCGCAGCCCTCTGACCAACGAGTGGGTGGACCCGGAAGTAGCCGAGACCAGGCCTATCGCCGTGATCATTGCCAATGAGGTCAATGCCATCCCCCACTATGATCTTTCAGAAGCCTCCGTGGTCTACGAGGCCAATGTGGAGGGGCGCATGTCAAGACTCATGGCGATCTACGAGGACTGGTGGAATCTGGAGAAAATCGGCAATGTCCGCAGCCTGCGCACCTATTATATGTACTGGGCCTTTGAGTGGGACGCTTTTGCCGTCCACTTCGGCGGTCCCTACTTTATCAACGACCTGCTTGCCGCGGAAAATACCCAGACCGTGGACGGCAATCTGGACTCCGACGGCAGCGCGTTCTTCCGCACCTCGGATCGACCTGCCCCCCACAACGGCTATGCCTCCGGTCCCGAGCTGTCCAAGGTCATCGACCGGAAAGGGTATCCCCGAAAGTACAGAGGGCTCACGGATGCCAATCATTTTGTGTTTGCCGGCAAGTTGAATCCCAACACACTGAGCCAGTACGGCGCCGAGGCCAAGAACGCCACTTACGTGGATATGTCGGGCTGCTATCCCCTGACCAGATGCTATTTTGAGTTCAACGAGGAGGACGGCCTGTACTATCGCTCCCAGCATCTCTCCGGCAGCGCGGACGGTCCCCATGCGGATTCGGACGGAACGCAGCTGACCTTTAAGAATATCCTGGTGCAGTACGTCAAGTACGAGGAGCTGGGGGGAGGCTATCTGGCTTTTCAGTGTCATGATACCACCCGAGACGGCTGGTATTTCACCAACGGAAAGGGCATTCATGTAAACTGGGAGAAGACCACTGACTACGGGGCCACGAGATATTATGACGATTACGGAAACGAAATCACCATGAACACCGGGAAGACCATGATATGCATTATAGAAGAAGACGATAATTTCACGTTCCGGTAAATACAGCGTAAAAAAAGTGCCGCAAAAGCGGCACTTTTTTATTCTCCCAATCCGTTCTCCACTGCGTGCACCAGAGATTCCAAAGCTTCCTGCTCGTCTTCGCCCTCGCAGAAAAATTCGATTTCGTCTCCGCTTTTCACGCAGGCCCCCAACACGCTCAGCACGCTCTTGGCATTGGCCGTGCTTTCTCTGAACTGAAACGTGATCAAAGACTTGAACTGCATTGCTTCCTTACACAAGATCCCTGCCGGCCTCAGATGCAAGCCAGTAGGATTCTTGATTACTACTTTCTGACTTACCATTTTTATCCTTCCTCCAATCGCTTCCCCACATACCTCTCACTTTAACTTCGTGCGCCTGTCGCACCTGTAAATCAAAGCATGGCAAAATGTCTTTCTCTGTCACCATGATACCATGTCTGTCCGGCAAATACAAGCCGGATTTTCGTTCAAAATGCACACGAAAACATTTCGCGGAACTGCCCGTGACCAGCAACGCAACGCGTCAGAACATGACGTCCTGTATCAGCGTTGCCAGCTTCTGCGCTTTCTCACGGATGACATCCCGGTCCTTGCCCTCTATCATGACACGCACCAGGGGCTCTGTCCCGGAGGGTCTGATCAGCACTCTGCCCTCTCCGGCGAATTCCTCCTCCAGCTTGCGGATCGCCTCGGCGATCACCGGATACTCCATGTATTTCTCTTTCTTGTGGTTGGCCACCTTGGCGTTGACCAGAGCCTGGGGCAGCACTTCCATGATGCCTGCCAGCTCGGACAGGCTCTTCCCCGTGTCCACCATGACCTGGAGCAGATGAAGCGCGCTCAGCAGGCCGTCCCCGGTGGTGTTCTCGTCCAGGAAGATGATATGTCCCGACTGTTCCCCGCCCAAGCTGGCCCCGATCTCTTTCATGCGCTCCAGCACATACCGGTCGCCTACCTTGGTCTGCTCTATGGTCAGTCCGTTCTTTTCCCCCATCAAAAAGAAGCCCAAATTGCTCATGACCGTAGCTACAATGGTGTCTTTTTTCAGCTTTCCATTGTCCCGCATATGATTTCCCACAATCGCCATGATCTGATCGCCGTCCACGATTTCGCCTGTCTCGTCCACGGCCAGCAGTCTGTCCGCGTCCCCATCAAAGGCTAGACCGATATTGGCCTTTTCATATACCACCCGGGCCTGCAGCTCGGCCATGTGGGTGGAACCGCAGTTGGCATTGATGTTGGCCCCGTCCGGATTGTTGTGGATGGCTACCACGCTGGCCCCCAGCTCTTTGAGGGCCTCCACGGAAGTATAGTAGGACGCGCCCTCCGCGCAGTCCACCACGATTTTCATTCCGCCCAGAGCCACTGCCACGGACTGTATCGCGTGATTGATGTACTCTTCCCTGGCGTCGGTGCGGTATTTCACTTTTCCCACCGCAGTCCCTGTGGGAAATTTCACATCCGGCATATTGTCCCGGATCAGCCTTTCGATTTCGTCCTCCAGCTCGTCGGGCAGCTTGTAGCCGTTTCCGTCGAAGAACTTGATCCCGTTGAATTCCACCGGATTGTGGGAAGCGGAGATCACTACACCTGCGTCCACCTTGTACTTCTGCGTCAGATATGCCACCGCAGGCGTGGGCATGATGCCCACATAGA
>JAAWOU010000049.1 GCA_022799755.1 Lachnospiraceae bacterium
CTGTTTTTTGTTTCCAGTTCCGTCTCTCCACTTCCATGCCCTTACAGGGGAGCATTTTTCAGCTGCACAGTTCGCATCTGAAAATTCTCCCGGGCATGGTCACACACCGCCCAGGACTTCACCGGGCTGCATTTTCACGCCCAGCAGAAAGTCATGAGCCGCCATCCGCTTCTTTCCCGCCAGCTGAAGCTCATAGATGCGCAGCGCGCCCTGCCCCGCAGCCACGGTTATGCAGTCCCTGTCCGTCCGCAGGATCTCGCCCGGGACACGCCCATAGACATTCTCTGTCACCGTAGGCTCCGCCCGCCATATCTTCAGCTGCTTTCCCCGATAGCCGGTGAAAGCGCTGGGCCACGGGGTCATGCCGCGAATCTGACGGTCTATGGCCGCAGCCTCCCTGGTAAAGTCGATTTCCCCCATCTCCTTGCCGATCAGCGGCGCGTAACAGCTTAAGCCCTCATCCTGCTTGACCGGCTCCAGTTTCCCCTGCTCCAGAAGCGCCAGAGCCTCCACAATGGCCTCGCCTCCCAGGGCTGCCAGCCTGTCGTGCAGAGTCTCGTAGTTGTCCTGGGGCAGAACGGCGGTTTCCTTTCGGTACAGCATGTCTCCGGTATCGATACCGGCATCCATCTGCATGATGGTGATTCCCGTCCGCTCCTCCCCGTCTATAATGGCGTGCTGAATGGGGGATGCCCCCCTGTATTTCGGAAGCAATGACGCATGGATGTTCAGGCTGCCCAAGGGCGGTATATCCAGAATCTCCTGAGACAGAATCTGCCCGAACGCAGCCACGATATACACGTCCGCCGCATATCCCCGAAGCTCCGCTGTGGCCTCCGGCCGCTTGATGCGCTTGGGCTGCAGTACCGGGATGCCGTTTTCCACGGCGCAGACCTTAACCGGAGAGGGCACCGGCTCCTTGCTCCGCCCCTTAGGCTTATCCGGCTGAGTCACCACCGCCGTAATCTCATGCCCCGCCCTGATCAGGGCCCTCAAAGCCGCCGCCGCGAAATCCGGCGTTCCCATAAAAACAATCTTCATTCAAACCCTCCTACTCACCCAAAAACAAATCCGCCGTCTCCCATACTCTCCATCACGCGTGAGACCGGCTCGCAAAGCGAACCTGTTCTCTTGAGAGCCTGGAAGTTCTTAGGTCGCGTATTTTGCGGCCTTAGAACTTCTTCTCACGCTTCGTCCTCTTCTTCCGCCGCATCCTGCAGCGCCCCCTCCACTTTCTCCACATAAAGGCACCCGTCCAGATGATCCAGCTCATGGCAGATGGCCCGGGCCAGCAATTCCGTCCCCTCCACCTCGAACTCTCTCATGTTCACGTCCAGAGCCACTGCCTTAACATAGTTTGGCCTGGTGACCTGTCCTGTCTTGCCCGGCACGCTTAGGCATGCCTCCATCCCTGTCTGCTCCCCGCTGGTCTCCACAATTCTGGGATTGATAAGGATATAGGGATCCTCCCCTGTGACATCTATCACCACAATGCGCTTCAGCACCCCCACCTGGGGAGCCGCAAGACCTACGCCGTTGGATTCGTACATGGTGTCCAGCATATCCTCGATGAGCTCCTTTGTGCGCGGTGTCATCTCCGTCACCGGCTTGCACTTCTTTGACAGAACCTCTTCCCCTATTTCCCGTATGTTCCTGATTGCCATTTCTCTTATCCCCTCCGATTGTTCCTTTACATTGTATTCATAGGATTGAAATCAAATTGCACCAGTTCATCCGCAAGCTGCCGCTTTTGCATTTCTTCCTCCAATAAATCCTTTATCTGTACCAGTGTATCATATTTCATGCATTTCACATAGAAAACAAATCTAAAAATATCATTAATTCTGCCGATGGAGGCAGGAGCGGGACCGATGATCTGCAGTCCGGCCTGCTCTTCGGGCCCTGGTCTGTCCTGCTCCCCGCTCCTGCCATTGTCCTGGAAATTTCGTCTGGTTACGGACGCGAGAGCCTCCGCCAGCGCCTGACCCCTCTCCTGATTTTTGGCGAAAATCTGCACCGCCAGCATGTGAGCCGCAGGCGGATATCCCATCATCTCCCGGAAGATGATCTCTTCTTTGTAGAAGCTCTCGTAGTTCTGGGCCGCCGCATGAACCACCGCGTAATGCTCCGGCTGGTAGGTCTGGATCACAGCCTCCCCTGGCAGTTCCCCCCTGCCGGCGCGGCCCACTGCCTGGGTCAGCAGCTGGAAAGTCTTCTCCCCGGCCCGGTAGTCCCCCACGCTTAAGGAGAGATCTGCCGCCAGTACGCCCACCAGCGTGACTTTCGGAAAGTCATGCCCTTTCACGATCATCTGGGTGCCGATCAGCACATCCGCCTCGCCTCCCGTGAACGCGGACAGAATCCTTTCATAGCTGTCCTTTGTCCGGGTGGTGTCCCCGTCCATGCGCAGCGTCCGCACTCCGGGGAACATCTCTTTGAGTTTTTCCTCTATCTGCTGGGTGCCTGCCTTGAATCCGTTTATATACTTGGAGCCGCATTTGGGGCAGGTCTTTGGCTTCGGCTCCTGGTAGCCGCAGTAATGGCACATCAATATGCCCTGGCCCGTTCTCCCCGCGCTGTGCTCTGACAGGGACACGTCGCAGTGAGGACATTTCATGACATGGCCGCAGGACCTGCAAGACACAAAGCCCGCATAGCCCCGCCTGTTCAGAAACAGAATGCTCTGTTCCCCTTTCGAGAGCCTGTCCGCCAGAAGCTCCTGGAGCTTTCGGCTGAAGATAGAGCGATTGCCCTCTTTCAGCTCCTTTCGCAGATCGATTGTATAAACCCTGGGGAGCTGTCCCCCTGTCAGGCGCTCCTTTAAGGTAAAAAGCTTGTACTCTCCCGTCTCGGCCCGGTAATAGGACTCCAGGGAGGGTGTGGCTGAGCCCAGCAGCACGCTGGCTCCGTGAAGTCTCGCCGCCTCGATGGCCGTCTCCCTGGCATGGTACTTGGGGGAGGCCTCGCTCTTGTAGCTGCCCTCATGCTCCTCGTCCATAATGATCAGACCCACATTTGGGAAAGGCGTAAACAGAGCCGACCGGGGACCGATGATCACATCGATCTCTCCTTTCCTGGCCCGCTCACACTGATCGTATTTTTCCCCGGGAGAAAGATTTGAATTCAGGATACTGACCCTGTCCCCGAATCTGTTGAAGAAGCGCAGCAATGTCTGATATGTCAGCGCGATCTCCGGTATCAGCACAATGGCCTGTCTGCCCCTTTTCACCATCTCCGAAACCAGCCGCATGTACACTTCCGTCTTGCCGCTTCCGGTGATGCCGTGGAGCAGATAAATGTCCGGATGGCCGCTGTCAAAATCGCTCATCACCTCTTCCACGATCCGACTCTGGGCTTCGCTCAAATTCCGCTTCTGCTCCCGGGTGCCGGCCAGACTGACGGGATTGCGGAACGCCTCCGTGCTGACGACCCTGACGGCTCCCGCCCGCTCCAGGCTCTTCACGGTCTGGGCAGATACCCCCAGCTTTCCCGTAACCCACTCATAGGGGATGGATTCCTGTTCCAACAGCTCCTGCAGCAGGCGCTCCTTGGCCACCTGCTTCTTCCGCCTGCTCTCTCCCAGCAAAGAAAGAATTTCCTCCCGGCCCAGCGTGCGCTGCAGCGTTCTGTGCTCCAGACGCTTTACGGTGCGCTTGGCCGGCAGCACCACTTTCAGGGCCTGTATCATGGTGGAACCGTAATTTCTCCGGATCCAGCCGGCCAGGGCGATCATTCTGTCCTCCACGCCTACCTCGCCCCGGACAATGCCCTGAATCTCTTTCATCCTGGCCGGGTCGTACTTGCAGACCGTTCCTATGCCCACTACATAGCCCTTGAGAAGCTTATTGCCGTTTCCGAAAGGAACCGTCACGCAGGCCCCTGTCTCCAGCTTTTCCTTAAGCCTGTCGGGTATGCGGTATTGGAAAGGTCTGTCCAGTTTCTCATGGGAGATGTCCACGATGACATCCGCGTACCATTCGCTCATTGCTTCCTCCTGACTACTGTTCCGTGGTTAATCCGGCCTGTCACTTCCGATCCCCTGTGCTTCCGAGCCCGGGCCGCTTGGGCAAAGATTGGCACGGCGGCTTAAATATGCTTCAGTCCCCCGTCTAACAATTCCCTGATAATGACCCTCTCGTCCATGGGATATTTCTTTCCCTGAATCTCCTGATAGTCCTCATGTCCCTTTCCTGCCAGGACAATCAGATCCCCTTCCTCTGCATGGGAGATCACATAGGCAATCGCCTCTTTCCGGTCGCAGATTTCCGTAAAAGACCCGTTCGTCTTCATAATACCTGTCTTGATATCGTCAATGATATCCTGGGGCTCCTCGAAGCGCGGATTGTCCGAAGTGATCACCGTAAAATCCGCAAGTCTGCCGCTGACCTCCCCCATCTCATAGCGTCTCTGTTTCGACCGGTTCCCGCCGCAGCCGAACAGGCATACCAGCCGCCTTGGCCGGTACTCTTTCAACGTGGCCAACAGGCTCTCCAGGGCCATGGCATTGTGGGCATAATCTATGATCAAAGTGAATCGATCCGATATCTCCACTCGTTCGATACGCCCCTTTACTTTGACCTGCCGGAGAGCGCTCCGGATATCCGCGATCTCTACCTGAAAATGGCGGCATATTGCCACCGCGCAGAGCGCATTGTACACGCTGAACCGTCCGGGCGCCGACACATGTGCGTCAAAATCCATCAGGCCCGACACATGGAAGTTCACCCCCAGTTCTTCCGGCGTATGCACCAATTCCAGATGCTCCGCCCGGAGCCCGCAGGCCTCTTTCGTTCCGTAGGTCTCCAGCTCACAGGTATGGCCCCGGAGCAGTTCCTCTGTGTGCGCGTCGTCGCCGTTTACGATACCCACCCGGCACTGCCTGAACAAAAGCCCTTTGCAGGCCCTGTATTCTTCAAAGCTTGCGTGCTCGTCGGCCGCGATATGATCCGGCTCCAGATTCGTAAAGATACCATAATCAAATACGAACCCCTGGGTGCGATGAAGTTTCAGGGCCTGGGATGACACCTCCATCACCACCGTATCCAGCCCCGCCTCTGCCATCTTCGCGAAGTTCTCCTGCAGCAGATAGGACTCCGGCGTGGTATTCTCGGAATGGATATGGAGATCTCCGATGACGGTCTCGATGGTCCCCACCAACCCTACCCGGAAACCGGCGTTTTCGAGAATGGATTTCACCAGATACGCAGTAGTGGTCTTGCCCTTGGTCCCCGTGATACCGATCACTTTCAGCTTCTCTGCAGGATGGCCGAACCATGCGGCTGAGATAAAGGCCATGGCATAACGGGTGTCGGCCACTTTGACTACAGCCGCGTCGCTTTCCGCGGGCAGCTCTACGGATTTGGAGACCACCAGCGCTTTCGCCCCCCTTTCCACGGCTTCCGCGGCAAAGTCATGGCCGTCGAATTTAGCGCCCTCGATGCAGATAAAGAGACAGTCTTTTGTCAGCTTTCTGGAATCGTAGACAACTGCGGATATTTCTATGTCGGAATTCCCCCGAACGCATTCATAGCTGATTTCTTGCAGCAGATCCTGCAGTCTCATATGTTCTCCTTTCCAAAGCCTCAGAAAATTTTTTTAAGCATTCTTTCTTATTTTACTCTAATTTTGTATTTTCTACCACCCCTATTTTTTGTTTCTTTCCGGAGGACCGGAATGCGAAAGAATGCGCAAGCCCTTTTACAGACTCCCGCATTCTCTGCTGTCTACGTATTTTTCCTCCTGGTTTTAACGGGTATCCATGTGCCGCGCGCCCCTTTCTCTGTGAGGCACAAACAGCAGCCAGACCACAACGGCCGCAAGAGAGACTGCCGCCGCTGCTCCCGGGAGATTCCCGCTGCCTCCCAGGAGACTGCCCAGCTGATAGATGATCAGGGATACCCCATAGGCGAATCCGCACTGATAGCCGATGGCGAACCAGGTCCATTTTGCGCTGTTCATCTCCCTGCGGATCGCGCCGATGGCCGCAAAGCAGGGCGCGCACAGCAGATTGAAAGCCAGGAAAGAATAAGCCGCGGCTTTTGTCATGCCTGCAAAGTCCAAAACGCCGAACACGCCCACCACCTCTTCCTTTGCCACCAGTCCCATAATGGTAGCGATGGCAGCCGTGGCATTGTCAAAGCCCAGGGGCCTGAAAATCCACTTGATACCGTTTCCCACCGCGCCCAGGACGCTGTCTTCCAGTTCCAGCTCCGTGCCAAAGCCAAAGCGCCCGTCCACCGTACCCAGACAGGATCCCGCCCAGATCACGATGGAGGAAAGCAGAATGATGGTACCCGCTTTCTTCACGAAAGACCAGCCCCGCTCCCACACGCTCCGCAGCACATTCCCAGCCGTGGGCCAGTGGTAGGCAGGCAGCTCCATGACAAAAGGGGCAGGGTCTCCGGCGAACATTTTGGTCTTCTTTAAGAGTATGCCGGAAATGACGACGGCGGCTATCCCCAAAAAGTACGCGCTTACAGCCACCAGTCCGGAGCCGCCGAACAAAGCCGTGGAAATCAAAGCGATGATGGGCAGTTTGGCTCCGCAGGGAATGAAAGTGGTCGTCATGACAGTCATCCTGCGGTCCCTGTCGCTCTCAATGGTGCGGGAGGCCATAATGCCCGGCACCCCGCAGCCGCTGCCGATGAGCATGGGAATGAACGATTTCCCGGAGAGGCCGAACCTGCGGAATATTCTGTCCATGATGAACGCCACCCTGGCCATGTAGCCGCAGGCCTCCAGAAACGCCAGAAAGGCAAACAGCACGAACATCTGAGGCACAAATCCCAGCACGGCCCCCACGCCGCCGATAATGCCGTCGAGAATCAGACTCGTAAGCCACGGAGAGCAGCCTGCCGCCTCCAGGCCCCTTTGCGCCAGCACCGGGATGCCGGGCACCTGTATGCCCAGCAGCTGCCACCCCTCCCCGAACACGCCGTCGTTTGCCCAGTCCGTGACAAAGCTGCCCACTGTAGCTACAGAAATATAGTACACCATAAACATGACGGCCGCAAAGAGGGGCAAAGCCGCCCACCTGTTGGTGACAATGCGGTCAATCCTGTCCGAAGCGGACATCTTCTCCTTTCGTTTCCTGGTATAGCATTCATTCATCACGGAAGAAATGTATTCGTACCTCTGATTTGCAATGATACTCTCCGTGTCGTCGTCAAAGGCATCCTCCAGACGCCGGATTTCCGCCGACACATCCGGGCAGTGGGCCAGCATGGCCCTGATTTTATCGTCCCTCTCCAGAAGTTTGACGGCGAAAAAGCGTCTCTGCCTTTTTGCCACGGCATCTCCCAGCTTTTCCTCCGCTGACTGGATCGCCTCCTCCACGTCTCCCGCGAATCTATGCGCTAAAGCTGCGGTCGCCTCCCCTTTTGCCAGGGCCACCGCCCTGGCAGCCGCCTCCTCCAAGCCGGTCCCTTTCAGGGCCGAAATCTCCGCCACGTCACAGCCCAGCTTCTCCGCCAGCCGCTCACTATGTATCTTATCCCCGGCCCTCTCCACCGCATCCATCATGTTCACCGCCAGGACCACCGGAATGCCCAGCTCCAGGATCTGCGTGGACAGATACAGATTCCTCTCGATATTGGTGCCGTCCACGATATTGATGATCACGTCCGGCCTGTCTTTTATCAGGTAATTCCTCGCCACTACCTCCTCCGGCGAATAGGGCGACAGGGAGTAAATGCCGGGGAGATCTATCAGAATCACCTCCTCCCGGCTGTCCGGGGCAAACCCTTTCTTCAGCCTCCCCTCCTTCTTCTCCACCGTCACCCCCGGCCAGTTTCCTACGAATTGATTGGAACCTGTCAGGGCGTTGAACAGCGTCGTCTTGCCGCAGTTCGGATTCCCTGCCAGCGCGATTTTGATTGCCATTTCGTCTTTCCTCCTGTTTTCGGTGACCGAACCCAAAATTCGTCACCGCTATCTTTTATTAGTCTTGACTAACCATTGGCCGTAAAAAGATGGCGCAGCTCCTCTTTACACAATTATCATTTCCGCATCCGCCCTGCGCAAAGACAATTCATAGCCTCTCACGGTGATTTCCATGGGATCTCCCAGCGGGGCTACCTTTCTCACATAGATTTCCACCCCTTTTGTGATCCCCATGTCCATAATACGCCTCTTTACCGGCCCCTCGCCGGCCAGACTCTTGACCGTCACGGTCTGCCCGCAGGCAGCATCCTTTAATGTGTGCATTCCTCTGCGCTCCTTTCCTGACTGGCTGTCACTGTGATCCTGTTGGCCATATCTCTTCCGATAGCCACCCTGGATTCCCTGATCCTGACGATGATTTCGCCTCCTGTGGCGGAGATGACGGTCACGGCGCTTCCCGCCACAAAGCCAAGATTCTCCATAAATTTCCTGCTTTCCTCCCTGCCTCCCACTCTCTGAATGATATTCTTCTCCCCCACACCGGCCATTGACAACGGCATATTCCTGCTCTCCTTTCCTGTGAACCCCGCATTCCGAAAACCGGAATCCGGCAGCCTGCATTTCACATCTCACATTTTATTTTTTTGAGAGTGATTCTCATTTACATATTAGTTAGTATATACTAACTTTTGTTTGCTGTCAATTATTTTTTGGAAAAAATTGAAAAAAATACACCGGCCAACAATGACCGGTGCCAACTTTTACATGATATGTACGCCATAAGCGCAGCCTGTCTTTTCTCCTTTTCGGATCCATTCCGCATAGCCCCGCCGCAGCGAAGTGTCCTGGGGTAGCTTTTCCACATCCCCCTCATAATTGACATCAAACAGTCTCCAGACCTCTGAATAGTCCTTGTCCTCCTCCACTTTCAGGATATCGTAGCCGGAGATGAAAGCATACAGATTGGAATCCGGCGAGAGCACCTCCTTGTTGCGTGGGTACAGCAGCCAGGAATGGCATACAAAAGCCACCGGATCTACCTGAAATCTCTCCCGGAAAAATGCTACCCCCAGCTCATAGGACTTCCGCACGCTTTCAGGGTCAAGCTTCGTGCCTGTGCGGGGGATATGCGTATTCAGAACAGGGCTCTCCGGAGTCAGGACAATGCCTTTCTTCTCGTACCGGTATCCAAAAGGCTGGATCTCAAACTGCAGCTTCAGGAAGCCAAAACGGGTCATGTCGAAAAAGCCCGTAAACCACCAGCACACAAAGGTTCCCCAGATGTCGTACACGCATTTGCACTCGTCCAGCTTATATTTCAGATCGCACATGGAAGTGTGCCATATCTGCTGGTCTATCCCCGCCTCCTCATAGTACCCGCGCAAAGTCCTGGAAAAGCAGATCAAAAGCAGCAGCTCTCCCGTATAGTTATGAATTCCCACTTCGCCCGATATCTCTGCCATTTTGTGAAAGGCCTGGCCGTAATCCATGTTTTTGTCATTGGCATAACAGCGCAAAAGCGCTTCGAATCCGCTCCTTGAGAGCGGGTTTGCGGTGATTCTGTCATAGGCCTGCGTCAGCGCGCTACAAGCTTCCTCCGGGTATGAGAACTCCTCAAAAAATTCTGTCAGATATGTTTTCATGCCTGATCTCTTTCTCCGCTTTTTACTAGTTTATAACCAGCTCCCAATCCGTTCCGTCATCAATGCTGATGCTGCTCACAGCCTCCGAATCCTCTTCGAACCGAAACGTATACTCAAATTTGCCGTCTTCATAGCTTAGATAGCTTTCGCTGTCCAATGTCATCTTTGCCCCGCCCATGGCTTCCTTGATCTGGTCTCTGGTATATCCGCTGTAATTCACGCCGTTTATCAGAATCTCCCCGGTGGCATAGTCCGGATCCCTGTAATCGATCACCACACGAAATACCTTTCCGTTCTCAAAATCCACTTTCTGCGAACTTTTATTGCCGGCGTACATGGTTCCGTAAGTGACCTCGCCTTTCATAGCATAGAAATTTTCCCAGGAACTGCCGTCAATCTGAGCTTTCCCGTCATAAGAATATTTGTCCGTAAATCCCGCCTGCATCACCTGGGCTATCTTGGTCTTTCCTAACTCCAGTTCAAAGGTCCCGTCATAAGTCAGCACCGTCTTCTTCCCGAAAGAACAGCCCGTTAAAAGCAGCATCCCTGCCACTATGAGTCCTAAGCATAATTTTTTTCCGATACGCATTGTTTTGTCCTCCTCATCTCTCATCCCTTTTTAGCTAAGAAACCGCATTCCCCACATGGACCTTGATTGCCTGAAAACTCTCCCTGCTGATGACATGCTCGATCCTGCAGGCGTCCTGCGCCGCGATATCTTCAGGCACGCCCAGCTGCACCAGCCAGGCCGACAGCAGCTGATGGCGCTCATAGATCATCTCCGCAATCTCTCTCCCGGAGAGCGTCAAAGTGATAAAGCCGGTCCGGTCCACGCTGATATGCCCTTTTTCCCGCAGATGCTTCATGGCAACACTGACACTTGACTTCTTGAATCCCAGCTCCTCTGCAATGTCCACGGAGCGCACTACGGGAAGCCTTTTGCCGAGTATCAGAATAGTCTCCAGATAGTTCTCTGCCGATTCGTTTACAGCCATTTTCCATTCCTCGCTTTTCCTATGGTTTCTGCGGCGGCCAGTGCGCTGCATTTGCTGCCTTTTGCACTGCCGCTTTACCAGTATAGCATGAGCTGAGGTTTTGCGCAAATGAAATTAAATGCCTCAGACAGCAGTAGTCTTAATGTTGTAGGTGACGATTCTGCAGATACCATGCGAAACTTACTGCACCGGTTTTGCGGATGTGTTAGGCTTATCTGCACTGTCCGGTTTCTCTGGCAACAGATTATGCAACATCTGCGCGGTCAATACATAATTGGAATTATGATCCAGAAAAAAACTGGCATAAATCCCATCAAAAGCCACATTATCATCCACTAATTCCAGTACGCCCTTATTCGGGTTATAGTAATATAGATACAACCTGTCTGCCATTTCCTCAAAATAAAACATGGATCCCTTTCTCCCTAATAAGCCTCGCAAGTTCCTCGCAGCCAAGGGATATCTCATTGCTCTTCAAATCGTAAACCTGGGTCCCCAGAACCGTTATGTTCCCAACCGTCCCCGCCCTCAGCCAAGCCTGGACGGCACTTTCGTCCCTGATAAGCCCCTCCTCGTACAAAGTCTGTACCAGCTTTGGCGTGCTAAACAGAATGATCCTGCTCCCCCTGAACTTCCGGTTCGTCCTGCGAAACAACTGGTCAATTTTGTGGGCTGCACCTCTGTCGTCGGTAATGATGCAGAACTTCCCATCTGCCTCCCCGGGAAACTGGGATAGGATATGGAGGCAGATGGCCAGTAGTTCCTCTCCCAGATTGTCCTGAGACTCCTTGTTTCCCCTTACCTTTGCGAAAAAATCACCGTACAGGCCGCCCCTGTCCCTGTTTTTTCCCTTTACCACTTCATCCCGCAGGCTCCTGTCCTCCTCCAGGACTCTCGTTATGGTGCTGACCGGACTTTTCAGCATCCTCACCGCCCAGCTTAACATACTGTTTATCCTGGCGTTCGTGCCGTAGCAGATTTCCATCACGGAAAAGATGTCTTCTTCATAAATGACGAATACAGGTACTCCGAATCCCTCCATCCTCCTGCAGTATTCAATATATTCCTGATTCAGGATACCGCTTTGGGCCGCAAGCTCCATCAGGATACATCTGGATAAAACTACAATGCCATCTTTCTTTCTCATATAGTTTAACAGACTACCCGCATATGCTTCCCCAATGCGCGCATGTCTTCTGAAAGAACATGTATCATAGAAAAAGCACTTCCGACCTGCCAGAATCTCTTTTGCAAACTCCCCTCTGTCCGTCCGTACATAAGGCTGCATTGCATTCCAGTTGTGCGGTACTTCTGTATAGACTGTCCCCATCCGTCATGCCCCCTTTATTTCGTGGTAAAGGGCTTTCATGTTCCGGAGCACTATGGACAATGTCCTCTCATTTATATAGGAACCCAGAATATATTCCCTGCCAAGCTCCTCCACCATCCTCTCCAGGCAAAAAAAGTCATCCCTGTAGTCGGGCAGCAAGATAGCCTCATCCAGCCACAATTCCATGAAGCGCCTCCTTACGGCCTCCCTGTCCGCCTGTAGAAATGCTTCCGGGACATAGTTGGCTTCCGGCAGCCCCAGTTCATAGCAGCGTATCAGAACCGCCATATAGGGCATCTGATAGTAATTCATCAGCCGGAGGATGGTGTCCCACTCATTCCCCTCTGACTCTTTCCTGAAGAACTCGTACATGTACCGGAAATTCGCCTCCGGCATTAAAAACATCCCTGCAAAGAGGTTTGCCGCGTATTCCCTCTCATGCTCATAAGAATAGCCGTCCATGAGTTCCGCCTTTGACCGGAAATCGCTGTCCTGCTCCTGGTAGAACGCATGACATGCCTCATGGCATATGGCAAAATTCACGTTCACCTTTGGCAGAGAAGAGTTTATCATGATATAGCCCATTCCACCCGACTTATAGCACATTGCCCCTATCTCTTCGGTATCAACGGGAATCTCAAAGACCAGGAACCCTTTCCTTTTTAAAACAGCTCTCACGATCTGGAGCGCATTGCGAACATCCTCATCGCTGCTCATGCCGGCATAAGCGCGGAATTCCTTTATGTTGGCCAAAACCTTATCCCTGTTCATCTCACTGTATGCGATAATCTTCCTCAGACGCTCAATATCCATCCGCTACTCCTTCCGCGATATTAAAAAAATGCTTCTTTGCGCTTATGACCACGTCAACGTTTTCCAGCAGCTTCTGCATTTTTTCCGCAATCCGCTCCTGCTCTTTCGTAGGTTCCCCCCCATAGAAGAAAATCCTCTCCGGCTCGAAGTCCGGCATCGGCTCCACGCAAAAGGCATCGCTCAGGAAGAATTCCGCTTTCTTTCCCAGGGCTCCCGCAATCTTTTCCATGTCCGTAGCGCTGACGTCTTGTGCACCTGTCAGAATCCGGGACAGTTTTTTGGCATCGATTCCAGCTTTCAGGCTGATGTAGGTCTGCTTTATCTTTGCCTCTGCCAGATAAGCGTTAACATTTTCCACATACTTCGTCATGGCTTACACCTCTTTTCCTGATTGTGGTATGGCTTCATGTTCCTGTTTGTTCAGCTTATCTCATTTAAAGAGATTTTTCAATATTTTCTTTTGTTTTTTTGAAAATATATTTATTTTTTCTATATAAATTCTTATTATATGACCTAGTTTCCGCTTTTTTCGGCATTCCATTCCTATGTCAGGCGCCATAGTTCGAACGAAAAACCAGAAGCAGACGGGCAGCTGTTATTTCCATGGACAAAACTGTCGGTTTCCATCTTTCCCTATTTGCGCTATGATAGAAAAAGCATGGAAAAATTTTTATGAAACATATGAGAGAATCCCACTCTTCAAGCGTCTAACAATCAGAAAGGGGGCGAAATCAATGGACAACGGTGCAAGTAGCTACCGCCGTTTCCTTGATGGTGATGATGAGGGTATCGTCGAGATTATCAGAGATTACAAGGACGGGCTGACTTTGTACCTGAACGGCTTTGCGCGGGATATCTGCGTGGCGGAAGAACTCATGGAGGAGACTTTCGTGAAGCTGGCCACCAGGAAGCCAAAGTTCAAGGGCCGCAGTTCATTCAGGACATGGCTCTACGCCATCGGCCGAAACGTGGCCATGGACTACCTCAGGCACAGCGCCAGGCTTTTCCTCAGACCTGCGGAGGAACTGGAGCAGCTGGCCGGGGAGGAGGAAAGCCTGGAGAAGTCGTATCTGCGCACAGAGCGCAGGGTGCTCCTGTACCGGGCCCTGGACAGGCTTAAAGCCGACTACCGACAGGTCCTGTACCTGGTCTATCTGGAGGGCTTCGACAATGCGGAGGCCGCGGCAGTCATGCATAGGAGCAGACGGCAGATTGAGAACCTGGTGTATCGGGCGAAGCAGTCACTGAAATCAGAACTTGAAAAGGAGGGCTTTGTATATGAAGAATTATAGGGAAGTGGCGGAAACCGTGCTGAAGCGCAGGGATGCCTTTCAAAAAGCAAAAAAACGTAAACGCGACATTGCCATGCGGACCACGGCCGGAGCAGGCGTTCTGTGCCTGACGGCACTGCTAGGGCTCGGCATATATCAGAACAGCGCCTTATATTCGAATCGCCCAGATCCGGCTTCTGGCGATCCCGATGTGTATTATATTGCATCCGAGAGCGACACTCTGAATGCCGAAGCCTCAGGCGCCCTCTCTGACAAGGACACCCCGCCCCTGTCCACAGACCGGGAAAGCGCCTCCGGGGAGGGCAGCCTCCTCCCTGTCAGCTACAGCTCCCTGTCCCTCCCCCAGGGTCAGGTCATGCCGGACATCATTTCGGCATATGCCGCCTCCAGCCAGTCCACTTCGGACGTCCTGCCCTTTAGCGAAGAACTGCTGTCTGAGAGCAGCGCCGTCTTGGAGGGCCGGATTACGGACATGTACCTGAAGCGCTATTCCTACGACACCTACAACGACAAATTCGGACCAAAAGAGGTCTTCCATAACCAGTCTTCTTCCGTAGTATATGAATTGGCCGTGGACAAAGTATGGTTGGGGGACGAATCCCTGGCCGGCACCTCCGTGCTGATAGAGGACGACATCTATCTGGTGGACTCCTATTTTTCCCTGAAAGTAGGCTGCAGTTATGTAATTCCGGTCAGCGATCTGGAGCAGGAGAAACAGATTTGGGAGGAGTACGCAGGCGGCGATCTCACCAGGGACGGCAGATATACTTCACTCTACCCCTACCATCCCCAGATCCAGGTCACCTCCGACGGGGACTACGTCGTCACCTCCGACTGGACGACACTGTGCTCCGGCGATGCCCCGAATGTCCTGATACTGCCTGCCGACGAGGACTCTATCCGGGATACCTTTGTAGAATACCATCCCGAAAACCCCTCTACCGGCCAGGGCCTCATTACCACGGAATGGCGGACGCTCCTGGTCTCTGCCTACGATGCAGTCTTCTACTACGACAAATTAAAGCTGGTGAGTTCCGATGAGTTCTTCATCCGGCTGAACCGCCTGATAGATCAGCTGCCATGAATTCCGATCCAAAAGCATATAAGAAAAATCCCGCAGTTCCTGTCTGAAATAACAGAAACTGCGGGATTTTTACCGAATACATATGGAAAAACCATCATATATCCCAACTGGTATATCCTCGCCAAAAGAGTATTGCTCTACAGCATCCTTTGCAAAGGAATACACTGTCGTCATCTTCTTATCCCCATCGACAATCCAATACTCCCTGACCCCTGCGGTACGATATTTAAATAGTTTTGTCAAATAGTCTCTCGGCTTACTGCTCGGTGACACAATCTCAATAATCCAGTCAGGTGCCCCATGACATCCGCTCTCATCCAGTTTGGATAAATCGCAAACCACTAAAATATCCGGTTCTAAATAATTGATATCATCCTCATTTAAAAATACGGCAAACGGAGCAGTCAAAACTTCACATTGTCCGTTTCTGCTTTGAATATAATTATAGATTTGATTGTGCAGATACCCCAAAATACGCTGATGTTTCCAGCTCGGTGGAGCCATATAAAAAATCTTCCCGTCAATCAGCTCCGCCCGCTCCCCATCAGGCAATGCATATATATCTTCTAGTGTATAGTCGCCTTCTTTCCTTAATATGTCCATAACATACACCTCTTTATTTCTCACAGACACACTACCCTGCCCTGCCGCAGGGATTCTTTCACATGAATCAGCCGCTGGTTCTCCGACCCCCTAAAAGCCAGGCGCAGATTCTTTTTCTCCTCCATAAACTCGCCGTCCACCAGTACGTCAATGAGAGACAACAGCTGCGACACCTCTCCTGCCCCGGTCTCTCCATGCATATCCTCCGCTGCGGCAGGCCGGGCTGCTCTCCCGCTTTCACAGCATCTGTCCCGCGCTTCCTGCTCTTTCGCCGCCCAGGCCAGCAGATCCCTCTCATAATCATACCCCGTATAGCACCAGATATCCTTTTCCGGATACTTCTGACGCACTTTCTGCACCAGTGAAAGCACTGTCCCCCGGTTCTGAGGCTCCATGGGCTCCCCGCCTAACAGGCTCAGGCCCCGGATATATTCCGGTGCAAGAGCCTCCAGGACCTCGCTTTCCGTCTCCTGCGTATAGCGCTGCCCAAAGCCGAAATCCCATGCCTCGCTGTTGAAGCACCCCTTGCAGCGGTGGGTACAGCCACTGACGAACAGGGACACCCTGATGCCCGGGCCGTTGGCCACGTCCGTCTTCTTGATCGTTGCGTAGTTCATAAATTTACTGCCCCCTCATCTTTCCCCTGGGCGCATTTTGTCTGGCACATCATTCATAGATGCAGCACCCTTGACTTGATTTCCTTTGTCTTGCCTGCATTCCAGAAATTCTCCCCCAGATACCCGCAGGTACGCCTGGTGACGTTCATTTTGGAATGATCCTTATTATGGCACTGGGGGCATTCCCACTCATTGTCCTCATTCACTACAATCTCACCGTCAAATCCGCAGACATGGCAATAGTCGGATTTCGTATTGAACTCGCCGTACTGGATGTTGTCGTAGATAAAGCGTATCACTTCCTCCACGGCCTCCACGTTATTTATCAGGTTCGGCACCTCCACATAGGAGATGGCCCCGCCCAGGGACTTATTCTGAAATTCGCTCTCAAAGCGGAATTTCGTGAACGCGTCAATGGGCTCACGGACATCCACATGATAGGAATTGGTATAGTACCCCTTGTCCGTCACATTGGGGATGTCCCCATACTTCTCCTTGTCAATGCGGGCGAAACGATAGCATAGCGTCTCCGCAGGCGTCCCATAGAGGCTGAATCCTATCCCGGTCTCCGCCCGCCACCTGGCAGCGGTGTCTTTCAAATGATCCATGACCCGCAGGGCGAATTCCTTGCCCCCGGGCTCCGTGTGGCTGCAGCCTTTCATGAGCCAGGTCAGCTCATAGAGGCCGATATAGCCCAGGGACATGGTGGAATAGCCGCCATACAGGAGCTTGTCTATCTTCTCTCCCTTTTTCAGCCGGGCGATGGCACCGTACTGCCAGTGGATGGGGCTTACGTCGGACACCGTGCCCAGCAGCGCCTTGTGGCGGCACATCAGCGCCTCGTAGCACAGATTCAGCCGCTCGTCCAACCTTTTCCAGAAGATCTCCTCATTGCCCTCGGAGACAATGCCTATCTGGGGGAGATTCAGGCTTACCACGCCCTGGTTGAAGCGCCCCTCCCATTTATAATTTCCGTTCTCATCCTGCCAGGGGGACAGAAAAGAGCGGCAGCCCATGCAGGAGAACACATTGCCCTCATAGTTTTCCCGCATCTTCTTTGCAGAAATATAATCCGGATACATGCGCTTGGCCGAGCATTTCGCAGCCAGGCGGGTCACATAGTCGTATTTACCGCCCTTTAGACAGTTATTCTCGTCCAGTACATACACCAGCTTGGGGAAAGCGGGTGTCACAAATACCCCTTTCTCGTTTTTCGTGCCCTGGAGACGCTGGTTCAAAATCTCTACGATAATGCGGACGGTCTCCTCCACATATTCGTCCTGGTCGTCGATATGCAGGAACAGAGTGACAAAGGGCGACTGTCCATTCGTAGTCATCAGGGTATTGATCTGGTACTGGATGGTCTGGACGCCGGAGCGCAGCTCGTCCTGCAGGCGCAGCTCCACGATTTTCTCCTTTGCCGACTCCTCCAGCGAGCCGCCGAACTCCTCCTCCAGCTGCAGCCGGAACTTCTCTCTGCTCTTGCGCAGATACTTGCCCAGGTGCTTGATATTCACGGACTGGCCGCCGTACTGGTTGCTGGCCACGACCGCGATGATCTGGGTGGTGACCGTGCAGGCCACCTGGAAGCTCTTGGGGGATTCAATCATCTTTCCGTTGATGGACGTCCCGTTGTCCAGCATGTCCTTGATGTCTATCAGGCAGCAGTTGAAGATGGGCTGGATGAAATAATCCGCATCGTGGAAATGGAGCACGCCGTTGTCATGGGCCATAGAAATGTGCTCCGGCAAAAGCATGCGCCTGGTCACGTCCCGGGAGACCTCGCCGGCGATATAGTCCCGCTGGGTGGAGGCTAAGCGGGTGTTCTTATTGGAGTTCTCCTCCGCCAATTCCTTATTCTCATTGCGGATCAGCTTTAAAATGGACTCGTCCGTTGTGTTGGACTTGCGCAGGAGACTGCGCTGGTAGCGGTATACGATATACTTCTTGGAAAGGGCATATTTATTGTGCCGCACCAGATGCTGCTCTATGATATCCTGCACATGCTCCACCGCCTGCAGTTCCTTGTCCTCTTTCTGGACAGCCTCCAGAATCTCCTCCACCAGAGCCTGATCGGCCCTGTCCTTTCTCTCCACTTCGTTGTTGGCTTTCTGGATGGCCGCTATGATTTTCTCCTCCTCGTAGGGCACCACACGTCCGTCTCTTTTCTGAATTCTCATTTCCCTCTCCACTCCTTGTCCGCTCTGCGCTCGTAAAAGCCGCACCGTTAGTTTACGGATACGGCCGTTTTCTTTCTCTTATGTTCTATATCTTGTGTCTTTCGTCTGTAGTCTCATCTATATTTTGTATGTTTCATTATACTGGACAATGTCTGAAAATACAAGGACTTATTTTATCCATTTTGAAGGTTGCATAAAGCCCTTGAGAACTGCTATAATAAACACAAAAATCGTATGGAGACAATACAATGGCAGAAAAAGGAACTCTTGACAATGTACAATCCAAAAAGTCCCGGCCGATTTATGCCTTTCTGACCGCGGCGGCAGTGTTCTGCGGGCTTGTCTGGTCCGTGACAAATGTCTCCTTTGACAGTACATACCACATCAGCATGTCCCAGCGTCTGCTCACCGGGGATAAAATGTTCCTGGAAATGTGGGAACCGCACCAGACCTCCGCTTTCCTTTCCGCCGGACTTATGTGGCTCTATGAAACGCTTTTTCACACCACCACAGGCATTGTGCTATATCTCCAGGTCTGCGGAATCCTGATCCGGGGCGCCGTCGCCGTCCTGTTTTACCGGACGCTTCGGACGGAGCTGGAAAAGCCCATGGCCTACGGAATGGCTCTGCTGTTTTTCATGATCTCCCCCAAGGACCTGGCACTACCCGAGTTCTCAAATATGCAGCTGTGGTATTCCGCGCTGCTCTTCTGCTGCCTGTACGCGTATCTGCAAAGAGGAAATCGTTTCCTGCTGGCGGCCGCAGGATTCTGGCTGTGTCTGGCAGTTCTGGCCTATCCCTCCTGCCTGCTTCTCTATCCGGGCATCATAGGGCTGCTGGCCTGTCTGTCGGAGAACAGGCGCGCGGACATCCTGATTTTTACCGCCGTATGCGCGGGGTTCGGAGCCGCTATGGGCGGATATTTCCTGTTTACCCTTGGACCGCATACCCTTGTGCAGTGTATCCGCGGCATGCTGGCACTGGAGCCCTCCCACACGGTAGGCATATCCCGCAAACTGTTCGCATACCTGAAAGACGCTGTGCGGGTGGTTCCCGTATACCTGACAGCAGGCCTTTTGTCTTTCTGTCTAAGCCGCTTCCTGCAGGCCGCGTCCTCCGTGACGGCAGAGGAAAGCAAAGAAAGCGCCGGACAGAAACGCCTGCAGCTGTGGCTGCTCTGTTCTGCCGGCATCTTTCTGGCAGGATTTTTCCTGAATATCCTCAGCGCTGAAAACCGCGCCGCATACGGCCTTATTTTCCTGTTCGTCATTGTTTTGGGCCTCCGGAACAAAAGCGCCCTGACAGGGGAAAGGAAAAAGCTCTATCTGTGCTTGAGCGTAATCGGCGGGCTGGAATTTCTCGCCGCGCTGCTTTTGTCCAATCTGCCGCTTCTCTCCTCTGTGCCCTATGGGCTGCTGGCGGCCACGGCTGCCATGCTTCCAATCGAAAGAAGCTTTCATTCTCACAGGGCAAAAAAAGCAGGCCGTGTCTGTTTCGTCTGTTTTGTGATGCTGCTGGCGTTTCGATGCGTCTATGTCAGAACGCCCCTAACCGGAAGAGGACAGATTTGTTCTGTTTTGTCTGATCTTTCCATGGTGCGGGTGGGACCGGCATGGGGTATCATCTCCAACGAAGAGGGCGTCTGCATAGAGCGAGACAGCTACCCCCAGTGGAAAGAATGGATTCGTCCCGGAGATAAGGTATGGATCATCGGAGATCCGGCGAATACGCTGGGATATCTGTATGAAGACGTAGAGGTGGCAGGCCCCTCTACCATATCGACGCCCTCTTACAGCAGTTCACTGCCGGAATACTGGCGGTTAAATCCGGATAAATATCCCCCCGATGTAATCGTGGCCGAAAGCTACCTGGGCCAGCCGGCGTACGAGCTGCAGAACAATGCCTGGCTCCAGTCTTGGCTGGAGGAGGAATATCGGCCGGAATTAATTGTAGACGGGACTTATTGGAAATTTTATTTCAAAAAAGCGAGGTAACCCCGCTCTTTGACCGACAGATCACACTTTATAACCGGAATCCAGAATCCCCCGCAGGATACGGTGGGCCTTGTTCACATCCTCCACGGAGACTCCTATTACAAGTCTGTCTTCACACCTCACATATCGCTGCATGTTGATTTCAATATCTTCCATGGACAGACTGGAGACAATGATTCCGATTCGTCGGGTTGAAAAAAGGCCCTGCTCAATATAGAGCAGCCTCACCTCACCGTTTATCTCGATGCTGGTTCCGCCCAGCTCCGCTTTGAGCCTGGTAATGAAGCCGTCTATTTTTCCGCTCTCGGACTTCCTCACCACGATCGCCAGCCAGTCGATATTGATCGCCATGCATTCGCAGGGAATCAGGCACCTTTCCAGTACCTCAAATATCTTCTGGACACTTTTCCCGTCCCTGGCCAGCTTCGCCCGCCCGATCGTAACCCGAATCGCGCTTATTTCCCGAATTCTGCTCTCCATCTGTCAACCCAACGCTTTCTCGTTTTCCCTCTGTGGCATCTGCGGCCAAATTCACCGCTTATCCATCAAAAACATGTGCAAGTATACCACAAAATCGCCGGAAATACAACCGCTTTCGGCAGATCTGCGTCTGTTTTGGTTATTTGAGCTGCCTGGCGGGAGTTTATAATTTTTTCATTTGTGTCTTGACTTTTCAAAAGAAACATGTTATTCTACTCGAAATTTCAGATTACAATACTGAAAACTGACAAAAACAGGAGAATTCATCATGTTCCAATATAATTGTGTATCTTTTGTACTGATTACGCTGGTCCAGCAGATTTTTCACTTTTCGGTCACGACTTGATTCCGGTTGACATCCGGGAGAACCCATGGCCGAAGAGACGGAAAGTCTTCTTTGGCTATGCGGCAATCAGCACAGGAACCGCATGGCATATACCCAGAGGCGTATATGGCAGGGCGGTTCTTTTTTATACAAAGAACAGGACTCTATACAGCAAAAGTCAGAATTCCATATGAGGAGGGAAAGCAATGAATGTAATCGAAGCAGAGAATCTGTCAAAAATCTTTCGGGTCAGACAGAAAGAGAAAGGCCTGAAAGGCAGCGTCCAGGCGATCCTGCGCCCCAGGATCCAGGAAATCCAGGCGGTGAACGACATCTCCTTTTCCGTGGAGGCCGGGGAGACGCTGGCTTTCATAGGCCCCAACGGCGCGGGAAAGAGCACCACCATCAAGATGCTGACAGGCATCCTCTACCCTGACGGCGGCAGAGCCAGGGTGCTGGGCATAGACCCCGTGAAACAGCGCAGGCGTCTGGCCTATGAAATCGGCACTGTCTTCGGCCAGAAAGAGCAGCTCTGGACCCATCTGACGCCCTATGACAATTTCCGTTTCTTCGGCGCCATCTACGATATCCCGGACCCGGAGACGGAAAGGCGCATCCGTAAGCTGGCGGATACTTTCGAGCTTGGGCCTTTTCTCAACACACCGGTGAGAAGCCTGTCTCTTGGACAGCGCATCCGCTGCGAGATCGTGGCCTCCCTGATCCACGAGCCCAAAGTGCTGTTCCTGGACGAGCCCACCATAGGGCTGGACCCTGTGGTAAAGGAACATATCCGCTCCCTGATCAGACAGATGAACAGGGAACTCGGCACCACCGTCTTCCTCACCAGCCATGACGTGGGAGATATCGAGAAGCTCTGCAGGCGCATCATCATCGTAAACAGCGGCCGAATCGTGCTGGACGATTCCATGGAGCATCTAAAGTACCATTATCTGAACCGGAAGATCGTCGAGGTCAAGCTCCAGGAGGAAGCGCAGCTGCCCGCCCCGGAGGGCGTCACTTTCCTGAAGCGGAAAGGAAGCCATGTGAAATTCCAGGTGGACACCCAAAAGCTTCGGATCAATGACGCACTGCACCTCATCGACGCGGAGAATCTGGAGGACATCAATATCTCCAACATCCCGCTGGAAAGCATCATCACGGAAATCTACAAAGCAGAGGGGAGGGAAGAAAAAGCCGTATGAAAAAATACAGAGTCATCTATCGGTCCGTACTCATGGAAAACCTCCAGTACGCAGCCAATATCGCCATGGGGTTCATCAGCTTTTCCATCATCGTTTTTGTGTTTATCCAGCTGTGGAATTACATGTATTCCTCGCCCCAAGAGCTGATCGCCGGATACACCAAATCCCAGATGATCTGGTACGTGCTGATCACCGAGACCATCTGGTTCGGCACCCCGTCCCATGTCGTGACAAGGCAGGTGGCTGCGGACATCCGCGGCGGCAATATCGCTTATCTCATCAACAAGCCCTATCACTACACCCTCTACTGCCTGGCGAAATACACAGGCGGCTGGAGCGTTCAGCTGCCCATGTTCGCCCTGACGGCCCTGGGACTGGGCGCTGTCCTGGTAGGCCCGCTGCCGGCTTTTCATCCCTGGACGCTCCTTGCGGTGACGCCCGTCATCATCGCAGGCATCACCATCGATGCCGTCCTGCGGCTGTGTATCAGTATGATTTCATTCTGGATCGAGGACTCCAACCCTTTCCAGTGGCTCTACAACAAGCTTCTGCTGGTAGTGGGCACCATATTTCCGGTGGAGATATTCCCGGAAGTCCTCCAGCCCTTTTTCAAGTTCACGCCTATCTACACGGTCTGTTACGGCCCGGCAAAGCTGATCGTGGATTTCTCCACGGAAAAATATGCGGAAATTCTGCTGGCCCAGGCCCTGTACCTGGCAGCAGCCTGCGGGCTTATGTTCTTTCTCTACGGAAAGGGGGTTAAAAAACTGTATGTCAACGGCGGTTAAGAACCAGCTGCGGGTATGCCTGCTGGCTGTGAAATACAATATTATGCGGGAAATGCTGAACAAAGTCACTTTCCTGACCAACATCGGCTTCATGATCCTCAACAATGCCACTTTCATCCTCCAATGGGTCATTCTCTTCCATTTGAAAGAGGACATCGGCGGTTACACCATGCGTGAGGTCATGCTGCTGTGGGGGCTGGCCGCCAGCACATTCGGCCTCTCCCGTATCCTGTTCGCCAGGACTTTCTCCCTGCCCGAACTGATCATAAACGGCAAACTGGACACCTATCTGGTACAGCCTAAAAACGTGCTGCTCTGCGTTATCACCTCCGCCACCAACAGCTCGGCCATCGGCGATCTGCTGTACGGACTGATCCTCCTGTGCGCTTTCTGCTTCAGCATAGAACGGCTACTTTTGTTTTTGCTGTTCACAATAACCGGCGCGGTGATTCTGGCAGCTTTTGCCCTGCTGCTGGGGAGCCTGTCTTTCTGGTTCGTGCGCGCAGACACTTTCGCCCAGCATATGCTGAACAGCTCCATCAGCTTCTCCACCTATCCGGACGGTATCTTCCATGGCGCGGCCAGGTTCCTGCTCTACCAGATTCTTCCCGTGGGCATGGTCATATACAGGCCTGTGCATGTGATGGTGGATTTCCGCTTAGAAAGCCTGCTGCGGATCCTGGCCTACACTGTCCTGATCTCCTCGCTGGCGGTCATTGTGTTCTACCGGGGGCTTCGGCGGTATGCCTCCAGCAATCTCATGGAGGCCAGGATGTAGATAGCCCGGCCCTATCTCTCCAGCTCCCAAAATACCTCCCCCTCCATCCCCATCACCTCTCCCATGGGGATGCCGGTGCCGTCCTCCATGAGCAGAGTCCTCTCATACAGGTCTATCTTCTTGATCCGGCCCGTGACGGTAACATAGGCTCCGCCTGCTTTCCTGGCATCCGGCCTGAAATAAGTCACTGAGATCTCCGGACGATCGGCGGCTCGCTCTCTCAGATACTGCAGCTTCCCGTCCAGATTCTCTATGGCATCGTTCTCCAGTTCCGGTCTGTCAGCCGTCAGCCGTCCCGTCTCCCTGATGGCTTCTCCATGGCCGGTAAGCGCCGCAAAGGGCATAAACTGCGCCGCCCTGTCAGCCACCGGCATGGCCGGATGTACCGCGGAAACAGGATGCGGCAGACGGATGATATCGTCATAGCGTCCCCTGCTGTCCCACACCACATTCGGCTCCGCTGCGGCTATTTCCGCGCCGGCTGTCTCCTCACCAGACAGCTTCGCGCCGGCCGCTGCTCCTCCTGTCGGCGCCCCGTTTTCTTTTATGCCTGCCGGCATTTTATCTGCTGACATTCCATCTGCCCTTGTAATACCTGCTCCCATTCCGTCCCACCTCGCTTTCGCTGTTCCTGCCCTATCTCCCCATATCTCCTCCACCGTTATTCCCGGCGCCGCATCGCTTTGCCGCCCTCTGCTTCTCGATTCCCGGTGTCATGACATTTCCGCCCTTTAACTTCCCAATTCCCAGTATCATGGCATTTCCGCCCTTTACTCCCCAATTCCCGGTACCATGGCATTTCCGCTCCCTGCTCCCGAACTCCCGTCCCCTCCCCGCGGCGCTTACGCCTTATGTCCGCCGATCTGTCCATTGCGGGATACGGTGGTGGCTCCTTCCTCCAGGTTCATCCCTTTCAGAATGGCATTTTTCCCAAACTTCTTTTTAATGGCAATGACCGCCTCCTGCATCTTCCTCTCCCGATCCAGGGCGGCCTCCTCCTCTTCCCGCTGCCGCTCCAGCGCTTCGTAGTCCGTGAAGATGTCCAGCTGCTCATAGACTTCCCGTTCCGACGCGTCTCGCTCGTTCTTCACCCTGCCGGCCACCACGGTGACTCTCCTCACCAGCAAATTTTTGTCTATAACTCTGTCATAAAGTTTCATCACCGCATCCATAATCAATCTGGCAGAGGAAGTCCACCGCCCTATGTGCTCCGTGCCGTGAGCGTGTTTCGGAACCTTTCTTCCGTACCGGTCCGTGGTGACAGGGCCCTTGTAGCATTTGCGTATCTCGGGATCCGTCAGACTTTCCACATCATATCCTATGGTCAGCATCATCTGATCCGTCACCAGCCCCTTGGCCACCAGATCCAGCGCCAGGAGATCCGTCATCTCCCGCACAATCAGCTTTGCCTTTTCGAAATCGTAAGGGCTGTGCAGCACCTGGCCCGCTCCCATGCTGCTCCCCTCAGGCTTATATGCTTTCACATCCGCAATGGTACAGGGTTCATACCCCCACGCATGGTCTATAAGCAGCTCCGCATTGACTCCGAACAGCCCGTAGAGCAGCTCCTCATTGTGATAATCCGCCGGCCCGCCCAGAGAACATCTGGCGATATCCCCCATAGTGTAGAGGCCGTTCTCTTCCAGCTTCTTCGCATACCCCCTGCCCACTCTCCAGAAATCCGTCAGCGGCCGATGGTCCCACAGCAGCCTCCGGTATTCCATCTCGTCCAGCTGCGCGATGCGCACGCCGTCCTGATTCGGCTCCGCATGCTTTGCCACGATATCCATGGCAATCTTGCTCAGGTATAGATTCGTGCCGATGCCCGCCGTGGCAACTATTCCCGTATCCTGCAGGACTTCCTGTACTATCCTTTCCGTAAATTCCCTGGCCGTAAGGTGACTGGCCTCCAGATACTGGGTCACGTCCAGAAACACCTCATCGATGGAGTAGACATGGATATCCTCCGGCGCCACATGCCTTAGATAAATATCATAAATTTTTGTGCTGTATTCCACATACAGAGCCATCCGGGGCGGGGCCGTGATGTAATCCGCCGAAAGCTGTGGCGAAGCCAGAAGCTGCGCCTCATGACAGGAGCTGCCGGTAAATTTTCTCCCCGGCGCTCTGTGCAGACGGCGGGCATTCTCCTCCCTGACTTTCTGTACCACCTCAAACAGCCTGGGTCTCCCGGGGATGCCGTACGCTTTCAAGGAGGGAGAGACCGCCAGACAGATGGTCTTCTCCGTGCGGCTGCTGTCTGCCACCACCAGATTCGTATCCATAGGATCCAGGCCCCTCTCTATACATTCCACGGAAGCATAGAAAGATTTCAGGTCAATCGCAGCATAGATATGACTCTTCTCACCCGACATCCGCCGGCACCTCCTTTCCAGCTTTTAAGACTCTGCAATATCCGTTTTGTTTACCCTATTTTATCAGAACATTTGTTCTTTTTCAATGCTTTTCGAAAAAAATATCTCTCTCGGACTGGATAACGGCGTTTCTCTCTGTTAAAATAAGGAAGAAAAACCGTGGAAGTCTTTTCCCGAAAAGCGAATTCCTAAGACCTGAACACGGAAACGGATTTCAAAAGAAAAAGAAATAGGAGACACATAGGATGAAAAAGATAAAAACAGGACTGATTGCCGTTGCCGCTTTGCTGTTATGCTCCTGTGCCAATACCCACCTGCCGGAGTCGAATCCGGCGGATACCGCTTCGGTAAGTCAGACTTTCGCTCCGCCGGCCGAGACCGCACGGGGCCCGGAGGCTTCGGAAGAGGCTGTCCAAGGCTCGGAGGCTTCAGAAGAGGCTGTCCGAAATCCGGAGCCTTCAGAAGAGACCGCCCATCCGTCACAGCCGGAGATAGAACCCTATTCCGGACAGCCTTATGCGGTGGTAAACGACAATGTCCCTTATTTTTCGGAGGAAGACCTGACGACACAGTCCTTTGAATCTTACAGCGAACTGGATGAACTGGGTAGATGCGGCGCAGCCTATGCCTGCGTCGGCCTCGACCTGATGCCCACAAAAGAGCGCGGCCAAATCGGAAATGTCCGGCCCACCGGATGGCATACGATCAAATATAACGAAATCATAGACGGAAATTATCTGTATAACAGATGCCATCTGATCGGATATCTTCTGTCCGGCGAGAATGCCAATGAGAAGAATCTCATCACCGGTACCCGGTACCTGAATGTCCAGGGAATGCTGCCCTTTGAGAACACGGTGGCAGACTATGTGACACAGACCGGGAACCATGTCCTCTACCGGGTAACTCCCATTTTCCTGGGCGACAATCTGCTGGCTTCCGGGGTACTGATGGAGGCCAAGTCAGTGGAGGACAGGGGCGAAGCTGTCTCATTCTGTGTGTATGTCTACAATGTACAGCCCGGCATCGCAATCGATTACGCCACCGGCGAAAGCGCCCTCGACCCAAACACGCAGACACCCACGTCCGGGACAGCGGCAATGCCGGATGTCCCATCCTCCGATTCCGCGGAGGATCCCGGCGCCGGACAGACCGTAGATTTCGATGACTCCGCCGTGTCGTCGCCGGAGTCGTCCCAGCCTCCTGCCCCGCAGGACCCTCCGGCCGATGTCCCTCAGGGAACTTCCTATATCCTGAATACGAACACACACAAGTTCCATTACCCCGCCTGCGGCAGCGTAAAGCAAATGAAAGACAAAAACAAGCAGGAATACACGGGCAGCCGGGAGGACGTCATTTCCATGGGCTATGACCCCTGCAAGAACTGCAATCCGTAGAGCGGTCCGTTGCAGGCCGCTCCGGAAGATACGCATATAGTCTTCCCCCGGAAATTTGACAAATCCGATTCGATTTTACAATTCGAGTTTCCACTTGAAAAGGCAGAAACGGGGCCCTAATGGACTCCATTTTTGAAGACGCCTTGTTTTGGAGAACTTTTTTGCCGTCCTTATATAAGCAAATCCTCACTTTTTTCTACTTCGATGACTCTTTTTGTTGCCTTAGTCATCATTTTTCCAATGAATAAAGGGTGTCGATAGGAAAACTTCATTTGTGCTGTTTGAATTGCAGAGTGGCAAATCACAAACTTTTTTATCCAGATACGATCAGCCAGACCATATCCAACTTTTTTTGCCTCTGCCTTAAATTCTATTGGAACAGAAATTCCTGATGCTGATTT
>JAAWOU010000050.1 GCA_022799755.1 Lachnospiraceae bacterium
AAAAAGGGAGGTCAATGCTCTTTTTATTGCAGATTTCCCTTAAAATCAAGGTTTCTATTAGTTTTAGATACAAAAAACAGGGTAGTTTTTGACACTACCTAAAATATTTTGGAGGTATAGAAAATGAATCAACTTATTGTAGGTAAATTTATCACTCAAAAGCGGAAAGAAAAAAACTTAACACAAGAACAGTTAGCAGAAAAAATCGGTGTTTCAAATAAAACAATTTCAAAGTGGGAAACAGGAAAATGTATGCCCGACTACTCTGTAATTGAGTTATTGTGTGAAGAACTAAACATTACACTTGCAGAGTTGATGAATGGCGAAGAAGATGAAAAAAGTATACATACTTATGATAATGAACAGATTGTGGAAATGCTAAAAGAAATTCAAAACTTGAAAGCAAAAAAAAATTGATTATAGGATATTTTTTACTTGTCATGGGCGGCGTTATGCTAGCACTTTCACAGATTTTCGGAGGCACAGATGTTCAAGATTTTCTTTCAGGTGTTATGTTAGGGTTATCTATTGGCGAATTTTTGGCAGGGGTATTCCTTCTCGCTTATTATTTAGCTTATGAGAACAAAAGGAAGTGAGGTGACTATATTTGCGTTCAAAACGAATTGTGGCTATTATCGGAATCATATTGTCAACAATAGGACTTATCTGTATTTCTGTTTGCATTTTCCAGCAAGGCGAGAGTAAAGTATTGTTGGCATTTGGCTTAATGTGTAATTCTATTGCTTTTTTGCTCCACTGTATAAACCGAAAAAAATAATTTCATGTTGCCTGGTCTGCAAAAGGGTACAGCCTAAAGCGTTGTATTCTTTTGCAGCATAACTTAATCGTAAACCATGCACCGCCCCATGTGGGAGAAAGGAGAAAATTTCTATGCGTGATTTCCTTTGACCCCCGTGACGCACCAGACAACGGCTTGACCGTAGACCGGGCGCAAGCGTTTGGCGAGGAATTTTGCACGACGCATTTTCCCGGACACCAAGCCCTTGAATGCACCCACCCGGACGGGCATAACCACAGCGGCAACATTCATGTGCATATCGTAATCAATTCTTTGCGGATTGAGGAAGTGCCGCTATTGCCCTACATCTATGGAATATTTCAAAGCAGAAGTCATGGAGATGTGCCACCGGGAAAACCTCTATCAGATTGACTTGCTGAACGGGAGCAAGAACCGAGTTACCAAGCGTGAGTATTGGGCGAAACGGAAAGGGCTTCTTGTATGTTCATGTTAAACTGCTGCTTATCCATCTGTAACTTCCCTTTCTTGTATAATTTCCATCATCTCCGCCGCTGTAACAATAAAATCCCTAATCGGATAATGTTTCTGATTCCCCGTTACTAAATACGCATCATCATCCCTCTTTTCCATAGCTACCTCATAAAATATCAAATCATCCATATCAACAAGGATTTCTCCCGTAGGCTGCGGAAAAACCTCCACACCAAACTCCTTAACCGCCCTTAATACCATCTGTATAGACTTTTCTTTAAAATGAAACTTCCCTCTATGAAGTACCTCATCATACTCCGCCAAAATCTCATTATGATACAATGGTACAATCCTACCATCAATAATTGCCCGCAACACTTTTACCGTTGCGGAATCACTATTTTTTGAAAGAAGCGCAGATATAAATACATTTGTGTCTATTACCGCATAATATGTCATGCTGTTACCTCTTTTTTCTTTCTGCTCTTGCCGCCGATATTTCTGCATTGATTTCTTCCAATGTCATCTCCGGAAGAGCACTTGCTTGCGCCCGCAGATCCTCAAAAGCTCTCATTGCCTCAGCTCTTGTAATCGTATTTTCCGGTAGCCTTACATCAAACGGAACACCCTTGACCATTTTACTTTTATTCATAAACATACGCAATGCCGTGGGTAAATCCATCCCAAGAGATTCGTAAATTTCTGTCACTTCCTGTTTTAATGCTTTATCTGCACGAAACTGAATCAATACCTGTTCTGCCATAATATTCCTCCATTCCACTTCATATAGTAGTTGTTTTGCAGTTGTTTATATTACTATTATATGCCTAATATGGAATTCTATCAAGACAAATTTTTCACTTCGATGCCGCAGCGCCGTCGCTTTCTGCATTCTACCAGCAGCGCGCCAAGCTTTCAGATGACGTCTTCCAGAAACTTTTTTACAGCTTCAACAGCCATTTCAAACCGAAAATCCTGCTAAAAGGCAGATACCAGCTTCTCGCATGTGATGGCTCAGGCTTTACCTTTACAAGAAATCCCAAGGACACCGAAAGCTATTATGACCCCAGCGGGCGCTCCCAGAAAGGCTATAACCAGATGTATCTCGTTCCCTTGTATGATCTGATGAACAAGGTTTATGTCGATGCAGTCGTCCAGCCTATGCGGAAAAGAAATGAGTTTGCCGCATTATACCAGCTGATTGACAGGCATACCCCCTGCGGTGGAACTGTCCCTGTATTCATTGCCGATAGGGGGTTCCATGCGTACAATGTCTTTGCACATGCCATTGAGAACCGCGCCTTTTTTGTCATCCGGGCAACCGATACAAAGATGAAGCGCCTTCTTGGCTGCGACACTCCCAAGCAGGAGGCCTTTGACGTCAAGGTGACAAGGTACCTTACAAGGAGCCATTCAAAAAAGAAATATCTGCATCCTGAACTGGCTAGCCAGTACCGCAACATCTGCCAGAAAGTATCTTTTGACTATTTCCCGGCACAAGGGTATGGAGAATACGAGATATCCCTGCGGGTCCTGCGGTTTCCCATTGGGAACGGTACCTATGAAAACCTCATAACAAACCTTCCTGAAAATGAATTTCATGTGGAAGAAATCAAGGAAATATACCGTCTCAGATGGGGCATCGAAACTTCATTCTGTACACTGAAGCACACAATAGCTGCCGTGAACTTCCACGCAAAAAACAGGCAGATGATTACACATGAAATTTGGGCTAGGCTCATACTCTTTAATTTGCCGCTCCAGTTGACGGCTCGACCATGCGGAGGCAATAGCCTCGTCCATATACCACTGTCTTGCCTGCTCATTTTCCACCGACAGCAGGAGGCGATAGTGCGTCCAGGTTAATTGCGAACGCAGTGCGTTCGTATTTGGAAACTATAACACGATTGACCTCAAACCGCAAGATTTCCTCCTGTAATTGCAGGAGGAAATACTGACTTCTCTCAGATTTCTGCCTCAGCTACTCTCTCCCTGCGGCATTTCTCCGCTTTCTCAGTCCCTCCGCTCACCGGCTATCTCTAAATGAAAATGACAGCGGACGAAAACGCCCGCCCGCTGTCACAGTCAGTCTTTATATGGCGCTATTGCGCATTCCACCTGTCGTAGGATGCCTGATACACATCGATCACATCCTGAACACCCATCTTTTCCAGGGTGCTGCAGTACTCGTCCCAGCTGCTCTCTATGTCCGTGACGCCTGTGATAAATTTGCCCTCCATCTCCTTGTAATAGGTGGTGATGTCCGCCAACTTGTTGTCCAGAACCCGTTGTTCCTCATCCGTAAACTTTAACAGACTTACCGCAAAATACAGATCTGACTGATAAGGGATTACATTATTCACGAATCCCAGCTGCCTTGCTCGGCTGTTGCCCACGGTCTCCGTCACCAGACCTGCCAATGCGTCCTGACGTCCTGCCCCGTCCCATATTACCTCTGAATACTGATAAGTGGTAAATGCGCCGTCATATTTCTCGGGACAGTGGAATACATACACACCTGACCCCTCCGGGCCGTAGTCCCAGTCCTTACCCAGGATTCCGTAGCAGAAAGACTGTCCCAGCAGGCCGCTTCCTTCTACCACTTCCTCCGTGGCATACATAATGTCAAACATTTTGCACATTTCTACAATGTAATTGCTCTCGGCGTTCATAAAGAAGCCGCCGTTTGCAAAATAAATGGACTTCCCCAGGATTTCCTGGGTGTCGTCAAACTCAGAGGTCAAAGGCGCCATACAGTCCAGATGAAACTCTTCATCTGCGAAATCTGCTGCCTGCAGGGAATTTCCCTCCCCGCCTCCGATGAATGCCACCTTGCCCGACTGGGCACGGTCAAATCTTACTGCTCCGTCTAAGGTCAGATACTCCTGATGGATCAGTCCCTCTGCATACAGCTTGTTCATGTACAGGCAATACTGCTTCATCTGCTCCGAAGTACGGTTAAAGATCACCTTGCCGTTTCCGTCATCGTCAAAGTTCATGTTGGTAAGTGTACCAAAGGCTGCAAAGAGCATAGGGCCCCAGTAAGACTCGTCATTTTCCAGGAAAGGAATAAAACCGGGTTCTCCGTTCTTTTCTTTCAAAGTGACCAGTGCATCATAAAAGTCGTCCACGGTCTTAATCTTGTCAAGGCTCAGTCCCGCATCCTCCAACACATCCGTTCTCACATAAGGTCTCGCCGAAGATGTGGTGGCGGATACCTCTACCCCGGGCAAACTGTAGATCTCGCCGTTAATCTGTGTCACCGCGCCCCTTACCAGCGGATAGTCTTCAAAGGTCTGTACCAAATTCGGCATATACTCCAGATAATCCAGGTAATTTACAAATCTTCCTCCGACTACACCGTAGTCATTGATCATGGCCGAGTCCAGACTGTAGTGGATGAAGTCCGGCCACTCCCCTCCTGCCAGGTAGGTGGCCAGTGCATCGGCATCAATGCATTCCCATTGAATATTGATTCCAGTAATCTCAGACACCGCATTCCACACCAGACGATCGCTCCTCACGGAAGTATCCCTGCCCACCACCAGGCCTTTCACCGTAATCGGCGTCTCCACTATCGGATATGTGGCCGCGGACTCCGCTGTCCTTTCCCCGGGTGCTTCACTGCTTTCCCCGCCGCTGCTCTCCTGGCCGCTGCTTTCCTCACTGTTCTTCTCCTGACTGCTTTCTTTCTGGCTTCTCCCGGATTCAGCCCCTGCGCTCTCCTGTACAGGTTTCCCGCCGCAGGCACACAGCGACACCGCCATAGCCGCCGCTAAAATGACTGCTACCATTTTCTTTTTCATAATACCATCCTTTCTGCCACATATGGTGGCCCTTTTATGAAACTTTTATTATCCCTTTACCGAACCGATCATCACACCTTGATCAAAATATTTCTGTAAAAAAGGATACGCGATCAGGAGCGGCAAAGAAGAAACCACGATCACCGCATAGCGGATCAGCGCCTCTAAATTTGCCAGAGACTGGGCATATTCCGCCGCCTCTTCCATGTTGGCCTGCTGCTGGGCCAGAATCAGGATTCTTCTTAAGAAGACCTGCAGAGGCTGCATCCCATCGTCCTTGATATAAATCAACGCATCGAAATAGGCGTTCCAGTGCCCCACCGCAAAGTACAGGACCATGACACCCATCAGGGCTTTCGACAATGGCAGCACCACCCGAAAGAAAGTCCCCATCACGGAACAGCCGTCTATTACAGCGGCCTCCTCCAGCTCTCTTGGCATGGCGTCAAAAAAGGTCCGGCAGATAATACAGTTGTATGTATTGTAGGCGCCCAGAATCAGAAGCACCCATCTGGTGTTGTAAAGCCCCAGCCCCTTTACCACCAGAAAACTAGGAATCAGCCCCCCGGAGAAATACATGATAAACATGAAAAACGCCATGAATATCTTTCCTCCCGGTAAGGTTCTCTTGGTCAGCGCATAGCCTGCCGGCACCGTAACCGCCAGATTGATCAGGGTTCCCACAACCGTGTAAAAAATCGTATTTCCATAGCCTATAAGAATGTCTTTATTCTTCAGGATCTGTCTGTACCCGTCAAAGGTAATGCCTTTGGGGAACAGCAGCACCTGCCCCGTGGCCACCAGCTGCGGATCACTGACGGAGCAGGATACGATCAGAATCAGGGGATACAATACCATAGCCAATAGCACTGCACCCAGCATATGCGTCAGCACATCAAATAAGGAAATTCTCTTTCTCTTCATTATTCTCCCCCCTGCACTGCCCGGCTTTCTTAAAACAGGCTGGTGTCGCTACACTTTTTGGAAATCTGATTGGCAATCAATACCAGAATCACGTTCACCACATTGTTGAACAGGCCCACCGCCGTGGAAAAGCTGTAATTGTTGTTGATCAGGCCCCTTTTGTACACATAGGTGGATATGACTTCCGCCACCTCCATGTTCAGTTCATTCTGCATCAGATACACCTTTTCATACCCCACCGAGGCTATCCGCCCCACCTGGAGAATCAGCATGATAATGATAGTGGGCATAATGCAAGGAATATTTATGTGGAATATCCTCTTCATCCTGGAGGCGCCGTCAATGGCCGCCGCCTCATGCAGTCCCGGGTCCACCCCGGCCAGAGCCGCCAGATAGATGATGGCTCCCCACCCCATCCCCTGCCAGACGCCGGACCATACGTACAGATGTCGGAAATATTTAGGATTCCCCATAAAGTAAATGCTGTCCATTCCAAGGCCATTCAGCAGTGTATTGACCACTCCCATGGAGGGCGAGAAGAAAATGGTGATCATACCGATAATGACAACGGTAGAAATAAAGTGCGGCGCATACAGCACGGTCTGGGTCACCTTTTTGAATTTAGGCTTCAGCTCATTCAATATCAGCGCCACGAAAATCGGCACGGGAAATCCCACAATCAGGGAATACAGGGACAAAACTAACGTATTCCGGATCAGATTCCGGAAATAGTATCCCCGGAAAAAGTCCGTGAAATTCCGCATTCCCACCCAGGGACTGCCCGAAACTCCCAGCGAGACCTTGTAGTCCTTAAAGGCGATCTGCAGGCCGTACATGGGCGCATAACAGAATATAGCCACATACACCACCGCCGGCAGCAAAAACAGATAGTATTCCCTGTGCCTCCATATCCGGGTACTCAGCTTCAGTCCAAAGGCCTGTCTCCCAGCCCGTTTCTCTTTTTTCTTCATATCCTGCTCCATTCCTTTTCTCAGCTTTTTCTCTCTGTTGATTTTGTGTCTCTTCTATTTTGTAAACTCAATTTATTATAAAAAATGACTGTTTTCAAGAAGACTATTTTGCTCTTTTACCTCTTTTTCCGAATGCAAAATAATGAACCTGTGCGAACTGCGCAGAAAAGCACAATAAAAACAGCCCTGCAATGCAGTTCTTGCATCACAGGACTGTTCCATTTCTTCCGCCTGCTCTGTAGCGATTTCTACTTCTCCCGGAACGCAGTGGGCGGCATCCCCACATTGGCCTTGAATATCCTGGAAAAATAATTGTCGTTGGCATATCCCGCCAGAAAGGCTATCTCATGGACGGAATGGTTCGTGGTCAGCAAAAGCTCCTTGGCGTATTCCAGGCGCTTGAAATTCACATATTCCGTAAAGCCCACCCCGACCTGGTTCTTGAACATTCTGCTTAAGGTATAGCTGGATATCCGGAAAACGTCCGCCACCTGGGTCTGGCTTAAGTCCACATCCCGGTAGTGAATTTCTAAATATGCCAGAATCTCCTCATTCATTTTCTTCTGCCGCACTTCTTTCCTCTGCAGGGCTTCCTGCTCGGCTTTCATGGCCTTTTGGGCGGCTTCGTACTCATTCCTTTTTTCATAACAGTGGAGAAAGCTGGAGCGGATATGGTTTGGCTGATCCACCACCCTGCCGGGATACAATTTACAGCTCTCCCCGCAGCGGCCATGCACCCAGTCCTGCAGCCACAGCTCCAGGCCTTTCGTTTCGCAATTCTCCAGGAACGCAATCAGTACATTGCTGTTCTCCTCCTGGATGTCGATGACAAACAGCCGCACCTGATACTGCTCCTCCAGCTGCCCTATAAGCTCCTCCACCTCTCCTGTCAGCAGAATATGCCCCGCCAGCACATAGGCGCAGTAAAAACCTCCGGATCCTTTCACGCCAAGCGTATCCAGCCTCTCTTTCTCCACCGGCACCCCATAGATCAGATGCTTGATCAGCAGATCCGTGATCAGAAGCTCCTGCTCCTGTATCATGGCGCGTCTGTTATTCAGGGCGCTCTGTATCATGGTGAATTCGTCCGCATCGTCCTCCTCGAGCTGGGCCAGTATATGGTACATGGGCTTATATTCCGCGTACAAAGCCACCACGCAGATACCCAGCACCAGAAATATCATGATAAAGATCAGCTTCTTCATGTCATGATAGAACTCCACGATGTTATTCTGGAGAGACTCATCCGTGAGATAGACTGCAAATGACAGGGGGAGAGAGGTGCTGTCCTTTTGATAGAGTACTTTCTGTCTTGTTCCGAAGACTTTCCTTTCCTCCGTCTCCAGGGGAAAGACATTCTGCACTTCCCCTCCCGTGGGATTATCCGCCAGATAGACTCGGCTGCCGCCCCTGTCCGTGACGTAAAGCCAGACCCCCTCCGCCCCATAGGACAGATTCAGCATATCTTTCAGATCCTCCGGGCCAATCAGGTAAAAGATCAAGACCCTGTCTCTGTTCTTTCCCATAACGGTACAATATCCCACCAGGAATTTCCCCTGGGTCCGCTCCCCTGCATTGGTGGTACTGTAGATTAATTTCAAAAACTGATAATTGTCCTGGGAGAACCAGGCCCGAACGGTATCCGCATCGTCACCGGTCACCTGTAATGAATTCTTTATGAACTCCTCCAGAGTCTGCTTGGAGATCTCGGTAATAATACTGTCCGTCTCATAATAATAGATTCCGCATTGGCCGGCATTGTGGGCGGAATATTTGTTCTTCATTTCACCCACCGCCTCCAGATACCAGTAGGCATTCTCCCGATAGCTTTCCGCCCCCATCCAGAACGCGCTTTTCTCACTCCTGCTGTCCACGCTCATGGCTGCCGCATGTTTCCTCAAATTGTCTATTTCCCTGGTAAAATCCCTCATAAAGGAATCCGCAAGCTTATTGTAATAGACCTCGTTCCCTTTTCTGATTTCCTCATAGGAATGTGTCCAGAAAAAAGAAAACACCGTCACAATAGCAATGGTCAGGGCCAGCAGGATACTGACGATCAGGCGGATTAAATATTTGTACTTCTTAATTCTCATGCTCTCTTCCCTGTAAAAAGTGCCGGGAGCTTTCTATTGGCATAAACAGGCGATCAGCTCTCTGCACACCAACAGATAAGTCCCTACCGCATAGTCGTTGGAAGCCTCCTTTTTCACCGGTCCCGGTTTTAGCGCCACTACCTGCACCCAGCCGATCCTGCCGGACTCTTCCACCGCTTCCCTGTTCAACGCATCGAACCCCCGCAGGGCGCACTCCATGTACCTTTCCGGCAATATCCCCAGCCGGACCCCCATGAGCATCCCCAGCACTGTCAGCACCGTTCCCGATGTCTCCGGCATGGGATATTCCTGCGGCTCTAAGAGGCTGGTACGCCAGAAGCCATCCTCACACTGGCATTTTTCCAGGGCATCCGCCATCGAAACAAAGACGCTTTTGTATTCATTATAGTATTTCTGCTCCGCAGGAAGCGTGCGCAGCGTCCTCGCCAGCCCAGCGAACACCCATCCGTTTCCCCTGGCCCAGAACACCTTTCTTCCGCCGGCTGTCCTTGCGACCTCCGGCAGAAAGTTTTCATCCCGAAACCACAGCCTTTCCTCCCTGTCGTACAGACGCCGCTCTTCCTTGGCGTTTAGGTACAGTCGATACGCCTTGTCTATGAGCCTGTGATCATTTAGGAGCAGGCCCATCCGGTTATAGAAGTTCAGCGCCATGTACATGGTGTCCACCCACCACCAATAGTCATTGTGAGTGTCACGAGCCGTCCATTCCATTGTAGTCCTGATATGCTCCATTTTTCCCGGAATGCCATATTCATTCATAAGATCCAGATAGGTTTCCCCGCAGATTAGATTGTCCGCATTTGTGGTTTGGTGGCCAGCATTGTCATAGAAATTCCAGTCGTTTGCCCGGGCCCACTTTGCCGCGTATTCCAGGTACCGGGGTTTCCCCAGCACCTCTATGGCCACGGTATTCCCCAGGAAGTATGCCGCCCTCTCCCACGCGCAGTCGCCCGGCTCCGGATTCTGCTCAATCCAATAGTCGTTTACCCGCTCCATCCTCTTTTTCAGATCCGATATCGATATCATTCGTGCCGCCTCCCCTCCGGATAGTTTCTCTTATTTTACCGTGGAGGCTCCGATTCTGGCAATAGCATTTTTTTGCCTGAATATGCAGCTTATGGGAGTACAAAATTTTGAACAGTACAGACGGCCCCTCCCCCGGAAAAATCCGGGGCGGGGCCGGAGAATAGAATACAAGATTTCCGATTGGCGTGGGCATTTCGCGGTTTACACGGTGCTGGCGAGACCGCGCTCCACTCTCTCAATCACACAAAAGTGCCTGTGCGCATCGCCTTTTGCATCCCTGTCATAAGCAATGCCTACCAGCAAAATATCTCCGCCGTATGACGAGAGCGCTTCCGGATATCTCTTATCCTTGATCTGGTCAATGGCGCCCTGGGCGGACTGGTTCCATTTTAGTTCAATCACCAGTGCCGGAAACGGTGACATTTTTTTAGGCAGATACACGATATCCGCATACCCGTCTCCTGCCGGCAGCTCCTCGAATTTTATATATTGATCCTTATAGCTAAAATATGCCAGCTTGATGACGCTGCGCAGGGACTGCTCGTTATGGTAAAACAGGGGAGCTGTTTCCTCTCTGTGTATCTTTTCGATCTGGGCTGCCACCGCCTCCCGGTTCCCCTGTATGGTATCAAGGATCAGCTGATCGCTCTCCCGAACTCGTCTGATGGTCTCATCCCGATTCACCTGTCGAACCGTCCTGGCAAACTCCAGCCGAATCTCCTCATTGGGAATACGGGCACACCCTGTCTCTCTGTCATAGGAGAGATACCCCAGGTGAATCAGAAGCGTCAGCACGTCATCCCGATCCCGGAAAGTCACCAAGTCGTTGGCAAAGCCATTGGTGTCCACCGGGACGGCGATGCCGCCCAGAAGCTCCGCCACTGTTTTGGACATGCCGTCAAAGTCCAGGCTGATGTATTCCATCAGGCTTTTCGATGCGGAGGTCTCTGTCCAGTAGGAACAGAACCGGTTGCTGCGGACAGCTTTCATCACGGAACTTGGATTGTAGACGGAACTTACGCCCTCCAGCACATATCCGTCATACCACTGCTTCATCATAGGGAAGTCCCTGCCATACTCTGCGCAGAGCTTCTTTACCTCATTCTCTGTAAAACCCACATACTGAGCATATTCCATGGGAGAGATAACGGAAAACTCCTGGAAATCCGAAATCGCCGACTGAGAGCCGTCCTTTTTGACAGGCAGGATTCCCGTCATATAGGCTGCCGCAAAAATCCGGTCCGTAGTACCGCTTCCTTTAAACAAAGTGCGCAGAAAGTGAAGATATGCTTTTTGCACCTCCGGCAGCTCCCGAATCGGCGCATCCCATTCATCGATGATCATGATAAATTTACGCCCTGTCAAAGCAACTGCCGAAAGCAGCGTTGCCGACAAGGATTCGTCCGCCTTAATCCGCGGATACTCTTCCTGAAGCTCTTCGGTCAGTCTCCGCCTGATAAAGGGAACCAACCCCTGGGCGCCGGCTTCCCCCATGACATTGGTCATATCCAGGTAAATGACATCGTACCGGTTCAAATGCCGTCTATAGCTTTCATGGGTTCTTTCATTCAGGGCTATTTCAAGGTCATCAAATAATCCCGAAGAATCGCAGGTTCTGTCATAATAGGCGCACAGCATCTTGGCCGCAAAGGTTTTTCCGAAGCGGCGGGGCCGGCTGATACAGGTCAGCTTCCGGGTTGTATCTATTGTCTCATTGATCAGGCCCACCAAGCCCGACTTATCCACATAGCGACTGTTTCTGATGGTTTCAAAGCCGCTGTTTCCCGGATTCAGATACATCCCCATCCCGCATTCCTCCCCGCTTTTCTACTCTGTTTCCAATGCATTTATTATAAGCGATTCCGCGGGCTTTCGCAACCGCGAATCTTGGGCGAAATTTTGGGGAAATTCTGAACTCTGCGGGCAGCCATGTAAGTCTTGCAAAACAGTTCTGAAACGGTCTCCGTCCTCATAGGTTAGGTATAAACGGAATGCCCGTGGGCATTCTCCCGGACTTGCATCGGGTCATTCACAAGGACTTTTTGTGGAAATTATTTCCGGGACGAGGAGGATATCTATGAATCAGAAACTGGAGGATCTGCTGCAGCTGGCTTTGCTGACCCCGGAGGAGACCAGGGTGCGGACAGAGGATCTGAACACGGGCTTTGACACGGACAACCGCACATGGGAGCTGATCGTGAAGTACCACGGCAGTCTGGATGTTCTGGAAACGCTGGGGATTCGGGTGGAGTACCTGATCGCCGGATACGCGGTGCTGACGGTGCCGGAAAGTCTGGTGGACCGTATGGTGGAGCTGGAACAGATCGAGTATGTGGAAAAGCCCAAGCGGTATTTCTATGAGGCTGAAATGCCAAAGGACAATTCCTGCATCCCCCAGGTGGCCCTGCGGGATCCGAATCTTTCCGGGACAGGGGTGCTGGTGGCAGTCCTGGACAGCGGCATCGACTACAGACTGCCGGAATTTCGCAATCCGGACGGCAGTACCAGAATCCGGTTCCTCTGGGACCAGACGCTGCGGCCGGATGCCCCGGCAGAGGAAACTGCAAGCTTCGGACCCCCTGACAGGGCTGACGAATTTACAACGCCGGAGGCCTATGGCGGGGCTGACGAAAGCAGTGGCCTGCAAGGCAATGCCCCCCGCGAGGCCAGGGCGCGCGCCGGCATCCAAAACAACGCTGAATCGGCTCGTTGGGACAGCGGCCAGAACATCCCTGTCCGCCGCCCTCCGGCGGGCTACCGCCTGGGCGTGGAGTTCGATTCCGCGCAGATCAACCAGGCCCTGGCGGCCTCCACTCCCCAGGAACAGTTCGAGCTGCTGCCCAGTGTGGACGCAAGCGGCCACGGCACGGCGGTGGCGGGGATAGCCGTCGGAAACAGCGCTTCCTACCAGGGTGTGGCTCCTGATGCCGAACTACTCGTAGTCAAGTTGGGGCTGCCCGATGCCTCCTCCTTTCCCAGAACCACTGAAATCATGCGGGCCGTAACCTATGCCATCCAAAAGTCCGTCTCGCTGCAGATGCCCCTGGTGGTGAACTTAAGCTTCGGCAATACTTACGGAGCCCATGACGGAAGTTCCCTGATCGAGCGCTTTCTGGACAATGCGGCTGAAATAGGCCGCACCGTGATCTGCGTGGGGGCGGGAAACGAGGGGAACAGCGCCGGGCATCTGGCCGGAAGCCTCCTGCAGGGAAGCTCCGCAAACAGCACGGACGGCAGCGGAGACGGGATCCAAAGCCGCATAGGCCCTATCGCAAGGCCTGCGACAGTGGAACTGGCCGTGGCGGAATACGAGCGCACTCTGAATGTCCAGCTCTGGAAGAACTACTGCGACACCTACCGCATCTTCCTGCTCTCCCCGGGCGGCCAGGAGACCCAGCTTCCCAGCATGATCGGCGGCGGGAAATACACTCTGCGGCTGGAGCAGACGGAAATTATGGTCTATTTCGGGAATCCCGCGCCCTATGCGGTGGCGGAAGAAATCTACTTTGAAATGCTCCCCGTGGGACGCAATTACATCAACAGCGGCGTCTGGACCATCCGCATAGAGCCTCTGCAGGTAGTCACCGGGCGGTATTACTTCTACCTGCCCTCCGCCGTAGTGCGCGCTTCCGGCACCGGCTTCTACCGCTCCACGCCCGAGGTCACCCTGACCATTCCCTCCACCGCGGCGAAAGTGATCTCCATCGGGGCCTATGACAGCACCTATGAGGCCTATGCTGACTTCTCCGGCAGGGGCTACGCGGACGCCAACCGGACCATAGGGGTGGTTGCGGCAGGGCTTGCCAAGCCGGACCTGGCCGCGCCGGGCGTAGGCGTCATTGCCCCGGATATCTATGGGGGATACACGCCCATGACGGGCACTTCCTTTGCCACGCCCATTGTGGCGGGAAGCTGTGCGCTGCTGATGGAATGGGGGATTGTGCGGGGAAACGATGTGTTCCTATACGGAGAAAAGGTAAAGGCCTATCTGCGGGCCGGGGCCAGGGCCCTGCGGGGCGAGTACGAATACCCCAACAGCCGGGTGGGCTGGGGCGGACTGTGCGTTGCGTCAAGTCTGCCCCGGTGAGGGGCCTATGTGTATTTCTTCCCAAGAGTCGAAAGTTTATACATGCAGTTCATACAGATAATCTGCAAACACTTTTTCCGTGCCGCGCTTTTGATAGGTGGTCTCTCCTGTCACCTCAAAGCCGAGCTTTCTCACCACCCTGTTGGAGCCCGCGTTTTCCTTGTTGACTCTCACGGTAATCTTGCGGGCTCCCTGCCTGACGGCATAGTCTATCATCCCTTTGGCTGCCTCTGTGGCAAATCCCTTTCTCCAGTAATCCCTGTGCACGCAGTATGCGATGTCGTAGGTTTTACCGTCATCGCTTGCCATAAAGCTGCATGTCCCTATCCTTTCATGGGTGTCTTTCAATTCGGAGATCAGATAGCAGCACTCCTTATCTTCCGGCAATCTCTCTATCTCCTTTAGATACGCCTCGTCGATCTCCTCCATGGCCTCGTCCGGCAGATACTCTCCCATTTCAGGATCGTTCCAGATACCGACGGCAAATCGGGCATCCTCTCTTTCAAAGCTTCTCAGATATAATCTGGCCGTCTCTATTGCCTGAATTCTCATCTGCACACCTCCGAAAGCTTCTTCCTGCCGGACATCCCGTCCGCGCAGTCACTGTCCTGGAACCTCTTCTCACTCCCCAGCCGCTCCACCATGTTCCGGTTGGCCAGAAGCTCTGCCTCGTCAGAGAGCTCCGTCAGCACCGCGTCCTCGCCGTACCGGTTCTTCAGGGCCCTCTCCAGGAACCAGTCGCAGACTTGGGGATTCTTGGGCAGCAGGGGGCCGTGGAGATAGGTGCCGATGACATTTTTGTAGACGACGCCCTCGTAGCCGCCGTCCCCGGTGTTCCCCCGGCCGTACAGCACCTTTCCAAAGGGCGTCACGTCCCCGATGATGGTGCGTCCCGCATGATTCTCAAATCCTACCACCGGCGTCTCAACCAGAGCGCTCTCCAGGACCACGTTCCCCACCAGGCGCTCGTCGCAGCGCTCCGTATAGATATCCAGAATGCCGAGCCCCTTTATGATATCCTCCGCGCCCTCCCCTGTCTTATAGTATTTCCCCAGAAGCTGAAATGCCCCGCACACGGCGAGCACTACTCCTCCGTCTTCCACATAATTTTTGAAATCCGGTCCGATCTGCTCCAGATATTCCCTGGCCAGAGCCTGTCCCCTGTCCGCGCCGCCTCCCCAGACTACAATGTCCAGCTCTCCGAAGTCGATATCCTCCCCGGCGCACAAAGGCAGCACCTGGGCTTCGATTCCCCGCCATTCAAGACGCTTCTTCATGCACTGCACATTTCCGCTGTCGCCGTAGAGATTGAACAGATCCGGATAAAGATGTCCTATGGTCAGTTTCATCTATCCCTGCCCTCCTTTCCCATGGAATCCGCAGCCTGCATATCCTCCAGCATCTTGATCGTGGGATAGAGGCCGGAGTAATTGGTGATAATATAGAGATTGCGGCTTCCCCGCTTGGTGAGCTCCTCCACGGTCTCTTTCACGTCCCTGCCCAGACGGCTGGCGATGTCCTCATACTTTAAGCGCACCTGCATGTCCGCTCCCCTGGTTCCCACCGTGACGATGGACGCCACCGAGGCCTCGTGCAGATAATGAAAATCCACATCCCAAAGCCAAGACACGTCCTCTCCGTCCAGGACGGTGTCGTTAATCTGGATGACAATGTCCTTGGGCTCCGGATCCCTGCGGATCAAAAAGATCTTCTGCTGGAACCCCACAGGATTCTTGGTCAGGTAAAGCTGCACCCGGGCTCCGTTAATCTGATAGGCGCACTCTCTGTTATTTCCATAGTCGAACTTCTTTATGGCCTCTTCGAATCCATCCCTTGGCCCGTCCACCGCCAGGAGAGCCGTATAGACGCTGAGGGTATTGTAAATATTGTAGGGCGCCTGGGCGCCGGAGATTATCCTCCTGCCGTCCAGGGTAAAGGAATAGGTTCCCCCCTCAAACACCACCTCTGTCACGGTCATGTCAGGCTCAGGGCGCTTCAGGCCGCACTCCGGGCAGTGGTAGGAGCCCAACTGCCCGTAGTGGATGAAGTCATATTCCAGACGGCATCCGCAGGAGGGACAGAAGACGCTCTCCCCGGTTCCCGCCGGCATGTCGTCCGCAATGCTTTCCCCTATGCCAAAGGTCAGCTTCGGATTCCGGCATCCGGCGGCCAGCGTAAAGGAGCAGATATCGTCGCAGTTTGTGATTAGCTTTGCCTCCGGCACGGTCTCCATAGCCTTTTGAATCTGGCCGCAGGTAATGTCCACCTCGCAGGTGCGGTCCAGCTGGTCCCTAAAAATATTGGTCACCAGCACGCAGTCCGGCTTTAGCTGGGGGAATACCCGCACGGAAGCCATTTCGTCCACCTCAATGCAGGCATAGTCCGCATCCAGCCGGCCGCTCTTCTTTGCCGCCAGCACGAAAGAGGAGACGGCGCCGTCCATGAGGTTGGCCCCCATAGGATTCCAGACCACCTTTTTTCCGGATTCCCTCAGCACATGGGCCATAAGGCTGGTGGTGGTGGTCTTGCCGTTGGTCCCCGTGACGGCAATGATCTTTTCCCGAACCATGCCGCTCATCACCGAGAGGATCTGGGGGTCGATCCTGCGTGCCACCCGCCCGGGAAGAGAGGATCCGTTCCCCTTTCCCAGCCCCCGGCTCAGCGCGCAGGCAAGCTTTCCGCCCCATATTGCCATTCTGCTCCGCAATCTCATCTGGCGCACCCCGCTTTCCTGTTCATGGTTATCCTATCGCGAATCCGGCAGCCCCCGCTGCGGGCATGTTTCTCTCTCTGTGGATTTGCCGCGAATCCTCCCGATTTCTTCATAGAACTCTCCTCTTGACATCATCTGTCCATTTGTTTCTGTTTGTTTCGGTTTCTATTTGTTTCGGTTTTTATTTGTTTCTATTCTCACAAGCGGTAAATTTCGACTACTGAAACATAATACTTTCCGCCGGCAAGCCAGGTGATTTGGCAGACTTTAGTGGCGCTCCCTTAACGCCCTGTCCCCTCCTCCAGCATATGGTCATACTCCTCCCAGGGGACATACCGTCCGCCCATGCTCTCCAGATGCTCCGTGTAGAACTGGCAGTCTATAAACAGAAAACCGCTCTGCTCCAGCAGTCCCGCAAAGGCGATCAGCGCCGCCTTGGAGCCGTTCTCCTTTTCCGAGAACATGCTCTCCCCGAAAAAGCATCTTCCGATGGACACGCCGTAGAAGCCGCCCGCAAGTTCGCCGTCCTCGAAGATCTCCACGCTGACTGCGTATCCCGCCTGATGGAGGCGCAGATAAGCCTGCTCCATCTCGTCTGAAATCCATGTGCCCTCCCCAAATTCCCGCTTAAGGCGGCACCGGTGCATGGTGTCTGCAAAATCCCGGTTCAGTTCCAGCCGCAGCTTATGTTTCTTCCAATATTTCCGCATGGAACGGGAAATATGTATCTCTCCGGGAAAAATCAGAAAACGCTCTCTGGGACACCACCAGAGGATTTCCTCCCCCGGGTCGTACCAGGGAAAGATTCCGTGGGTATAGGCCAGCAAAAGCCGCTCCACGCTTAAGTCTCCGCCCACCGCCAGAAGTCCGTCCCGGCGGGCATACATAGGGTTCGGAAAAGTAACCTCGCCCTTATTGAGCCGATAGACCGGCATATACGTCATCTCCCTTTATGTCAAATCCGCCTGCTGTCCCCAGTTCTCTTTTCCGGAACCTGTCAAAGTTTTCCGGCAGGCTTCAGGTCTCTTGCCCCGCCTCCCCGGAGCATATCTCCAGCCGGAATTTCCCCTCTTCTGCTGTCAGAGAGCAGGCTCCGCCCTCCTTAAGGGCTCCGAACAGGATCTCGTCTACCAATAACGGCTTGATCTCGCCCTGAATCACGCGTTCTATCTCTCTGGCGCCATATTCCGCGCTGATGCCTTTTACCTTTGCCAGCCCCTTTGCACTGGCATCCGCGGACAGATACACGTTTTTTCGAAGAAGCATATCCGAAAGTTCGTCCAGCTTCTTCTCCACGATCTGTTCCGCCATCCATTCATCCAGCCCTTTGAATACCACGATCCGGTTCAGGCGGTTGCGGAATTCCGGCTGGAAGATCCGCTTTACCTCCTCCAGAATGATGCCGCTTCCCACGTCCTGCCCCTGGAAGCCGATGCCATGCTTTCCTATCCGGCTGGCTCCGGCATTGGAGGTCATGATAATGATTACATTCCTGAAGTCCGCTTTTCTGCCCTGATTGTCCGTCAGCGTAGCATAGTCGAACACCTGCAGCAGAATATTGTAGATATCCGGATGGGCCTTTTCCACCTCGTCCAGCAGAAGAACCGCGTGTGGCTTTTTGCGGATTTCCTCCGTGAGCAGCCCGCCCTCCTCGTAGCCCACATACCCTGCGGGCGCTCCGATGAGCTTGGCCACCGCGTGCTTCTCCTCATATTCGCTCATGTCGAAACGGATCAGCGGAATGCCCAGCTCTGCCGCCAGGCTCTTTGCGATCTCCGTCTTGCCCACGCCGGTGGGGCCTGCGAAAAGCAGGCTGGCCAGAGGCTTTCCCTCTTCCAGAAGACCTGCCCGGGAGAACTTTACCGCATTGACCACCTGGGCGATGGCTTCGTCCTGGCCGAACACCCTGGCTCTCAGGCGCTGCTCCAAAGTGGCCAGGGCGGCCGTCTCGTCGCTTTCCACCACCTGTTTGGGAATCTGGCAGGTCTTCGACAGAATTTCGTCAATCAGTTGTCTGTCCACGGTCTGCGCCGTATCCGCGCTCTCTGCCGCCAGACCCCGGGCGTCGACGGCACTGCCCGCGACATCCTCAGCGCGACCCGCCGCCAGACCCCGGACGTCGGCTGTGCTGTCCGCCGCATCCTCAGCGCGGCCCGCCGCCAGACCCCGGATGTCGGCTGCGCTGTCCACCGCATCCTCAGCGCGGCCCGCGGCGTCCTTGCCCTCCCGGCTGAGCGGATGGAGCCTGCGGTATGCCCCGGCCTCGTCTATCAGGTCAATGGCCTTGTCCGGCAGGAACCTCTCGTTGATATATTTTGCGCTCATCTCCACTGCGTATGCCAGCACGCCCTCCTCGTAGCGCACCCCGTGGAACGCCTCGTAATTGTCCTTAAGCCCCTCCAGAATCCGGATGGCATCGGCCTTGTCCGGCTCCTTGATGTCCATTTTCTGGAACCGCCTCACCAGACTTTTATTCTTCTCGAAATGTTTTTTATACTCCTCATAGGTGGTGGCGCCGATGAACCGGATGCGCCCTTGGGTCAGATAGGGCTTTAGCATGTTGGACACGTCAAAGCTGCCTCCGTTCACGGCCCCCGCGCCTACGATGTTGTGGATTTCGTCGATATACACGATCGGATTGTCTTCGTCTGCAATGCTGTCCATGACCCGCTTGAAGCGCTTCTCGAAATCGCCCCTGTACTGGGTGCCCGCAAGGAGGCTGCCCAAATCCAGCGCGAAAATCTTCGCTCCCGCCAGAGGCTTTGGCACCTGTCCCTCATTCAGGAGCCTGGCCAGGCCGTATGTGATGGCAGTCTTGCCCACTCCCGGCTCCCCCATGTGCAGGGGATTATTCTTCTCCTTGCGGCAGAGAATCTGCATGGTCCGCTCCAGCTCCTCCGCCCGGCCGATCAAAGGATTTTGTCCCTCCAGCTCCTCATTCAGGCAGATGGCGTACTGCCGCCAGAAGCACTCCCTGGAAGAAGCCTCATCCTCCTCTTCCCATTCCTCATCGCTCCATAGTTCCCCGTCCTCTGCCTCAGATTCTTTCGCCTCGTCATCGGAGTCTATGTCAAAAATGCTGTCCCGGGGATTCCCTGTCCCGGCCCCCGCCGTGGGGTTTCCGCCCCTGTGGTCTCCGTCTCCAGGCTCTCCGCCATAGCTTTCTCTCCTGCCATCCACATTCCCGGCCGCTCCTCCATAACTTTCAGCCTGTCCCTGTACGGATTCTGCCCCGATAGCTTCCGCCTCATCGGATCCCGGGCGGGCAGACTCAGAACGGGCGGCTCCCCGCCCCTCCCCGTCCGATGACGCTGCAGACTTCTGGTGAGTCTTTTTACGGGCATCCTGCTTTCGTCTGCCCTCTCTGGCAATCTCCTCAGAGGCAATGGTCATCTCCCGCAGCAGATCCACCCTCTCCACGCCCTGGGCCCGCAGATAATACACCGCATAACTTTCTTCCAGCCCATACATGACACAGAGAATATGGGCCAGTTCCACCATGGGCTTGTTGCTGTTCCCGGCAGTCTCCCACCCTTGGGAAAGCACGGATACCATGCCCTGGGAAAGCTGGGGCTCTGTCTCCGGCCCCGCCCCCTGCTCCATATATTCCTCCAGATAGGTCCGCAGATCCCGGTCCAGCTTCCTGACGCTTCCGCCGCATTCCGCAAACGCCCTGGCAAACACCGGATTCTGGCAGGCCGCATACAGCACCAGCTCCGGCGTCACATATTCAAAGCGGGCGCTTTTTGCCAGAGAAAAGGCCTTTTCGATGATCTCGGCCACCTCGCTTGATACATACATACTCATGCCTCCTCCACGGTCATCCGGAAAGGATACCCCTCCGCCCTGGCCCGTCCAAGGGCCGTCTGCACCTTTGAGGCGGCAATGTCCAGGGGGTATGCCCCCACTGCCGCCCTGCCGCTCTCATGCACCATCAGCATCAGCCTCTCCGCCTCTGCCCCGCCTTTGTGGAAAATGTCCATCAAAATCTCCACCACAAAGTCCATTGGCGTGAAATCGTCATTGTGCATGATCACCCGGTAATGCCTGGGCTCCCGTATATTGATCCTTACTTTTTCCTTTGTCTCTCCCTTTACCGACATGTCATTCTTCCTATCCTGATTCTATAAGCATTTACAATCCCTTGACGTTTTTCATATTTTTAACGTCCATAATGGCTTAAACCTCCCGGCTGCCGATCCACAGCCACCATGTCCAGTATAAGACTTTGTGGGGAAAATAGCAATTCTTTCTTTTTACAAGTGCCAACTTTCCCATTGCCCCTTTCCCCTGTTTGCTGTATATTGGAATCAGATATAAAAAGCGGATAAAAGAGGTTCCTGTATGAAGAAAAAACACCCGTTTCGAAAGCTGCTCATTGTTCTTGCTCTGCTGGCCGCCTACGCCTGCGCCATAATCCTGCCCTATTCCAGGCAGCCTGCAGTCACGGCGGACACCGCGAGCCGGTTTTCGGCCGCTGCTTTCTACGGCGATGGGGACAGCGGCGAGCGCGCATATGTCATCTCCGACAACGGAGAGGCGCTGGCGGAGCGCATCCGCCTGATCTCCCAGGCTAAGGAGGAAATTATCCTGAGCACCTTTGACTTTGATGCGGACAACAGCGGCAAAGCGCTGCTGGCCGCGCTCTTAGACGCCTCCAGGCGAGGCGTCCGCGTAAGCCTCCTGGTGGACGGCATTTCCTATACCACCGGAATCCTGGGGAATGCCTGGTTCCAGGCACTGATGGCAGAGGAGAACGTGGAATTCAAGATTTACAATCCCTTAAACCCCTTAAAGCCCTGGAACTTCATGGGGCGGCTCCACGACAAATATCTGATTGCCGACCGGACCGCCTATATCCTGGGGGGACGCAACTGCTATGACTTCTTCCTGGGCAGCCACGACGGCTATAAAAACTATGACTGGGACGTACTGGTCTGCTGCGAAGAGGGCGCGAACTTCCCCTCCATGGAACAGCTGCGGGCATATTTCGATTCCGTATGGGATCTGGAGGACTGCCGCAGGGTCAAAAAAGAAAATACAGAAAAGCAGGAGGAACTTGCCCTGCTCTACCGCCGGATGCAGGAAGAGCACGCGGACTGGTTCCAGGCCGTGGATTACAGAGAGTTCACCGTCCCCACCAGGCGCATTCAGCTTCTCTCCAACCCCATAGAGCCCCGGGTCAAGGAGCCTTTGGTGTTCTATTCCATGACGGAACTTATGGAGCAGGCTAAGGAAAACGTATCCATCCATACCCCCTATATCCTCTGCGACGGCTGGATGCTGGAGCAGCTTTCGGACATCTGCCAAAGCGTCCCCACCGTGGAGATGATGACCAATTCCGTGGCCAACAACGGGAATCCTTTCGGCGCCATGGACTATTATGTAAATAAGGAAAAGCTGCTGGAGAGCGGCGTGAACATGCTGGAATATGACAGCGGTGTCTCCTATCATGGGAAATGCTTTACCATGGACGACCGCATTGCCGCCATCGGTTCTTTCAACTGGGACATGCGCAGCGCCTATCTTAACACGGAACTGATGCTTGTCATCGACAGCCCCGAACTGAATGCCGCCCTGCGGGAAGAAATGGGGAGCTATGAGCAGGATGCCCTGAAAGTCCTGGACCCGGACTCCTACGATCTGGCTCCCGGGCAGACGCCCCAGCCTTTAACCCCCGGCAAGGAGCGCTTTCTGAAAATACTGCATCTGGTAGGATATTGGGCCAGGTTTTTGATGTAATGTCTGCAAAAAATCTTATCCGGAATTATTGACAAACAATAATTCTCGTGTTATTCTATGCTCATAATTATCGCAAAACAATAATTTCAGAAAAAGAGGTAACAGTATGGAGTATATAACCTTTCCCTGGGAACAGATGGGGATGGGCCTGCGGCGCCTGTCTTTGTCCGGCAGCGCAGGCAACATCACGGCCTGGATTCTTTTCCTTGCCGCAGGGGCTTTTCCTCTGTTTACGATGGCTTTCCTCCGGTACAGGCACAAAGGCTGCAGGGCGGACTATTTGCTGCCTCTGCTGTCGGTATCCCTTTTCGTGGGGTTATGGTTCTTCATCAATCCCTCTTACATGGACAGATATCTGTCTCCCATGCCCGCGGGAGGGATTGCGAAATTTTCCCTGGCCGCCGTCATTTATAGCCTTTTTCTCACATGGATTCTGCTGCGCCTTGTTCTTCGCTATGAAAAGGCGGGACAGGGTAGGCTCCTTGCCGGGCTGCGGATCCTCCTGGGGCTCTATGGGCTGGTGCTGGGCATAGGCCTCTTTGTACAGGGCAGCATCGAATTCAGGGAGGCCCTGCGTGCTTTGCAGGAGGGCAACACAGGCTCCGACAGTCATCTGCTGAGAATAAGCACCCTGTTTTTGGCCGTTCAGACCATCATAGGGCTTCTGCCAACGGCCTCCCAGATCGCCCTGCTTTTTATGATGGCCCTGTTCCTGCGCCGCTATGAAAAGGAGCCTTTCGGCTCTGAATCCTGTCTGGCAATGGAACGGCTGAAAGCTGCCAGCGGACGGCTTCTGACAGTGGTTTTGCTGGCGAACGCGGGCTTCAACATGCTGCAGCTGCTCTGTTCCCGGTTTCTTTTGACCAGCTTCCACAGAATCTCTTTCCCTCTGTCGGAAATCCTCGTGATGCTGGGGATTCGGACGCTGAGTTTTCTGTACCTGGAAAGCAGGCGGCTGAAAGAAGACAATGATATGTTCATCTGAAAGTTTCTCCCGGGGCATGGGCAGGGCAGTTCCTGCCGGATTCAGGACAGCAGGCTGAGAGGAGCAGAAAATGGCAATTCGCATCTATCTTGACGAAATTTTAAAAGAGCGGCGCATGACCTCCAAAGAGTTGTGCCGGCTGGTGGGCATTACGGAAGCGAACCTGTCCATTCTGCGCAGCGGCAAGGCAAAGGGCGTGCGCTTCGGCACCGTGAATAAGATTTGTTATTATCTGCAGTGCGATGTGGGGGACATTTTGAAGTTCGACGGAAAATTAGAGGAGGAAACGGAGCATGAAAGGTAATCTATATCAAGGAAAGATTCTATTATCAAAGTGCCCTTGTTGGTTTGTCGTCAGATTTGCGGTTAAGCTTCTGTCAGCGGTTCAGTCCTTGCTGACAGTGAAATGCCGCTTCTCGCTTAGAGCCCTGCCATCTGTGGGATCGCCTGAGGGCGCCAGGTTCCATGCATCCGCCAGGCTCTTTTTATCAGCTATGCTCCTTGCGTCTGCCCCGGCGCTTCTTAGCGGATGCGCCCTGACAGAAAGCGGCGGCAGGCTGGCTTTGGAGGAACTGCCCGGGCAGGGGGCCAGACTGGCCGGGGTCTTCGTCACCAGCAAGCATATCGAACCGGGCCCCTCTGAACTGGAATTTAACAGCCGCGGGGATATCCGGATAAAGGATACGGGGCCGGAGAAAATCTACGGCAGCTTTACCGGATATGACGCAGGCGAACCTGTAGTCACTTTTCCCGGCCTGGAAGGCTACGGCATCTACAGCCTGACCGCACCGGAGGATGAAACCCATGAGGCCACCGGGGCCAGGTATATGACCACAGACTTCCATTTTGCGAATGTCCATTACTACGTTCTCGACCAGGAGGACAGCGTTGAGGCAGACCTCTATATTACTGCTGACAGCCACGTTGCTTATTATTTTAACCCCGTCTACCAACAGGAGGACGGACAGATCTATCTGCTGGCCGGTTCGGGAGTGACCTCGCAATCCTTTAATGACGGCCAGAAGTTTAACCACAGCATCTCCGAATCCACAAGCCGGCGCTCAAACGGAGAGGAGCTAAGCCGCTCTCAGAAATTTTCCGTGAATATCATCGCTTCCGAAGCGCCCCAGGAGACGGAACTGCTTTTGATGGATGGGGAAAATCGGCTGATAAAGCGCTACAGCGAGGAACAGCTGGCGGAGCTGACTGACGCAGGAGCCTCCCTTACGCTTCCCGGGGAAGCCTCCTACCTGATCCTGCGCCAGACAAAAGCAGGAAAAGAGCATGGCGGCCGCACCCTGTTTGATCAGGATGCGGAATATGTGGAGTATATGGCTCCTGCCGGGAACCATATACTGTATTACCGCCAGCTCCCCTTGATCTGGCCCTGAAAGCTGAGAAGCCCATGCCACCCAAATCAAAAAGTTCCTTTCAGCACCAGACCTGACAGCAACCCTGGTGCTGCCCTACAGCATATTTTAAGCAGAAAAGAGGTAAAAATTATGGTTTATCATGTATCTTCCACACCAGGCATCAAGGTTTTGACACCCAGGATATCCACACACAAAAAGCCCTATGTCTACGCCATCGAAAGTCTGGTCACCGGCCTGCTGTTCGGAGTCAGGCACGATGATTTCGACTTTTGTATCAGCACAAACTCCCAGGGAATACCGGAGGTCTATGAGTGCTACCCCAACTCATTCTGTGCCGTGTACCAGGGAAAAAGCTGTTCCTTGTATGAATTGAAAGAGGACGGCTTTCAGCGCGGGATGACTACCTGGAGCCCGGAGCTGGTCTGCGAATCAGAGGTACCTGTGGAAAGAGAGATTCCCATCGATGACCTTTACAGCCAGCTGCTGCAGGAGCGGGAGAAAGGAAATCTCATTCTGCATCCCTATACGGATTCCCCGGAGCATAGGAGGTTCATTTCGGAACACATCGTTGACCGGCTGATTCGCTTTGACGCCTTTGGACATCTGGAGACAGATCCGCGGTTCCAGATGTATTTTCGGCCAATCATTGATGCGCTGCGGTCTATTATGGATGGTCATCTGTTGATTGGCGCAGACAATGCCCAGCTCTTTCCCATGGTCGCTGAAAGTGCGGACAAGCACCCGGATCCAGATGCTTAGGGCATACACCCTCCTTATTCCACCGCTATCTCCACACTGGCCTGGCCCAATCCGTCCGCTGCCACCCGCAGCACGGCTTTCCCGGTGATCTGGCCGGCACGCACCACTGCCAGCGCACGACCCTGATAGGAATGGCATTTCCCCACGGTGTAATTGTCCTCGGTCACCGGATTGTCTGAGCCGAAGCCGGCCAGGTATGCGCTGGAATCCGGTTCCTCCTCTTCCAACTTTCCGCCGAATGCAGCCGCCACGGCTTCCATTTCCTCCTCAGCGCCCAAAAGCTTCCTCACCAAAGCCAGGGAAGCGCCGGATGCCCGGGAAGCCTCCAGAGATGCCTCAAGCATCACTTCCGCATCTTTTACTACATTTCCATCTTTATCCAACACCTCCACGGCTACATAGGAGAGACTCTCACCGTCTGCCCGGAGTGTCTCCCTGTCCGCTGTCAGCCGGATAGACACAGGCGCTCCTGTGGTGGCAATCTGCGCCCTGGACACCTCTTTGTCCCCGCTCAGGCTCACCGCTGTCAACACGCCCGGTTCATAGCTCACCTCAAACACCGCGCAGAACCGGTTCTCCTTTCCTGCCGCGGCCCTGCCAAGGCTTTTTCCGTTCAGGAACAGCTCCACCGCTTCCGCTTTGGAATACACATATACTTTCACAGGCTTTCCCGCATATTCCCCGTAATTCCAGCAGTCCGTCATCTGATTCCAGCCCCAGTTGCTGACCACTTCCTCCATTCCGTGGTACTTCGGGTGCTGGGCGAACAGCCCTGTCTCACTGCTGCCCCATACGATTTTCCGGTAGACACCCTGGGGCGTCAGGCTTCCGCCGATGGTAATGTCCGCGTCATTGGCAAGCCTCCAGGGGTACTCCGACGCGTGGGAGGAGATTGCCCAGGGGCCTTTCGCCAGATCCGGATCCCCCGGCTCAAAGAACTTGCTCTTGCCGATGCCTGCCTCTCCGATATAGTCCACCGCCGTCCATGTAAAATCGCCGATGACATAGGGAAGCCGCTCCACCAGCTCCCAGACCTTGTCGAACTGATTGGGAAAGCTCTCCGTACCCAGGATCACCCGCTCCGGGTACCGCTGCCCCGCGTATTCGTAGTGGCTGTCCATATAGTTGTACCCCACCACGTCCAGACAGTTGCAGAAGCTTTCCGTCCTGTCCTCCCAGGCTCCGTCCATTCCTCCCACATCCGCATTCTGGGCATTTCCCTGCTTCTTCGCTTTCATGCTGGCTTTGGTCTGCTCCAGGAAGCTCGCATCGTCCAGGCCGGACCACATGGAGCAGAGCCCGTTGGACACCAGCCTGGTGGAGTCCAGACCGCGCACACAGGCAGCCAATTCCTCCGCAATGGTATAGCCGTCTCCCATGCCGCCCCGCTCCTCCACCTCATTGCCCGTAGACCAGATCAAAATGCTGGGATGATTGCGGTCACGCAGGATAAAGCTTTCCATGTCCTCTTTCCAGTCGCTTGCAAAGAACTGACTGTAGTCTCCCGGCCGCTTGCTGTGGCCCCAGGCGTCAAAGGCCTCGTCGAACACGTAGAGCCCCAGGCGGTCGCAGGCCTCCAGCAGCTGCCTGGAGCCGGGATTGTGGGCCAGGCGCACTGCGTTAAAGCCCGATTCTTTCAGCAGCCGCAGCTTCCTGTACTCGCTGTCCCGCAGGGAGACAGCGCCCAGCAGCCCATTGTCATGATGGATACAGCCGCCTTTCAGCTTCACGGTCCTGCCGTTGACCTGCAGACCGTGAACTGCGTCAGCCGTGACAGTACGGATGCCGAAAAGTGTCTCCGCCTCATCGCAGATGCCCTCCAGGGCAGTGTCCTTATCCAGGCCCACGCCAAAGACGCCCATGTCTTCCACCTGCACTTTCACCCGGTACAGATTGGGGTGCTCCGCGTCCCAGGTCAAAGGACGGTCCACCGTCATGGGGATTCTGGCCACCGCCCTGCTGCCGGCCTTTACCAGGAGAATGGTATCACGTTGTATTACGGCAGATTCGCCATCCTTTTCGCTGCAATCACTCAGGGTAGCGGCAATCTCAGCTTCTGTCCGGCCCCCATCCTTGCCGGTCGCAGCTCTGCTCTCTGCCTGACAGCCGCACCCGCCGACTGCGCCCATGCTCTGTGCGCGGCAGTCATCCTTGCCAGCCCTGTTGTCTGCCTGACAGCCGCACCCGCCGGCTCCCATCTTCCCTCCGTCCAAAACCAGTCCTGCCCTCACCCGCACCTGATGGTCTTTGGTGAAATGGCTGCGCAGGGTCACTTCCACCATGACATTGGCGCTCTTAACCCGATCCGGCCTCTCCGGTTTTTTGCCGTCTCCTGCCGTTTCTACAGCTTTCCCTGCTTGTGCTTCCCTTCCTGTTTCAGTTCCATAGTCAATCCGCTTCGTATAGGCAAAAATCCCGTCCGGCTCCACATGCAGGGGCTTTACATGGGACAGTTCCACATGGCGGTAGATCCCCGCCCCGGAATACCACCGGGAGTTTGGCTGCATGCTGGGGTTCACCGTCACCGTCACCCTGTTCTCCCCGCCGAAATACAGCGCATCCGTAATATCCACGGAAAAGGGCGTGTAGCCATAGTGGTGACGCCTCACCAGACTCCCGTTCACGGACACTGACGCGTTCATCATCACGCCGTCAAAGTGCAGATAGACTCTCTCCCCCTGCCATTCCTCCGGCACGTGGAAATACTTCGTATAAGTCCCCACCGTCCCGGTGAAGTACCCCATGCAGGCTCCTGCCGGCGCGGACCTGTCCACATCGCTCTCAATCATGTAGTCATGGGGAAGCTGCACTTTCTTCCCGGCATTCATCAGGCTTCCCAGCCCCTTGGTAAAATACCAGTCCCTGTTCCAGTTCTCTCTCTTCATCCGCAGATACCTCCTTTGATTTTTCAGAGTACTCTCGGAAACCCCACAGCCCTTGAAAGCACAGCGTTTCCAATACACTCCATTTTTTCTTCACCTCCACGTTTCAGTGGATTTTTCACATT
>JAAWOU010000051.1 GCA_022799755.1 Lachnospiraceae bacterium
GGCATCTATGACGTGCACAGAATCGCCAACCACGAGAAGCTGGTTCCCCGCAACTGGATGAACAGAGAGGGCAACTACGTGACCCAGGAATTCATCGATTACATCGAGCCCCTGATCCATGGCGACTACCAGCCGTTCATGGTAAACGGTCTGCCCCAGCATCTGGTGCTGAAGAAGAAATAAGGCTCCGGGATCAGATCGTAAACGAATAAGAAGAAAAGGGCTGCCCTATGGCTGAATGACGGCTGTAAGGCAGCTCTTCTATTATAAATTCGGCTTGTCAAATGTGCTGTTTCAGCCGTTCCGCTGTTTTTTGCTGTAATGCCTTACGCCGGGGATATATGTAATTATCTCCTTTGCAAAAAGCTGGATTTGTCCAATTGACCTGCTTACAGAATAACACAAATCTAAATGGCGTTCAACTCCCGTTACAGAGAACAAGGTACATTTTTAGAGAATCCTCCAGCATTTTTTTCTGAGAAGTAGTATGTGAAGGATGGTTTCATGGCGCAGCTGTGCCACACCTTGTTCATTTGTGAATTGAAGAAAAAAGGTCTTGTGTTAAAATATATTTTGAGATTTTAATTTAGAAAATTTGTGGACATATTCTCTGTCCTTTGATATGTTCAAGCTGATGCTGAATAGGTTGAGACTGATATACAGCGTAGCGCGGCATGTTAGTTTGCAGGGAGAAATAATGATTGGGAAAACTAGATACGCAGATTTATAGGAAATATAGATATTGACAGAATACGGAGGCGAATATGGCAGTAGGAACTACTAATATCGGCTTTGAAGAGAAGTTGTGGCAGGCAGCAGACAAGTTGCGCTCTAATATGGATTCGGCAGAATATAAACATGTAGTCTTAGGACTTATATTTTTGAAATATGTATCGGATTCTTTTGAGGAAAAGTATCATGTTTATGGGCATAATATATACAAGATTTAGAAAGGAGATTAGCTAATGACTATTCTAAATGAATTGGATTCCACTTGCGGGCTTTCTGACGAGGAGTTAACGGTAAGATTCAGGGAATCTATAAGGATTGACAATGAAGTAAGAAAAATTAAGGGTTTGCCTGTTGCAGGATATGACGATGAAACTCAGAAGGCGTATCTTGAATATCCGGACGGGAGGCGTGAATATGTCGGGAAATGATGTAGTAAGGCTTCCGGAAGTCATTGTATTTGCTGGTCCAAATGGAAGCGGCAAATCAACAATTACTCGAATGGCAAAGATTGGAGGCGAGTATATAAATGCAGACGATATAAAAAGGACTACATTGTGCACGGATTTGGAAGCTGCCATAAAAGCGGAAGAATTAAGGGAACGCATGATAGTGGACAGAAAGGATTTTACATTTGAGACCGTGCTGTCTACTGACAGGAATCTGTTGTTACTGCAGAGAGCGAAAGAAAAGGGATATTTTATCAGGGGAATTTATGTTTTAACATGCAATGCAGATATCAATGTTGCAAGAGTGAATGCAAGAGAAGCGCTGGGAGGCCATAGTGTTCCGGAAGAAAAAATCAGATCAAGATATGATAAAGCGCTTGCTCTGATTCCAAAATTTGTCGAGATTTGTGATATCCTGCATATATATGATAATACACAAGAGCCGTTCAGAATATTTAAGAAACGCAAAGACGTATATTATCGTTGGAGTAATCAATACTGGAGTAATGATGATATCAAAAAATTAAGCGGAATTGCAGAATATGCAAATTAGTCGATAGGTATATATAAGTTATTTGCTTTTCCATACCACCTTGTGAGTAGCAGAATCAGACACATCCCCTATAAGTCCATTATCGCCTTTTCCGGCGAGTGCAAGTATACGGGCATGAACCAAGGAGAATAAAAACATGAACATTAAAAAAGAACTTGAAACGAAAGTAGGAATAGCAAACGGCATTTACCTTAACAACATTGATATTTCTCCACTTACCATTAAAGCGATTATGATAAATGAAGTTGTTCATTCTGATCCTTTACAGGATTTTTATGGACTCCCCGATGCGGATTATCTGAAAACAACTATCCCCCTTTTACAAGGAGCGGGAGCAGCAGTTACTTCCATACAAGACATATTACAAATGGGTATCTATATTACAAATGCAGTAAAAACCCCAAAGTCAGAATACACTATTGCCAAAAGCAGTATTGAAAGCAGTTTGCCATATCTAGAAGCAGAGATTTCTTTATTCCCTAATATAAAGGTCATTATGCTTATGGGAGATGTTGCAAAGAAAGCCTTTAACATGATTACGAAAAAGGCAACAAAGAAAAATGCTGTTCCCGCCGTTTCGACCTATAAATTGCGGAACAGCGAAATTTATTATAAGGATATTCGGGTAATGCCGTCATACATAATGACAGGAGGGAATATTTTAATCGAGAAGTCAAAAGTAGCAATGGCAACCGAGGATATTGCTACGATGTTGGAAATAATTAAGTTTTAATGTCAAAATCATCCCAGAGCTTCGTCGGAATACTGTTGTGTATGCCATGGAATACGGAAAAAGTGTAAACGCTGCCAGCATATAGAGAACGATAGACAAAAAGATTCCCGCAGGAGAGGCCGGATGGAAGATTCCGGATTCCTGCGGGATTATCATCTGCGGAAATGTCCGTCAGTTCTGATTCTTGGTGTTCTCGTCATAGGTAAAGCCGCGCAGCGCCAGTTCCTTTGCCCTGTGGCAGGCGCAGAGCCTTCCGCCGGGCATTTCCGTGAGGGCGGGCGACTCCGTCTTGCACTTGTCGATGCAGTAATGGCATCTCTCGTGGAAGTAACAGCCGCTGGGCGGGTTGGCGGGATTGGGAATCTCGCCCTTAAGGGGGATCCGCTCCATCTGAATGGTAGGATCCGCCACAGGCACAGCGGAGAGCAGGGCCTCCGTGTAAGGGTGCAGGGGCTTCTCGAACAATTCCTCCGCAGGGGCGAATTCCACCATGCGGCCTAAGTACATGACCCCTACCTTGTCGGAGATATGTTCTACCACAGACAGATCATGGCTGATGAACAGATAAGTCAGCTTCAGTTCTTTCTGCAGATCCCGCAGCAGGTTGATGACCTGGGCCTGGATGGATACGTCCAGAGCCGAGACAGCCTCATCGCAGACGATGATCTGGGGCTCGATGACCAGGGCCCTGGCAATGCCGATACGCTGGCGCTGGCCGCCGGAGAATGCATGGGGATAACGCATCAGGTACATGGGATTTAGGCCCACCTTTTCCGCCATGGCTTTTGCTTTCTGATCCATCTCTGATTTGGACATGCTGGGATAATTTGCCTTTAAGGGCTCCTTGATAATGTCAAGGACTGTCATCCTTGGGTCCAGAGAGGAATAGGGATCCTGGAAGATCATCTGGATTTCCTTTCGGATCTCTTTCATTTTCTTTTTGTCCACTTTCAGGAAATCAAGTTCTTCGCCGTTCTTCGTGCGGTAGAAGACCTCGCCCTCGGAAGCGTTGTAAGCCCTTACGATACAGCGTCCCAGTGTGGTCTTGCCGCAGCCGGATTCCCCGACGATGCCGATGGTTTCTCCGGGCTTTACATTGAAGCTTACGTCGGTCACGGCCTTTACCGTGACGCCCTTGGACGTAAAGCGCTTGTGCAGTCCCTTGACTTCCATGATATTGTCTTTGTTCATGCTTTGCCACCCTCCTCTTTTTTCAGGGTTGCCTCAACCTTTGCCCTCTGGGCCTTGCAGGCTTCGTGAGGACAGTTAAAACAGGCAATCTTGTGTCCCGGGGCAACTTCCACCAAATCCGGCTCAGCCTTGTCGCAGAGCCCCTCGATACGGGCATCGCAGCGGTCATAGAACCCGCAGGCCTTTGGCAGATTCATGGCCAGAGGAACCGTTCCCTCTATGGAGAAGAGCCTTTCCTCTTTCTTGGAACCGATCTTGTGGACGGAACCGATGAGGCCCCTGGTATAGGGGTGCTGGGGATTTGCGTATATTTCCGACGCATCCGCGCTCTCCACGATTTTACCCAGGTACATCACGGCCACCCGGTCGCACATTTTGGCCACCACGCCCAGGTCATGGGTGATGAAAAGTATGGCCATGTTGAAATCTTTCTGCAGCTCTTTCATCAGCTCCAGAATCTGGGCCTGAATGGTCACGTCCAGGGCAGTGGTGGGCTCGTCGGCGATGAGCATCTTGGGATTGCACACCAGGGCCATGGCGATGAGAGCGCGCTGGAGCATACCGCCGGAGAACTCGTGGGGATACTGGTTGTAACGCTTTTCCACATTGGCAATGCCTACCTTGCGCATTACCTCCATGGAGATTTCCTTGGATTTCTTCTTGTCCTTTGTGATATGGAGCCTGGTGGCTTCATTGATCTGGTTCCCGATGGTATACATGGGGGAGAAAGCCACCATGGGCTCCTGGAAGATCATGGAGATCTCCTTGCCTCGGATGGAGCGTATCTCCTGTCCTCGCTGGTCCAGGGAGAGGAGATCCACCTTGCCCAGACCCTCCGAATCGAACATGATCTGTCCGCTCGGCACACATTTTTTTTCGTTGATGCCCAGGATGGCCTTACAGGTCAGGGATTTACCGCAGCCGGATTCGCCTACCAGACCTAAAGTCTCCCCTTTCTTCATCTCAAAGTTCACACCCCGGACTGCTGTCAGAAGTCCCTCCGTCATATGAATGTCAACATGGAGGTCTTTGACTTCAAGAATATTTTCTTCGTTCATGTTTACACCTCTTGCCCGCTATGGCGGGCGTTCCTTTCATATTCGGAAGCAGCTTACTTATAAGGGTCTGCGGCATCGCGGATACCGTCGCCCAGGAAGTTAAAGGCCAGAACCGCAATGGTTACAAAAATGATGGGAATCAGTTTGTGGGGATTGCTGGCTACGTCCGTGACGGAGCTTGCCTCCTGAAGCAGCACGCCCCAGCTGGTAGCGGGAGACTTGATGCCAAGTCCCAGGTAGGACATGGACGTCTCGCCCACGATGGATCCCGGAATTCCCAGCGTGATGGAAACGATGAGATAGCTCATGAAGCCGGGAACCAGATGCTTCCAGATGATCTTCCAGGTGGATACGCCGGAGAGCCTGGCAGCCATGACATAATCCTCATTTTTCAGAGACAGGAACTTTCCGCGTACCACGCGGGCCATTCCGGTCCAGTTGATAAAGGAAAGAATGATGGTTATGTAAAAGTACATCTTTACGGTTGAAATTCCCGGAGGAATGGCCGCGGAGAGCGCCATCCACAGCGGAATCTGGGGAACGGCGCCGATCACTTCGATGATTCTCTGGATCACGATATCAATGACACCGCCGAAGTATCCGGAGATGGAACCGATGGTAACGCCCAGGAAGAAGCTGATAATGGCGCTGGCAAAGGGAATGGTCAGGGAGATCCTGCTTCCCAAAAGTACCCGGGAGAAGATGTCCCGTCCCAGGGTATCCGTACCGAAGAGCATGATCTTCGCGCCGGTTCCGCCGTTGCTTCCCTCACCCACACCGAAGAGGTGGAGATCGCAGGGAATCAGCCCCAGAATCTTGTATTCCGGCCCGTGTACGAAGAATCTCAGCTTGTAATATTCGGAGGTGTCCTCTGAGATGGTAACGGAGAAATCCGTCTTATCGATGACCTTTTCCTGCTTGTAGACAAAAGGGCCTACGAATTTCCCGTCGTGCATTATGTGGATGCTGGTGGGAGAGCTGTTCTTATACAGGGCGTCAAATTCCTCCAGGGAATAGGGTGCGAGGAAATCCGCGAACAAAGCGCCGAGATACAGGACCAGCAGGATCAGCATGGAAAGCTTTGCCAGCTTATGCTTCTTCAGCTTTCTTCCCATCAGAGTCCACTGGGAGGCAAGATAATAATCTTCATTTGTCTTCTGTTTCTTTTTCCACATCATCTGCCACCTCCTGAGTAACGGATTCTGGGATCCAAGAACGCCAGCGCGATATCGGATAAGAGGATGCCGACCACAACCAGAACGGCCTGAACCATAACGATTGCGCCTGCCAGGTACATATCCTGAGCCTGGAGAGCTTTCAAAAGCACAGGGCCCTGGATCTGCATGTTCAATACCATGGCAGTGACCGTGGAGCCGGAGAACAGGCTGGAGAGAACGCCGCCCAGACCCGAAACGGTAGGATTGATGGCTGCACGGAAGCAATATTTCATGACAATGGTGCGCTCCGGAACACCTTTTGCCCTTGCGGTCAGAGTGTATTGTCTGCCCACCTCATCCAGCATCTGCGCGCGCACGGAACGAATGATGCCGCAGGTGCCGCTGGTACCGATGACGAGGATGGGAATGATCATTCTCTTTAAAAATTCTCCGAAATTATACAGATGGACGCCGTTTTGCAGCATCTCCTGGGAAAACAGACCTACGTTCGCATTGCCGGTCCACTTGTAGGACAGATACATGAGAACAATCGCCAGGATAAAATTCGGTATCGCCGCGCCCAAAAAGCCGATGATGGAGGAGACATAGTCTCCTACGGAATACTGATGGGTGGAAGCGTAGACTGCGATGGGGAGGGATACCGCATACTGGAAGATCATGATGATCGCCGTGACCAAAATCGTCAGTCCCAGTCTGTCGTCCACCACATCCCAGACGTCACGGCCGTAGGCAAAGGAATATTTCCAGTTGTGATGGGAGCCATACAGGCGGTAGTAGGTGGAATCCGTGGGAGTCCAGATAATATCTTTGATCCATTTGATATACTGCTCGTGGATGGGCAGATCCAGTCCGTAATCCGCGCGCAGCTGCGCCGCGTAATCCCCGTCCACGATTTCGCCCTCGGTTGCCAGAGCCGCAATATGAGCGGAAACGTAATCTCCGGGCGGAAGCTGGATCACAAAGAAGACCAAAACCGAAATCAAAAGTAATGTGGGAATGAACATCAGAAGACGTTTTACAATGTATTGGACAAGATCCTTTTTGAAGAAGTCCCTTACAGCCTGCATCAGGGGTTTCTTCGGGACGTCTTCGTGTATGCTTTTCTCTTTGTAAGCATTCTCTTCCATTGGAAAATCCCTTTCTTAAAATCCCTTATTCAAAAATCCGGAGACGTGGGAACCGGGTTCCCCGCCTCCGGAAGTCAATGGTGCCTTTTTGGTTATTCTGTCTTGAACAGCGTCCAGTAGTGCACGATGTTCTGATACTGGTACAGATCGTCGGATACCAGAAGATCCGGGAAGTTATGAATCTTGGAGCTTACGATGTTGTAATCACCGCCTGCTTTCAGATAGGCGAGAGTCCAGAGATTTTCCTTGTGGAGGTTGTAGATATCCAGCGTGTACTGATCTCTTTCAGCCGAATCGGGGGTAGATTTCCACTTCTCATAGATCTCTACCAGCTTGGCCATATCCCCTTCGGGAGCTACGCCCTGAGCGCCGTTTGTGTCATAGTAGGTGCCATACTCGCCGTACCACTCCGCAGCCTGTGCGATCGGAACGAAAGGCTGTACCCTGGACTTCAGGGAAACGCCGCCGATAGCGGTGTGAGGCCCGAGAATCGCGTACCAGTCGTTGTTGTCGATCTCCTGGTCGAAAGCGGATACGTCGAAATCCTTTGTGGCGCACTTGACGCCGGCGGTCTGGAAGTACTGCTCCAGAACCGGATATACCGTGTTGCCCAGTCCCAGATCCGTGTATGTGTAAATCGTCAGAACGAAATCGGAACCGTCGGCAAAGTCATAGAAGCCGTCGCTGCCCATAACCAGGCCGCACTCTTCCAGGAGCTTCTTTGCGCCGTCCACATCGTATTCGGTCCATTTGTTGACCCACTCCTCGTCGTAGCCGAAGTTACCCTCCTGAGGAGCACACTGTCCGGGCTCCAGGAAGCCCTCGGTGAGAAGACCGGAAACCTGCTCGCGGTCTACGCAGATGGACATGGCCTGGCGGAATTTGGAATCTGCGAACAGTTTTGCATAATTCTCATCCTTGCAGGTATAGTTGAAAGTCAGCAGATAGGAACCCCAGTTGGTGCTGGCGAGGGTGCGCAGATACGCTTTGTCGCCCAGATCCGATAACAGAGAGGCGATATCCTCCATGGGCACCGAACCGAGAATATCAAGCTCGCCGGAGCGGAACATCAGCTGATCCTGGCCGTCCTCGGAGGTAGTGTTGAAGTGGATCTCCTCACAGTAAGGAAGCTGCTGGCCCTGGGCGTCCACTTTCCAGAAGTAAGCGTTGCGCTCCATGATACACAGCTGAGCGTCCTTGGAATTGTTGCCTTCCTTTGTGGTCAGCACATAGGAGTTCAGGGTGGGGAGGCCGTCCTCATTCCAGAAATAGTAGGCTACCTGCTTGCCCAGATCCTTGACCGTGGCGGCATCGATTCCCTTTGCCTGCGCGTTCTTAAGGACTGTCTCGTCGTCCAGGCCTGTGCTCGCATAGTAAGGATTTTCCACATAGGGGAATTCCTCGGTATCCGGAATCAGATCGCTCAGATAATGCTCGGGAGCCCAGCACCACTTGAAATCGCCGTTTTCGATAAAGTCCGCGGGGAACTTGGGATTGACGAAAGTCCAGGTCACGGTGTAATCGTCAACCTTTTCCAGCGTTGCCCATGCTTCTTCGTCGTTGACAGTCTCTTTCAGAGCAGCCCAGCTTTTCTTGGTATCATAGTTGTTGAGATGGCACATATAATACCAGAACGTGATGTCATCGGCATTGAAATCTTCGCCGTCGGACCACTTCATGCCCTCTCTGAGCTTGAAAGTCCATACGGTGTAGTCTTCATTGTGCTCGTAACTCTTGATGACATTGGGATAGTAAGTTCCGTCCGAATTGTAACGGATGATGCCTTCCAGAACAGGTCTGGACAAGCCCCAGCCGCCGCCGGCGCCGCCAAGGTTTATCACGCCGCCGTAAGTACCGATCTCCAGAGTGTTTCCGGCCGCATCCGTGGTATCCACAAACACGTCGCTCTCCACCGGGATACGCGCCTCCAGCGCGGGCAGTGTCCCTGCGCTTACCAGATCGGCAAGGGTGGGAGATTCGCTGTAACCGGCTGCCTCAGCAGGGGGGGTGGTATCATCCTGTGCAGAATCTTCCGGAGTTGATTCTTCCGGAGCGGAATCTTCCGTGCCGGATTCTTCGGCAGACGTCGGCTGAGCGCTTTCCGAAGAATCGCTGGGCGTGCTGCCTGTCTCGTCGCCTGATCCGCCGCAAGCGGCCAGAGACAGTGTCATTGTGCCTGCCAAAAGCAGAGCAATGAGTCTTTTTTTCATAAAACATCCTCCTTTTTATATTGAGAAACGCCGACTCGTACAGCGTTTTCTATAGTCAGTATAACAACAGGGCGCAAAAACCTGCCACGCATCTATTGCTTTTTTTGTATTCATATTGCAAATATTGCTTTTTTATTATATAATTTATTTGTGTTTTGCACAATGTAGACAAAAACAAAGACATGAAATTGTCTATTTCTACTAATTTCCTGCACATTTGCTGCGATATGGACACTCATGCAGCACGGCCAAAAGCAAGACAGGCAAGATGGCTTCGGCCTGTGAGTTTGTTTCGTTTGTCCGTATCTGCGACCCGGGAAGTCCGGATCAGGGAAAGGAGAAAGGGATGCTGATCGACAATACAATAATATATGAAGAGAAATACATGATTGAGGTGAACAGGCAGGGGACGCAGTTTTTCTATTTTTTCGACTGGGACGAGCGCTCCTATACGATCAATATGGAATTCCAGCATTTTCACCAGTTCTACGAGCTGTGCATTTTTCTGGACGAGCATGCGGGGCATCTGATCAATGGGGCGTGGCATGATCTGCGCTGCTGCGACATCGTGGCGATCCGTCCGTCTCTGCTGCACAAGACCGCCTATCCGGAGGGCGCGCCGAACAAGCGCCTCATCATCAACTTTGCCATACCGCCCATGCCCGCCGGGCTGGAATCCTACATGAAGAGCATTTACAGCATCTTTGACAGGGAGGTTCCCATTTACCGTTTTGAGGGCCGGTATAAAAAGGCGGTGTTCGAGAAGCTCAACGACATTTATTACCTGTCCCAGGCGCCAAACGAACTGACCAACCTGAACATTCACCATAAATTCATCGAATTCCTCAGCCTGATCTATCTGTACCGGGACAAGAATGCATACACGGACCAGGTGGACTTTGACAATATTACCAACAAGATATACAGCATCACTGCCTGCATCCACAATCGCTATACGGAGGATCTCTCCTTAGCCTCCCTGTCAAAAGAATTCTATGTGAGCAGCTATTACCTGTCCCATCAGTTTAAGCGGGTCACGGGATTCACGCTGACAGACTACATCTCCATGACCCGGGTGCGCAACGCACAGACGCTTCTGCTCTCCACGGACGCGCCCATCACGGACATAGCGCTGCAGAGCGGCTTTAAAAGCTTCTCCCAGTTCAACCGGGCTTTTAACAAGTTCCTCCAGACCTCACCCTCCAGCTTCCGGCGGGAGAGCGGGAAATGACAGGATTATGCGTAAAATGCGCAGGCTTGTACATTACTTCATACAATATGGACAAATTGAAGAAGACAATTTCGCAATTATTGTACAATGGAGAAAGGAATTCCATGAAATAATAGCAAAAAATGCAATATTTTGAACCGAAAAAACAAGAGATGCGTGGAAATGGGAGGCGGCCTTTGGTAAGATTGATTCAACCGCAATATATACTGCATGTCAATGAAAATTGCAGCAAACTACAACGAAAGGGCTGCCGGCCGTATATGCCAGCCATGGACAGATATGTAAATCCGGCGGTCTTGAGTATAATGGAAGGTAGGAGAGATTATGCAGAAAAATCTAATCATTTTTACGGACAGCGGAGACACCATTATTGACGAGGGCACACAGGTTTACGACGACCGGGGGATTGTCACCCGGGCGGCTTCCATCCCCGGTGCGGGGGAAGTGCTCAGACAGCTGAATGAGGAGGGATACCGCATCGCCCTTGTGGCGGACGGCGAGTGGGAATCTTTCCAAAATGTGTACCGGGAAAACGGCCTGGGATACTGCTTTGAGGAATGGATCGTCTCGGAGGTGGTGGGAGAGCAGAAGCCTGCCAGATCCATGTTCGACACCGCCATGGAGAAGATGAAGCTGACGGAAGCAGACAAGCCTTTCATCGTGATGATCGGGAACAATCTGAAGAAAGATATCGCCGGGGCCAACCGCTACGGGATCACCTCCGTATGGCTGGACTGGTCTCCCAGATATTTCCACACTGTGGAGGAGCCGGACTGGCAGCCGGACTATACCGTGAAGACACCGGAAGAGCTCAAGGCCCTCTTGGAAAAACTGGAAGAGAAATGTCGGGAGAAGAGAGAACGGATCCTGCGGGTGAATGCCAAGATCGAAAAAATGGTGGATGCCTTTTCCGGCATATTGTACGAGACGGACGACACTTTCCTGAAGAACATGGAGAGCCACAATCTGGCGGGGGACGACATCTCCAAATACCGGTACTGGGAGTGGACCCAGGGGGTGGGGCTGTTCGGGCTGTGGAAGCTTTTCTGCTATGAGAAAAACGAAAAATATCTGGATATCCTGAAGAAATACTATGACAGACAGATTGCCATCGGATTTCCTGCCCTGAACGTGAACACGGCGGCTCCTTATCTAACCATGTCTTTCCTGGCGGAGTACACCGGGGAGGAAAAGTATCTGGGGCCCTGCGTGGATGCGGCGGAGGAGATCATGGAACGTTTTCCCCGGACAAAGGAGGGCGGATTTCAGCACAAGACTTCGGACAGCGTCAACGAGCAGGAGCTCTGGGACGACACGCTGTACATGACAGTGCTCTTCCTGGCCAATATGGGACGGATCCTGGATGACGGGAGGATGAAAGAGGAGGCGGAGTACCAGTTCCTGCTCCATGACAAATACCTCTGTGATAAGATTACGGGACTGTGGTACCATGGCTGGAGCTTCAAGGAGAAGAACAATTTCGCCGGGGCTTTCTGGGGCCGGGGAAACTGCTGGATCACCATGGCCATACCGGAATTTCTGGCCATCCACTCCTGCAGCGGGCCGGTGAAGAGGATGCTTGTGAACACGCTGCGGGCACAGATTGACAGCCTGAAAAAATACCAGGCTTCGGACGGCATGTGGCATACCCTGGTGGACGACGGGGACTCCTATGTGGAGGCCAGCGCCACCTGCGGATTTGCCTACGGCATTCTGAAAGCTGTGAAAGACGGCCTGGCGGACAAGAGCTGTCTGGAGGCGGCGGCGAAAGCGGCGGACCCGATTTTGGACTACATATCCGAAGACGGCGTGGTGAACCAGGTCTCCTACGGAACGCCTATGGGGCGTATTTCCAAGGATTTCTACAAGGAGATCGAGCTCAAACCCATGCCCTACGGCCAGGCGCTGGCGATCTTGTTTTTGATGGAATACAGAATGATGCTTTGAGGAAGCCGGTACGGGTACGGTATGCGCTGAAAGCAGGTGGAGGTATGGATATGAAGCTTGGACGGCAGTGGGATGAGAGGCTGAAGATATGGGATGAAGCATTCGAGAGGAATCTCTACACCAGCCTGGGGGAGGTGGCACTTTCAGGATTCGCAACCAAGGAGGAGCTGTCCCTGGAAGAGGCCATGGTTCGGGATTTTCAGCCCTTTCCCCAGGGAACACAGTGGGGGAGAAAATGGGAGTACGGATGGTTTCGGGCCAGTGTGACAATGCCTGCGGAGGCGGAGGGGAAGCGCATTTTGCTGCATCTGGCCCCGGGGCCGGAGATGCTGGTGTATGTAAACGGCGGGGAGGCAGGTTCCATCGACAGCAGACATGCCATGGTGGAACTGACCCCCAGTGCCGTCCCCGGAGAGCGCTTTGAGATCTATGCGGAGTGCTATGCGGGCCACGGCCCCAGGGAAGAGGGAGCGGGAATCTGGAGGAGGGGGGACGTGCCGGTGCCGGAGCCACCCTGCTTCCAGTGCAGGGTGGGGAGGAGTCATTTCGGGATCCATCATGAGGAGATGTTCGCGGCATACGCGGACTATCACACGCTGTATGAACTCTGGAAAGCCCTGCCGGACACGGAGCTGCGCGCCATGAAGATCGGCGAGGCTCTGCAGCGCTTTACCTGTATAGCGGATTTCGAGGCGGAGGAGCCCGCAAGGAGCCACAGCGTCAGGGAAGCCGTGAAAGTGCTCAGGCCTCTTCTGGAAAAAAGAAACGGGGATACGGCGCCGGAGTTTACCGTGTTCGGACAGTCCCATCTGGATCTGGCCTGGCTCTGGCCACTGGAGGAGACCAGGCGCAAAGCGGCCAGGACTTATTCCAACCAGCTGGCGCTGATGAAGCGGTATCCCGATTACAAATTTCTGCTCTGTTCCCCTACGGTGCTGGAATATCTGAGAGAGTATTACCCGGGCCTTTTTGAACAGGTGAAAGAGAGAGTGAGGACGGGCCAGTTCATTCCCGAGGGCGCGGTGTATGTGGAGAGCGATACCAATCTGCCCGGAGGGGAGAGCCTGATCAGGCAGTTCGTCCTGGGCAAACGCTGGTTCCTTGAGACTTTCGGGGTAGACAGCCGCATTGCCTGGCTGCCGGACACATTCGGCTTTTCCGGCGCGCTGCCCCAGATTATGAAAGGCTGCAGGGTCCCCTATTTTACCACCCAGAAGCTGCTGCGCTGCGATCCCGAGTGCCAGCAGTTCCCTTATAATGTATTCTGGTGGGAAGGGATTGACGGAAGCAGAATTTTGTCTTATATTTATAAGAAGAACAATGCGGTCTTTCAGGCCGGTGCGTTGCGTGAGCGCTGGGAGAAAGACAGGAATCAGAAGCAGGAGATAGATACTTTCCTGTTCCCCTTTGGCTATGGGGACGGGGGTGGAGGCCCTACGGAGCTGATGGTGGAGACCGCGGCCCGCTGCCGCGATCTGGAGGGAGCGCCCAGGTGCACCATGGAGAGCCCCGCGGCCTTTTTTGACAGGCTGGACCCGGCTGCCGTGAGAAATGTTTACTACGGAGAGCTGTATCTGGCATGGCACAGAGGGACTTATACTGCCCAGGCAGGGATCAAGCGGGGCGTCCGAAAGGCGGAGTACGCGCTGCGGGAGGCGGAGTACCTTGCCGGGCTCCTGCGGCTTGCGGGCCCACGGGACGAGATGTGCGGGGAGGCTGCAGGCAATGACTCCCGGGCGGGCGCTGAAAGGGCTTGTGCGCCGGACGGGGAGGACAGAGTGCTGCGCAGGCTTCGGAAGCTCTGGGAGCTTCTGCTGGTGCAGGAATTTCACGATATCCTGCCGGGCACCTCCATAGAGCGCGTGAACAGGGAGGCAGTGGAGGCCCTGGAACGTGTGGAGCGGGAGAGCCGGGAGCTCTCGGCAGAGCTGCTTGGCAGGCTGGCGGGAGGGAGAGCCCTGTTCAACTCCTTGAGCTGGGAGAGGCGCGTCTGGGGGCTTCGGCTTCCGGCCTGCGGATATGTCAGGCTTGAGGAGGCGCCGGGCCCGGAGGCGTGCGGCTTAGGGGACGGCAGGGCAAAACTGCGGGAATCGTGGGAGATCCGCGGGGAGAGCATCACCTTTGAAAACGCCTTTTACAGCGCCCGCCTGGACGGTCAGGGGCGGATCACGAGTCTGATATCCGGGGGATATGAGTATGCGAAAGAGCCGCTGAACCAGTGGAGACTCTACAGGGACGTGAATGTGGACTATGATGCCTGGGAGCTGGGCCGGATGTATGAGGAGACGCCGGAGAAGCTCTCGGACAGATGCACCTGCCGGGTGCAGACCCGCGGGGGCGGCAGCATGACGGCAGTGGTGGAGCGGCAGGAGGCGTATTTCACCGCTAGGCAGAGGATCCGGTTTCGCACGGACAGCCCCAGGATCGACTTCGAGACCGAGATCGACTGGAGAGAATGGCACAGAATCCTGAAAGCGGATTTTCCCACCACGGTCTACACGAAAGAGGTGCTGGAGGAGATTCAGTTCGGCTATATGAGACGGCCCACCCATAAATCCAGACAGTACGAGCAGGATCTGTACGAGACCTGCCACCACAAATACGCGGTGCTCACGGACGGGGAGAATGGCTTTGCGCTCTTAAACGACTGTAAATACGGTCTGTCGGCTCAGGACAGCAGACTGTCTCTGACGCTGCTGCGGGCCCCTGTGATGCCGGATATGACGGCGGACAGAAAAGTACAGCGCTTTACCTATTCGATTATGCCTTTTTCCGGCCCGTTCACCCACAGCAGGGTCACGGAGGAGGCCTACGAGTGCAATGTGGAAATCACTGCGTGGGGCCTCGGGGGAGAGACAGGGGAGGAAATCCTCAGGGGAGCCCGCAAGGAGGCGGAGTTCTCATTCTTCCGGCTGGAGGGCGGACATGTGATCCTGGAGACCTGTAAACCGGCTTTTGACAGGAAAGACGCCGTGGTGCTTCGGCTCTACGAGACCAAGGGCTGCGCCGGGGAGACAGTGCTTTTCGTCCCGGACCGGGTAAAGAGGGTCTTTGCCTGCAACATGCTGGAGGAGAGCGGGGAGGAGCTGGCGCTTTCGGAGGGAAAACTGCGGCTTAGGTTCGGCTCTTTTGAGATCAGGACGCTTTTGCTGGAAATCTGAGACATCTGAAAATGAAACAGGAAACGGAATGCCTGTATGGGGCAGGGAGAGAAGCGATGTATGATATCGGAATTGATGTGGGAGGCACCGGCATTACCGCCGGTCTGGTGGACGAGGCGTGCAGACTGACAGCGTGCAAAACCATTGCCACGGACAGAAATATGACGGCCGAGGCCATGGCCGAGACCCTGATGGGGCTGGTAAGGGCCCTGATGGCAGAGAACGGGGTGATCTCCTCGTGGGTCCAGACCATCGGCGTGGGCGTGCCCGGTACGGCCAACGCCAGGACGGGAAAGATAGAGTATGCGAACAATCTGCCTTTCTGCCAGGGGAATCTGCGGCAGCTTCTGCAGAGGCAGACCTCGAAAAAGATTTACTTTGAGAATGACGCCAACGCGGCGGCCTGGGGCGAATATCTGGTCCTGGACCAAAAGCCGGACTCCTTTCTCATGGTGACGCTGGGCACCGGCGTGGGGGCGGGGATCATTCAGGACGGTAAGATTCTGCGGGGGGTCAATTATGCCGCCGGGGAGCTGGGGCATATGACCATCCGCTATAACGGGATTCCCTGCAACTGCGGCAGGCGGGGCTGTCTGGAGGCATACGCTTCCGCCGAGGCGCTGATCGCCCGGTCCCGCAAGGCCATGGAGAAAAAGAAGAAGACGCTTCTTCGGATGCTGTGCGGGGAGAATCCGGATCATCTGAACGCCAAAATGGTATTTGACGCATACCGGCAGGGGGATAAGACAGCGGTGAAAGCGGTGGGGAAATACGCGGATCTCTTGAGCGAGGGCCTGGCCAATATCATCAATATCCTGCAGCCGGAATTGCTGTGCATCGGAGGCGGCATCAGCAGGTCCGGAGATATTCTGATCCCCCTTTTAGAGGAGCGGATAAAGGAGAAGATTTATTCCAGGGATTCCGCGGAGAATACAAAGCTGACTGCGGCAAGGCTGGATAACGAGGCGGGGATCATCGGGGCGGCCAAGCTGAAGCTCTGCGCCGGATGACAGGCGCGGAGCATCTTAATTAGGAGGAGAGTATGGAGAGGCATTATCGGAAGATGCTCCTGGATACCCGGGACAGGGTGGTGAAATCCCTGCAGATCCAGGTTCTGGATCGGGAGAGCCCTAGGTACGGGGGCTTTGCGGACCCCGGGGGAATTGTCCAGGCAAAGTACGCCATATACCGGATTGCGAGCATGGTGGCGGCTTACTGCAATGAGGACAGTTGTTTTTACCGGGACGGGAGAGTGTTTGACAGGATCATGACAGGGCTTGGCTATGTGGACCGGGTACAGCATGAGAACGGACTGTTTGACTACATAACCTGCAATTTCTTTTCCGCGCCGGATACGGCTTTCTGCATCAAGAAGCTGCTGCCGGTGTATCAGTATCTGAGAGGCAGGAAAGAGGGGCGGATTGGGTCGGCGCTCACGGCGGAAGAGAGCGGCATCCTGGAAAAGATGGAACTCATTCTGCGACGGGGGGCCCAGGGCCTCTTGGAGGGCGGATTTCACACGCCCAACCACCGCTGGGCCATAGCCTCCGTGCTGATGAGCTGCAGCGGGCTCTTCGACAGCAGCAAGATGGAGGAGGCAGCGTACACATACCTGAACGAGGGCATTGACTGCAATGAGGACGGAGAGTTCGCGGAGAAGTCGGCGGGAAATTACAACCGGATCAACAATGACGCCATGATTATGCTCACCGAGGCTACCGGCGACGAATCCTACGAGCGCAATGCCGTGCGCAATCTGCGGATGATGCTGACCTACTGGGAGCCGGACGACAGTATCTTCACGGCCAATTCCACCCGGTTCGACAAGGACAGACTGGTCTACCCCAGGGATTATTACATGGAATACCTGAAAATGGGCATGAAGTATGACATCCCGGAATTTCTGCAGATGTGCAACACCATTTTTGAGATCGTGGACAGGCGGGGGATTGCCTCTCCCGACTGTCTGATCTGGCTCATGCTCCACCCGGAATATCGGAAGCTGGAGTTCGAGGGGAGCTTCCGCCGCCCGGACTTTAGGAGCTTCTATCGGGAGTCCGGCATTGCCAGAGGACAGCAGGGGCGGTTTACCTACACGGTGATGAACGGAAAGTCGAATTTCCTGTATCTTCACAACGGCAGCATGAAGCTGGAGATGAAAGTGGCGGGAAGCTTCTGTGAGCACAGAGCTTTCAAGAGCCGGGAGATGGAGCGGGTGTCCGAGGGAGTGTACCATCTGGGCCAGACCATGAACGGGTGGTATTATCTGCCCTTTGCCGAGAAACCCTCCACCAGCGACTGGTGGAAGATGGACAACGCTTCCCGGGACAGGAAGCTGGGGCCTGACATGCGGGTGGATGTGTGGGTAAAAGAAGCGGAGAACGGGCTGGACGTAAGGGTGAAGACCTCCGGAGTGGAGGGAGCGCCCTGGAGAATCGAGCTTGCTTTCTCCGGCGTTGATTTCCTGACCAACGATTATGTGGACCTGCCTCTGACAGGCAGCGAGACCATCGTGGTAAAACAGGGCTTCACGGAGGTGGGCAACGGGAAAGACGCCCTTGTGGTAGGGCCCTGCTTCGGGGAGCATCATTTCACCGAGGGCAAGGAGGACAGCGAGGAGAAGACGCCCGGAGCCGCTACTTTATACCTGACTGCCTACACCCCCTTTGATAGGGAGATACGGATCCGGGACAAGGTGAGCTGTCTCTATACGGGAGGAGAAAATGAATCTGGAGTTAAGCGGGAGAGAACTGGCTGAAACGTATGTGCCGCATCTGCGGTATGACCGGGCGGAGCCTTTTGCGCTGCAGGGAATCGGTTATACCCTGTATGCCGATTCCGGCCGGGGGACGAAGAGCCCGTCCTGCAGCCGTATCATAAAGGCGCCGGCGGGAGGCATGGCCATTGAGTATGCCTTTTACTATGACTTTGACATACAGCATCTTTACGATCTGGAGCACGCCTTTGTGTATCTGGACAGGGGCGGGCAGATCGCAGGCGTGGAGAGCAGCTTCCACGGGAAATTCTTAAACAGCCGGATTGAGGGCGTGACGGAGTATGAGGACAGCCATCCGATTCTCTACGTGCAGCCCGGAAAGCATGCGCTTCTGCCGGCGCCGGCGTACTTTCAGCTGGTCATCGACAGGGATGCGGCCTGCGGCAGTGCCGCAGGGGCAGACGGATTTCTCATCAGCCCTATGTTTGAGGGGAGACTTTTCACGGACAAAGCGCTGGATCGGAAAATAGAAAGCTATATCCGCGGGAAGTATGCTTTTGAGCCGTCCTGGGAGTTTACGGACGAAAGTCCCGACGGCCGCAGGATGGAGGAGCTTCTGATGCCCTATGAGGAACTGGACGGCCTGATCGTGGGGCGTCTTACGGAATGGGGCAGGAAAATAGAAGAAGACAGTTCCGTTTAGGCGGAGAGAAAGGAAGTGGTTGAGTATGCAGTACATTACATTTGACCAGACAAAGGAGTACGATCTGATCCTGCTGGGGAGAGTGGCCATCGATTTTAATCCGGTGGATTTGAATCGTCCCCTAGAGGAGAGCGCGAATTTCAACAAATATCTGGGAGGATCTCCGGCCAATATCGCGGTGGGAATGGCGCGCCTGGGGAAAAAGATCGGGTTTATCGCCAGGGTGTCCGACGACCAGTTCGGAGATTACGTGACCCATTATTTTCAGAAAGAGGGGATAGACACCAGCCATATCTCCAGATGCCGAAACGGGGAGAATCTGGGCCTGACTTTCACGGAAATCATCAGTCCCGCGGAGAGCCGGATACTGATGTACCGGGACGGCGTGGCGGATCTGATGCTGGAGCCGGAGGATGTGGACGAGGAATACATCAAAAAGGCCAAGGGGATCTTGATCTCCGGCACGGCCCTTGCAGCCAGCCCCTCCAGAGAGGCGGCGCTGAAAGCCGTGATGCTGGCGAAGAAAAACGACATACCTGTAATATTCGACATCGATTACAGAGCCTACACCTGGAAGAGCCGGGACGAGATATCCGTCTATTATTCCCTGGTGGCCGGGCAGAGCGATCTGATCCTGGGTTCCAGAGAGGAATTTGACCTGACCGAGAGCATTCTGGGAGTCTGTGGGGACGACGGCGAGAGCGCCAAGCGCTGGCAGGGATGTGGATGTAAGATCGTGGTAATCAAACACGGCAAGGAGGGCTCCACGGCCTATGCCTGCGACGGCACCCATTACACGGTAAAGCCTTTCCCCACCAACGCGCTGAAAGGCTTCGGCGGCGGTGACGGATATGCCTCCTCTTTTCTGAGGGCGCTCATAGACGGCTGCAGCGTGCCGGAAGCACTGGAGTACGGCTCTGCCTCGGCCTCTATGTTAATCTCGGCCCACAGCTGCTCCGCGGCCATGCCCACGCTTGCCCAGGTGGAACAGTTTATCCGGGAAGAAAAGGAAAAGTATGGGGAGATGGTAGTACAGGGCTGAGACGGGACTGCCCAGGCGCCATGCCGCAGGCGGAACGTATGGCAGGATATGAGATTTTAAAGGGAAGAGAAAGGAGCGGACATGTACGAGAATCCGGAATTTAATGGAAAAGGGGAAAAAATTCTCTGTGAGGAGACAGGAAAAAACAGCCAGATGCTGATGGATGTACGTGTACAAAAGCTGAAAGCGGGGGAAAAAGTCAGGCTGCTGGAGCAGGAGAAAGAGACGGCGATTCTGCTGCTTGCGGGCAAAGTCGTCTACGCCTTTGAGGGAAAGCGGGAGGAGGCATCCAGACGAAACGTCTTTCTGGATAAACCCTACTGCCTGCACTGCTGCTGCAGAAGAGAGATGATCGTCACAGCCTTGGAGGACAGCAGACTGCTGATTCAGCAGACCGGCAATCCGTCCGTCTTTGACACCGTGTTCTATACGCCGGAAATGTGCACCCTGCAGGAGTTCGGAAAGGAGCAGTGGGAGGGCACTGCCCACAGGCAGGTGCTGACTGTGTTTGACTATGAGAACGCCCCCTATTCCAATATGGTCATGGGAGAGGTGTTCCACAAGCCGGGCTGCTGGTCCAGCTACCCGCCCCACTTCCATCCCCAGCCGGAGCTGTACTATTATGAGTTCGACAAGCCCCAGGGCTTTGGGGTGGGCTTTGTGGGCGAAGAGTGCTTCCGGGTGGAGAACCAGAGCTGTCTTGCCATTACGCCCATGCATGCCCATCAGCAGGTGGCGGCTCCGGGATACCGGATGTACTACGCATGGCTGATACGGCATCTGGAGGGGGATCCCTGGCGGAAGACCCGGATTGTGGATCCGGCCCATGAGTGGCTGGACCATTCGGACTATCAGACCTGATCTGAGGGGAGATACCTGTTTGCAGATAAAGATTTGAATAGGAAACACATGAACCGGGACGAGGGATGTAATATGGAGTTGGAAATACAGACTTATACAAAGGAAAGAATATCTGACGTTTTGGACTTTGAAAGAAGACTGCGCCTGGAAGAGAAGTTCTGGGGGTGGGAAATCGATGAAGCCTATGTCAGTGCTGTGGAAAGAAGCTTTGAAGACAGGAGCTTTGACGACTCCGTTTCTCTCTTGGCATATAAGGACGGCGCGGTGATTGGCAGGATCGATGCATCCCTGATTGCAAGCCATTTTGACGGCTCAAAAAAAGCGTATCTTGATTGGATATGCGTGATAAAAAGCAGCAGACATCGCGGGGTGGCGCAGCGGCTGCTGGAATCTTTGAGGCAGATCTTAAAGGACAGACATATCGACACGCTGATTGCTTTGACTGCTGCCAATGAGGAGGCCCAGCGCTTTTATAAGAGTGTTCCCGATTCCGAGATGAGGGATGTTGGCATTTGGATCGATATTAAGTGACGTAAATTTTGACTTGCTGGTGCAAATGGTTCGGAATCTTCATGAAGTAAAAATGCTATAAAGAAAGGATGGGATAAGATATGGCAGTTATGACAACCGCTCAGGCGCTGGTGCGTTTCCTGGATAACCAGTATGTGTCTTTTGACGGGCGGGAAACCAAATTTGTGGAGGGTATTTTTACCATATTCGGACACGGAATCGTGTGCGGACTGGGGGAGGCGCTGGATTCCTGCCCCGGGGGACTTAAGGTCTATCAGGGAAAGAACGAGCAGGGCATGGCCCATGCGGCCACGGCCTTTGCCAAACAGAATAACAGGAGAAAGATCATAGCCTGCGCTTCCTCCATAGGACCGGGGGCGGCGAACATGATCACGGCAGCGGCTACGGCCACGGTAAACCATGTGCCCCTGCTGCTCTTTCCGGCGGACGCTTTCTCCACCAGGCAGCCGGACCCGGTGCTGCAGCAGTTTGAGCAGACGGATTCCCTGGCCATTACCACCAATGACGCCTACCGCGCGGTGTGCCGGTACTGGGACAGGATCGCCAGGCCGGAGCAGCTGATGTCGGCCATGATCAACGCCATGCGCGCGCTGACGGATACGGCACAGGCCGGAGCGGTGTGCATTTGCCTGCCCCAGAACGTGGAGGGGGAGTGCTACGATTTCCCGGAGGAATTCTTCCGCAAGAGAGTGCACCGCATAGTGAGATGCGTGCCAGCCGCGGAGGAGCTGGAAGAGGCGGCAGAAGCGCTGGCAGCGGCAAAGAAGCCTCTGGTGATCTGCGGCGGAGGCGTGCGCTATTCGGAAGCCGGAGAGGCGCTGGAGCAATTCTGCGAGGAGTTCGGGATTCCCTTTGCGGAGACACAGAGCGGCAAGACGGCCTGCCTCTCCTCCCATGCCTGCAATCTGGGAGGACTGGGCGTCACGGGAAACAGCGCCGGCAATGACATTGCCAAAGAGGCGGATGTGATCCTGGGCATCGGCACCCGGTTTTCCGATTTTACCACCGGCTCCAAATCCCTGTTCCGGGAGGATGCGCAGGTGGTCACTTTGAATACCTCGCGCTTTGACGCTTACAAGCTGGGCGCGGTGAAAGTGGTGGGGGATGCGAAGCTTGGCATTCTGGAGCTGGGGAGACTGCTGCGGGCAAAGGGATACCACAGCGGCTACACAGACGAGGTAAAAGCGGCGAAAGAGGGATGGGACAGGGAGATGGAGCGTCTCTCCGCCTATGCTTACGGCGACGGATTCAAGCCCCTGATCGCTGCCGGAAATCCGCAGACCATTCCGGAATTCATTGAGATGACTGGCAGCGCCCTGACCCAGACGGCGGTGGTGGCCAGAGTGAGGGAGAAGATTCCGGCAGATGCCATCTGCGTGGGGGCTGCGGGCTCCCTGCCCGGAGATCTGCAGCGCATGTGGACCTCGGACGAGCGCTATTCCTACAATATGGAATACGGCTATTCCTGTATGGGCTATGAGATCGCAGGCGCTTTCGGCTCCAAACTGGCGCAGCCCCGGCGGGAAGTGTACGCCATGTGCGGGGACGGCAGCTACCTGATGCTCCACTCGGAACTGGTGACCTCTATCCAGGAACATCAGAAAATCAATGTGCTGCTCTTTGACAACAGCGGTTTCGGCTGCATCAACAATCTGCAGATGTCAAACGGCATAGGCAATCTGGCCACGGAGTTCCGCTTCCGCGACAAAGACGGGAAACTCCTGGGAGACCTGATGCCCATTGACTTTGCGGCCTGTGCCGCGGGATACGGTGCAAAGACCTATCACGTGACGAGCATGGAGGAGCTGGACGCGGCCCTGGAGGATGCCCTGAAGCAGGAGGTATCCACCCTCATCGACATCAAGGTGCTGCCCAAGACCATGACCGACGGATACGGGGCCTGGTGGCATGTGGGTATCGCGGGACATTCCGACAACGAAAAGGTGCGGGAGGCATTCGAGAATAAGCAGAAAAATCTGGAGAAAGCGAGGAAATACTGATGTTAGACAGACAAAAGGTGCGTCTGGGCATAGCGCCCATCGCCTGGACCAACGACGACATGCCGGACCTGGGGGCCGAGAACACGTTTGAACAGTGCGTGTCCGAGATGGCCCTGGCAGGCTTTACGGGCTGTGAGGTGGGCAATAAATACCCCAAAGACACGGCAGTGCTGAAAAAGGCTTTGGAGCTTAGGGGGATGCAGATATGCAATGCCTGGTACTCCACCTTTCTCACCACGGCGCCCTACGAAGAGACCGAGAAAGGTTTTATCCAACACATCACGTTCCTGAAAGAGATGGGTGCAAAGGTGGTGGGTGTGTCCGAGCAGGGACATTCCATCCAGGGCACGGACAAATCCATTTTCCGGGATAAATATGTGATGAACGATGAGGAGTGGGAGCTTCTGTGCACAGGCCTGAATAAACTGGGGAAAGTGGCTAAGGACGTAGGAATAGCGCTGACATTCCATCACCACATGGGAACCGTGGTGCAGACGGCTGCGGAGATTGACCGGATGATGGAAAACACGGATCCGGAGCTGGTGGGCCTGTTATTTGACAGCGGCCATCTGGCATACTGCGGCGAGGATTATCTGGCAGTGCTGAAAAAATACGCGGCCAGAACCAGGCATGTACATCTCAAAGACATCCGCCCGGAAGTGGTGGCGAAAGTGAAAGCGGAGAATTTAAGCTTTCTTGCGGGCGTGAGACTGGGAACGTTTACAGTGCCCGGGGACGGCAGCCTGGATTTCGCTCCCATCTTTGACATCCTTTCGGATACGGGCTATGAGGGCTATGTGCTGGTGGAGGCGGAGCAGGATCCGGCGGTGGCGAATCCGCTGGAATATGCTATGAAAGCCAGAAAGTATATCGCGGAAAAGGCGGGGCTGTAAGGCGGTGGCTGCGATGCCGGGGTGACCGACGGAAGCGCTGCAGGGCTGCTGACAGGGAATGCTCATGCACATCGCCCTTATGGTTCCTAGTAAAAAAACTGCCATGGGTATCATATGGCTGTGGGCGGGAATTGGAGAACCAATCATCGCCCTGGCAAGACGCAGTAAAGAGAAGAAAAGCAAGTAAATTCCGGTTTGCTGAGTTGTAAAGCGAATGCAAAATGCAGTAGAAAAAATAAAATAACCGGCCGCGTAGGCGGGCGGAATGGAGGATGAAATGATCAAGATTGGAATTATCGGTGCAGGACGTATCGGAAAGGTACATTTGCAGTCCATCACATACCATGTGAAAAATGCCTGTGTGAAAGCGGTGGCGGATCCTTTCATGAATGAGGAGACGGAAAAATTTATCCGGGATCTAGGGGTGCAGAAAGTCTGCAAGGATTATAAGGAGATTCTGGAGGATTCCGAGATCGACGCGGTTTTGGTATGTTCCTCTACGGATACCCACGCGTCCATTTCCATCGAGGCCATTGAGGCCGGAAAGCATGTGTTCTGCGAGAAGCCCGTGGACCATTCCCTGGCCAAAATCCAGGCGGTGGCGGACGCTTTGGCCGCCCATCCAGGCTGCAAGTTCCAGGTGGGCTTCAACCGCCGCTTCGACCATAATTTCGCGGCCGTGAGAAAGGCTTATGATGAGGGCAGGATCGGGGAAGCCCATATCCTCAAGATTACATCAAGGGATCCCGAGCCCCCCAATCCCGCGTATATCAAGGTTTCCGGCGGCATGTTTTTAGATATGACCATCCATGACTTTGACATGGCCTGCTTCCTGACCAACAGCGATGTGGAGGAGGTTTACGTTCAGTCCGCGGTGCTGGTGGATCCGGCCATCGGGGAACAGGGAGATGTGGACACGGCCATCATTACCATGAAAATGGCAAACGGCGCCCTGGCTGTCATTGACAATTCTAGGCGTGCTGCCTACGGCTATGACCAGAGGGCGGAGCTCTTCGGCTCAAAGGGCATGGCTGCCACCGCAAACGATACCCTTTCTTCCGTAGTCATTTCCAACAGCGAGGGCGTCACCGGAGAGAAGCCTCTGTTCTTCTTCCTGGAGAGATACATGGAGTCCTTTGCGGAGGAGATGAGACAGTTCGTGGACGCCTGTGAGAACGGCACTGAAGTGCCGGTGGGAATCCATGCCGGAATGCAGTCCGTGAAAATCGGCCTGGCGGCGAAGAAATCCGTGGAAGAGCACAGGCCGGTGAGAATGTCGGAGATGGACTAATCCGCCTGTCTATGCGCTGCAAAGCGAAGCCGATTTGGACTATGGCAATACCCGCGCAAATGTCTGATGCAAAATGGCCGATGAGTGCAGAGTGGGCGTTCATGGAGAAATCATGGAAGATTGACTGCTTTCCGGTCTGGGAAACGGTAAAGTCGGTGCATATGCGCGGAAGAATGGAGGAAGAGAGATATGTCTTATCAGTTTATCATGCCAAAGCAGATATTCTATGGGGAGGGCGCGCTGGAACAGGCAGCCTCTGTCATTGCGGGCTGCGGCAGCAAGGCGCTGATCGTCACGGATCCGGTGATGGTAAAGCTTGGGAACGTGGAGGCTGTCCAGGAAATGCTTGCAAAAGCCGGCGTAGCTTACGCTGTTTTTGAGGGCGTCACCGGGGAACCTACGGACAAAATGGTGGAGGCCGGAATGGCAGTGTGGGAGCAGGAGAAATGTGATTTTCTCATTGCCGTGGGAGGCGGCTCCCCCATCGACACCATGAAAGCCATTGGCGTGGTGGCGGTAAAGGGCGGGTCCATCAATGACTGGTACGGAAAGGAAATCACAGGTGCGCTGCCGCCTATGACGGCCGTCCCCACTACCAGCGGAACCGGTTCAGAGGCCACCCAGTTCACCATTATCACCAATACAGAGGCGGATATCAAGATGCTGCTAAAGGGCAGGAATCTGATGCCGGATATCGCAGTGGTTGATCCCAGATTTACCATGACGGCGCCCGCTGCCATCACGGCCGCCACGGGGCTGGACGCTCTCTGCCATGCGGCGGAAAGCTATACCTCCAGAAAGGCCCAGCCCATGACGGATACCCTGGCGGTCAGCGCGGTGAAGCGGATTTTCAAGTATCTGCCAGTCTGTTATACCGCTGCTGCCCAGGGGAAAGAACCGGATAGTCGGGAGGACGGGATATCCGTTGCAGAAGCCAGGATGCAGATGAGTCTGGCGGCGCTGGAAGCGGGCATTGCGTTCAACAACGCTTCCGTCACGGTGATCCACGGCATGAGCCGCCCCATTGGAGCTCTGTTCCATGTGCCACATGGCGTCAGCAATGCCATGCTGCTGCCCGCATGTTTTGAATACGTATACCGAGAGGCGGCGGAGCGCTTTGCCCATCTGGGAAGAGCTGTGGGAGCGGCCGGCGCGGAGGATACGGACCTGGAGGCGGCGGAAAAGTTTATCCGGGCCTGCAGGGAACTGTGCAGTTTCTGCCATATACCGACGCCCGAGGAATATGGGATAGACAGGGAGGAATTTCTGGAGAAAATTCCCAAGATGACCCAGGATGCCTTAGCGTCCGGCTCCCCGGCCAATACCCGCAAGGAGCTTAATGCAGAAGACATTACCGTAATGTATAAATCGCTGTTGAGCTGACGCGATGAAAGAAAAGTATTGAAAAGATGTAAGGGTCAAAAGAGTTGGCAAACAACTCCATAACCCTCCATATAGTACCTT
>JAAWOU010000052.1 GCA_022799755.1 Lachnospiraceae bacterium
ATACAGAGAAATGTCCATCTCCTTGGCTCATTCACCTGAGATATAAACTTTAAAATTCCTTGATTTTTTAAGGAAAATCACTTGACAATATAGGGAGGATTTCCACAATAAATGCTATATTTGTGAAATCAAGGATTTGCAGGATCCGGAGATAGAGCATTTATTGCCTCATAAGAACGGAAAGTATGCGGAGAGGATGTTTGACTGGAACAATCTGTTTTGGGCATGCGGGCACTGCAATAAAGTAAAGAATCAGGCCAAATACGATGAGGGAATCATAGACTGTTGCCGACAGGATCCGGAGGAACTTATTTCTTTCAGGCTCCAGGGGGCAAATGTCCTGGTGGAAGCAAAAAATCAAGATGATGCCCGGGCCGTCTTGACAGCAGCGCTGGTTCAAGAGGTTTTTCATCTGAGAAACACAGCCATGCGGGATTATAAGAGAACTATGCGGTTTCAGGAATTAAACAGGGAAATGAATATCCTGTATGATAATCTGGAAGAGATAAAAAAGAACCCAGAGTCAAAAATCGTGATGAGGAAGCTGAAAGCATTGTTGCGAAAGGAATCAGGATTTGCCGCGTTTAAGAGGAATTATGTGAGAGAGAACGCGGGGCGGTTTCCGCAGCTTCTGCAGTACATAGTATAGAGGTGTCTTTCCTGGAGGACATGGAAACACGTGCCAACGTAAATGTATAACAAGGTGTTGTGATAGTGAACTTAAAACCGCCAGCCGAGAAGCAATTCGGCAAATTCCGGCGGTCTTGGGTATAAGAAAACAGCAGAGAGGTAGAGGAATGAAGCAGATAGAGGGCGGCGTAGCCGCAGCGAAAGGATTTCAGGCGGCGGGCGTGGAGGCTGCCATAAAATATCAGAACAGAAAGGACATGGCGCTGGTGTATAGCACGATCCCCTGCGTGGCAGCGGGGACTTTCACCACAAATGTGGTAAAGGCCGCCCCTGTGGTCTGGGATAAAAATGTCGTGGAGGAATCCCCCTATGCCCAGGCGATCGTAGTCAATTCCGGCATTGCCAACGCATGCACCGGAAAGCAGGGAATGGATTGCTGCCGGGCGGAAGCCGAGTATGCAGGGGAGCTGCTGGGGATTCCCGCGGACTCTGTGCTGGTGGCATCCACCGGGGTCATCGGCATGCAACTGCCTCTGGACAGGTTAAAGTCGGGCATCCGGAAACTGGCAGAGACAAAGGCGGAGGGCCTGGAGGCAGGGATGAATGCGGCAAAGGCCATTATGACCACGGACACCATGCCCAAGGAAATCGCCGTGGAATTCGAGCTGGGCGGCAGACAGGTGACCCTGGGCGGCATGTGCAAGGGCTCCGGCATGATCCATCCCAACATGTGCACCATGCTGGGCTTCCTTACCACAGACGCATGTATCTCAAAAAACATGCTGCAGAAAGCCCTGCGGGCCGATGTGGCAGACTCTTTCAATATGATATCCGTGGACGGCGACACCAGCACCAACGACACCCTGCTGATTTTGGCCAACGGCCTTGCGGGCAATGTAGAGATTGCGTCCCAGGGCCCGGACTATGATGTTTTCTGCCAGGCCCTGCATTTCGTCACCACATATCTGGCAAAAAAGATGGCGGGAGACGGAGAGGGTGCAACGGCACTGTTCGAGACGAAAGTCATCGGCGCCGCCACCAAGGAGGACGCCAGAACCCTGGCAAAGTCCGTTATCTGCTCCTCTTTGACCAAGGCAGCCATCTTCGGACACGATGCCAACTGGGGCAGGATTCTCTGTGCCCTGGGCTATTCCGGCGCACAGTTCGACCCGGAGAACGTAGATTTATATTTCCGGAGCAAAAGCGGCGAAATACATATCTACGGAAACGGCGTGGCCTGCGACTACAGCGAGGCGGAGGCCACAAAGATTCTCTCCGACCCGGAGGTGACCGTCCTGGTAGACATGCACATGGGAGAGGAAGAAGCCGCCGCCTGGGGCTGCGATTTAAGCTACGACTATGTGAAGATCAACGCAGACTATAGAAGCTGACGGATAAGGACAGGCCTCCCAAAAGGCATGTTTGTCTCCAGGCAGCCGGCAGACGCCAAAAAGGCGGCCGGTGCGCCTGTAAGGGACAGCAGCGGAAAGCGTCCGCGGCGGGGCGGGTCAGGAATGGATCCAAATGTAATAAATTACAGAAAAATGGCAACAATCAGAAAGGAAGCAAATACCATGGAAAAGGACATGGAAAAGGTGCTGCAGAAAGCGGAGGTCCTCATCGAGGCCCTGCCTTATATCCAGCGGTTCAACCGCAAGATCATCGTAGTAAAATACGGCGGCAGCGCCATGAGCAATGAGGAACTGCAGAAAAACGTCATCAAGGACGTAACCCTCCTTAAGCTGGTGGGCTTCAAGCCAATCATCGTCCACGGAGGCGGCAAGGAAATCAGCCGCTGGGTGGGAAAGGTAGGAAAGGAATCCACCTTTGTAAACGGCCTGCGGGTTACGGATGAGGAGACAGTGGAAATCGCGGAAATGGTCCTGAACAAGGTGAACAAGGACCTAGTCACCATGGTCCAGGAGCTAGGCGTGAAAGCCGTGGGCGTCAGCGGCAAGGACGGAGGCCTCCTGCAGGTGGAGAAGAAGTATGCCGACGGCCAGGACATCGGCTTCGTGGGGGAGATCACCAATGTAAACCCCAAAGTGCTATACGATTTACTGGAAAAGGATTTCCTGCCCATTGTAGCCCCCATCGGCCTGGACGAACACTTTCAAACTTACAACATCAATGCGGATGATGCGGCCTGCGCCGTCGCAAAGGCTGTGAAAGCGGAGAAGCTGGCATTTCTCACGGACGTTGAGGGCATCTACAAGAACTATGAGGCCAGGGAGGGCTTTATCTCCAGGATCACGGCGTCCCAGGCGGACGAGCTGATCGCCGGCGGCTTCATCGGCGGCGGCATGCTGCCCAAGCTTAATAACTGCACTTCCGCCGTGCACGGCGGCGTGAGCCGGGTCCATATCCTGGACGGGCGGATTCCCCACTGCCTGCTGCTGGAAATCTTTACCAAGCAAGGCATCGGCACTGCCATCATTGACGATGAGGAAGCGGAGCAAATATAATAGTCCGGGGCAGGGCAGCCTGCGGGGAGGCAGAACCGGATCAGGCTCAGGCACCGGGGGCGAACCCAAGGCAGCGTTTACCCGGAGACATGAGACATGCATATAAGTAAAAGATATCCGCATTGCGGGAGCATCAGGAAAGAGAGCGGGAGTGACAGTCAGTACAAATGGAGGAGAAAAGAGACATGAGCATGCAGGAGTATATAGAAGAGGCGGAGCAGTCCCTGCTCCACACCTATAACCGCTACCAGATCATCCTTGAGAAAGGAAAGGGTGTCTATCTGTACGACACCGACGGAATAAAATACCTGGATTTCGTATCCGGCATCGCCGTGTTCGCGCTGGGGTATGGCAACCGTGAGTACAATGATGCCCTAAAAGCCCAGATCGACAAAGTGATCCATACATCGAATTACTACTACAACATGCCCGCCATCCGCGCGGCGAAGAAGCTGCGGGAAGCCAGCGGCCTGGATCGGGTGTTCTTCACCAATTCCGGTGCGGAGGCCATAGAGGGCGCCATCAAGGCTGCCCGCAAATACGCGTACCTGAAAGACGGCACCACGGACCACGAGATCATCGCCATGGAGCACTCTTTCCACGGCAGGACGTTCGGGGCACTGTCCGTCACCGGGAATCCGGGGTATCGGGAGCCCTTTGAGCCCATGATCGGAAACGTCAGGTTTGCGCGGATGAACGATCTGGACAGCGTGGAGAGCCTGGTGAATGATAAAACATGCGCAATCATTCTGGAAACCGTTCAGGGGGAGGGCGGCCTGGTGCCTGCCACGGAGGAATTCTTGAAAGGCGTGAAAGCTCTCTGCGAGGAAAGAGACATCCTGCTGATACTGGACGAAATCCAATGCGGCATGGGCAGGACAGGGTACATGTTCGCCTGGCAGAAGTACGGCGTAAAGCCCGACATCATGACCACGGCCAAGGCCTTGGGCTGCGGGGTGCCTGTGGGGGCGTTTTTGATGACGGAAAAGGTGGCGCAGAACTCCCTGGAGGCCGGAGACCACGGGACGACTTACGGCGGAAATCCTCTGGCCTGTGCGGCAGTGGAAAAAGTGCTTGATTTATTTGAGGAGAACCATATAATAGATAATGTAAGAGAAGTGGCGCCCTATTTGGAGCAGAGGCTGGAAGCGCTAAAGGACAGATATGACTGCATCACCCAGAGACGGGGAACGGGCCTCATGCAGGGGCTGGTCTTTGACCGCCCGGTGAGGGATGTGATCGAGCGCGCTATTGAGAACGGCCTGCTTTTGATCAACGCGGGTCCTGATATCATCCGCTTTGTGCCGCCTCTTGTCATTTCAAAGGAAAACATTGACGAGATGCTTGAGATATTGGAGAGCTGCATCGAGCCGCAGGAGACGGAATAGATAAGCGGGTGCGGATGCAGAGAGATAGGAGTTTGGTATGCATCTGAAAAAAAGACTGATTGCGGTGGCGGCTGTGCTGGTCATGGCTGCCGCTGTTTTATATGGGAGTACCTTTGTCACAGGCGATACGGAGGAGACGGACGGGCCCCTTACATGGGGGGAGAGCAAGGAGACCATTTACATCTGGTATTCCGATGACAATATGACGAACTTTATCGACAGCGCCGCCGTGGCTTTCGGAGAGCGGGAAGGGGTGAGAGTCATTCCGGTACTGACCTCCGAGAGCGAATACCTGGAGGCCATCAGCCATGCGTCCGCAGGCTCCGTGCAGGTGCCGGACGTATATCTGATCAGCCATGATTCCCTGGAAAAGGCGTATCTGGCCGGACTGGCCACGCAGATTCAGGACATGGAGGGAATCTGTAATGAGGCGAATTTCCCCCAGGCAGCCCTTTCGGCAGTGTCCTATCAGGGAATGCGGGTGGCGTACCCCCTTTGCTTCGAGACCAGCGCTCTGATCTGCAACGAGACCTACCTGCGGGAGTGGGCGTCCCAGAGCGCCACGAAAGAGCTTCTGGAGGCCGGCGAAGCCCAGGAGAACCCGGGGGAGGACTCCTCGGGAATCGAAGTGGACCCGGAGCTGCTGGCACAGAAGACGGAAAGCTATTTTCAGAGCGCGGTTCCCGCCACCGTGGATGACCTGAGGAACATTGCGGACAGCTTTGACGTGCCCGAGGGTGTGGAGGGCGTCATGGAGTGGGACGTATCGGATATTTTCTACAACTACTGGATCGTGGGGAATTATATGATTGTGGGCGGCGACGCCGGGGACGATGCCTCCCGGATCGACATCAACAATCCGGAGACCATACAGTGCCTGGAAGTGTATCAAGCGCTGAATCAGTTCTTTTCCATGGAATCGGACAGCATGGACTATGAGACGGTAATAGATGATTTCTGCCAGGGCAGGGTCGTGTTCACCATTGCCACCACGGATGTGGCGGCCAGGCTGGAGCAGGCTAAGGCCAACGGGGAGATCGCTTTCGACTACCGTGTGGCGCCGCTGCCGCAGATAAGCGCGGATTTGAAGAGCCGCACCATGTCCGTCACTACCACTGTGGCGGTGAACAGCTACTCCGAGCATGAGGAACTGGCCAACCGCTTTGCGTCCTACCTGGTGGGGGAGTGCGCGCAGACCCTCTATGACAGGGCGGGAAAGGTGCCTGCGAAGCTGGGCGTGGGGGAGGAGAACGCGGCTTTGCAGATATTTAAGCAGGTCTATGGGGACAGCATACCGCTGCCAAAAATGATGGAGACGGGCAATTTCTGGGTACAGCTGGAGAGCCTGTTCTCAAAGGTGTGGAACGGCGCCGACGTGACGACTCTGGTGCAGGAGCTGGCAGGTCAGATTCAACTGCAGATCGATGCCTCGCGATAACCGTATAAGGTGCATATTATTTCCAGTCATGGGGGACACTAACGAGAGAAGCATGAAAAGGAAGGTGGAACCTATGATTGGATTTTTGATTGCATTGATCTCAGGGGCGCTGATGAGCGTACAGGGCGTGTTCAACACCCAGGTGACGAAATCCTCCAGCATCTGGACGGCCAGCGCCTTTGTGCAGCTGTCGGCCTTGCTTGTGTGTCTGGGAGCCTGGATCTGTACGGACAGGAGCAGTCTGCTTCGGGTGTTTGAGGTGGAACCCAAGTACATGCTGCTGGGCGGAGCCATCGGCGCTTTCATTACCTACACGGTCATCAAGAGCATGGACATGCTGGGACCTGCCAGGGCAGTGATGCTCATCGTGGTGGCCCAGCTGGCAGTGGCCTACCTGATCGAGCTCTTGGGCCTGTTCGGCGTGGAGAAGCAGCCGTGGGAGTGGCGCAAGGCCCTGGGGATGGGAGTGGCCGTTGCGGGAATCATCATTTTCAAATGGAAGTAAATATCCGTAAGCCCGGCGGGGACTGCGCAGCGGGGGCCGTCGGCGCCGCCCGGCCGGTCTTCGTCACGGGCGGTCATATACATAAGGTTTTATCTGAGGCGGCAGACGGCTGCATTCAAAAGCAGAATTTTTCCGAAAGGCACTTGTAAAAAACGTGGCTTTCCAGTACAATAAAAAGAGTCAGCATAGAGAGGCAATCCCTTTTTCTGAAAAAGGAAAGGGACTATGATGAAAAAACGTAAATTCAGGAACGTATGCTTGATGACAGTCTGCGTGCTGTTGTGCTGTGGATGCGGCCGTAACGGGACAGCCATCGTGATCGGGGAGGAAGGCCGGGAGGCCGTGGCCCAGGAATTGCCGGAGACCGCGGGTCAGTCCGAAGCTTCGGGGGAATCCGGAGCCGGAGAGGGGGCCGCAGGCGCGGAGAGGTCCGATGCCCGGGCGCAGGAGGCCCTGATCCGCGTCTATGTGTGCGGCGCGGTGGCGAACCCGGGTGTGGTGGAGATTCCACGGGGAAGCCGGGTGGAGGACGCGCTGAACGCCGCGGGCGGTTTCGGTGCGGATGCCGGCCGGGAGGCGGTGAATCTGGCGGACTGGGTGTCCGACGGGCAGAAGCTGTATTTTCCCAGGGAGGGCGAGGAAGCACAGGAGAGCGAGGCCGGGTCCGAAGCGGGCTCGGGGCTGGTAAACATCAACACGGCGGACGTGGCGGCGCTGTGCACCCTGCCGGGAATCGGAGAGAGCAGGGCGCGGGATATCATTTCCTACCGCGAGGCCAACGGCGGCTTTGAAAGCTGTGAGGATATCATGAAAGTATCCGGCATAAAGACAGGGGCGTATGAGAAGATACGCGACAAGATAACGGTGCAATAAGCACAATCATGAAAGCAGTAATAAGAGAGTCCATAGAGAGACAGTGGGGGTTGGCATGGCAGGAAAAAGGGCATTGGTGGTAGACGACGAGAAGCTGATCGTGAAAGGAATCCGATTCAGTCTGGAACAGGATGACATGCAGGTAGACTGCGCTTACGACGGCGAGGAAGCGCTGGCGTACGCCCGTGCCAACCAGTACGACATCATCCTGCTGGACGTGATGCTGCCGAAGCTGACGGGCTTCGAGGTCTGCCAGCAGATCCGGGAATTCTCCAATGTGCCCATTGTGATGCTTACGGCCAAGGGCGAGGACATGGATAAGATACTGGGGCTGGAATACGGCGCGGACGACTATATCACAAAGCCTTTCAACATACTGGAGGTAAAGGCCCGCATCAAGGCCATCATGCGCCGTATGGAGCCCAAGCGCATTATGGGAGAGACGGCGTCCGCCAAGAATGTGGAGCATGGGGACGTGCGGCTGGACTGCGAGGGCAGGAGAGCGTTCATCGCCGGAAGAGAAATCGGGCTTACAGCCAAGGAATTTGAGCTGCTGGAGCTTCTGATGACGAATCCCGACAAGGTGTACAGCCGGGAGAATCTCCTGCAGATGGTATGGGGCGCGGATTATCCCGGGGACGTGCGGACTGTGGATGTGCATGTCCGGAGGCTTCGGGAGAAGATAGAACCCAATCCCAGCGAACCGCGGTATGTGTACACAAAGTGGGGCGTTGGTTATTACTTCAGAAATTAGCCGGGACCGATGCAATTTGACACAGCAAAGAGCCGGAGTAGGGAAGAGGATGGCAAAGATATTCGGAGAGCTGAAAGCATTTCTTTCACTGCGCAGTCTGCAGAAGCGTATTTTCCTGGTGGTGCTGGCGGCCGGGATCGTGCCCAGCATCATCATACGATACGGAATCCTGGAGAACTATGAGGAGCGTTCCGTACAGCAGCGCATTTCTACCGTTCAGAATCAGCTGATGATTGTGGGCAATCATCTGATCAGCAACAATTATTTCAATACAAAGCCCCAGGGCTATACCAGCAGCGTGTCCAGGGACGTGATCGACGCGGAGCTGGAGATGATATCGAGCCTGTACGAAGGCCGGGTCATGATCATAGACTCCAGCCTGAAAGTGCTGAAAGACACCTACGGAATCAGCGAGGGGAAGACCATTATCTCCGAGGAGGTGATCAAATGCTTTCGGGGACAGGTCACCAACAATTATGACAGAGAGCATGGCTATATCGAAATGACTACATTCATTACGGATGCCAGCAGCAATACGGGGGAGATCATCGCGGTGATGCTCACCAGTATTTCCAATGAATCCATCGCGGCCAATCTGGAGGTGCTGGGACAGAAAGCGCTGATTTTGGAATGCCTGATCATCGTGGTGGTGGTGGCCATGGCCATGGTACTGTCGGTGGTGATGACAAGACCTTTCAACCGGGTTACTGAGGCTATCAATGAGGTGAAAGCCGGCTACAGGGACGACAGTATATCCGTGCAGGGCTATGCGGAGACCAACCATATCGTGGAGGCTTTCAATCAGCTTCTGAAACGGATGCGGGTGCTGGACAATTCCAGACAGGAGTTTGTGGAGAATGTGTCCCATGAGCTGAAGACGCCTATGGCGGCCATCAAGGTGCTGGCGGATTCGCTGCTGGCCCAGGGAGACGCCCCGGCGGAGCTCTACCGGGAATTCCTGGAGGACATCGCCTCGGAGATAGACCGGGAGAACCAGATCATCACGGACTTGCTGGCCCTGGTGAAAATGGACAAAAAGGCGCAGGAGCTGAACATTATTTCCCTGAATGTGAACGATCTGGTGGAGCTGATTCTAAAGCGCATGCGTCCTCTTGCCAGGAAGAAAGACGTCGAAATCGTCTTCGAGAGTATGCGTCTGGTGGTGGCTGAGGTGGATGAGGTGAAGATGTCCCTGATCATGACCAACCTGGTGGAGAATGCCATAAAATACAATAAAGAACACGGCTGGGTGAAAGTGGATCTGGACGCGGACCATCAGTACTTTACCTTTCGGGTCAGCGACTCCGGCCTGGGGATTCCGGAGGATTCCCTGGCGCATATCTACGAGAGGTTCTACAGGGTGGACAAATCCCACTCCAGAGAAATCGGGGGCACAGGGCTGGGCCTGGCCATCACGAAGAATTCTGTGCTGATGCACAGGGGAATGATCACAGTGGTCAGCGAGGAGGGGGTGGGGACTACCTTTACGGTGAAGATTCCCCTGACCTACACGGCAGGCTACGGAGCCCAGGCGGAAAAGGTCTGATGTCCTGCAAGGATGAAGGAAGTGGCGCAATGAAGAGAATATATGGAATTATGCTGGTTTGTGTCTGCGCGCTGGCATTGGCGGCCTGCGGACAGGAGAACAGGGACACGGAAAATCTGTATCAGGTCTATTATGTGAGCAACTCCGAGACAAAGGTGGAGATGCATGAGTACCAGATGGAGGCGGTCACGGAGGAGGAGAAGCTGCAGGAGCTGTTAAAATGCCTGTCCACCAGCCCGGAGAAGCTGGAGTATAAGGCGCCTCTGGCAATGGGATTTCAGGTGCTGGGCACCAAGCTGGAGGAGGGCAATTTCTCCATTGACGTGGATGCGGCCTACAGCGAACTGCCCCCCATGACCGAGGTGCTGGTGCGGGCGGCAGTGGTCCGCACGCTCACGCAGCTGCCGGATGTGAAGCTGGTGATGATTACCGTGGAGGGGAATCAGCTCACGGACAAGAATGGCAACGTCATCAGCTGGATGAACGCGGACCAGTTTATCGACAATGACGGCAATGAGATCAATACCTATGACCTGGCAAAGATAAAACTGTATTTTGCCGGGGAGAGCGGCACGAATCTCATCGCGGCTTACCGGGAGAAGCATTATTCCACCAACACTCCCCTGGAGCGGTTCGTGGTGGAGGAGCTGATCGCGGGACCCAGCGGCCAGGTGGAGGGGCTGTATCCCTCCATCAATCCCAATACAAAGATCGTCAATGTTATGACCAAGGACGGCATCTGCTATGTGAACCTGGACGAGAATTTTCTGAGCGTGGTAAATAACGTTTCCACGGATGTCTCCATCTACTCTGTCGTAAATTCTTTGGTGGAGCTGAGCAATATCAACAAGGTGCAGATCCTGATCAACGGGGAGGTGCCGTCCTCTTTCGCTTCCGCCGCCTATGAGCGGAATCTGGATATCGTGACCACTCCGGAGAATTGAGCAGGTACGGATATGATTTGGAAGACAGGGAAACTGCCGGAAAGGTGCCCGTATGGGGAAAGAGAGAAAATACAATGTTCTGTTTCTGGAGGACGAGCCCACCATCCGTGAGGTGCTGACGGAATATATGTCCGTGTCCGGATACCATGTGACCGAGGCGGACAGGGGGGATACGGCGGTGCGGCTGGTGGGAGAGCAGGATTTCGACCTGGCGGTTCTGGATATCTGCGTGCCGGGAGCGGACGGCTTCGAGGTGCTCAAGGCCATTCGCAATAGCGGGAAAGATATGGCTGTAATCATGCTTACGGCGCTGGAGGACGAGCAGACCCAGGTGAAAGCGTTTAATTTATATGCGGACGATTATGTCATCAAGCCCGTGTCGCCCATCATCCTGCTGAAACGGATGGAGACGATTCTGCGGCGCACCGCAGGCAGCGGGGCAGAGCAGGACAGCGATCAGGGCCTTGTGCTGCGGGAGGAGGCGTACTGCGCGTATTACCAGGGCAGAAAGCTGCCGCTTACGCTCAGCGAATACCTGCTGCTGCAGACGCTGATGCAGCAGCCCAACAGGGTCTTCACCAGAGAGCAGCTGATTCTGAGCATCTTTAACGAAGACTACATCGGAAACGACCGGATCATTGACGCCCATGTGAAAAACCTGCGCAAAAAGCTGCCTGTCCCCTGCGTCAGGACAGTGATCGGCGTAGGCTATCAATTCGGTATGGATGCGGGATAAGCCGCGGGGCGGGGAACAGACCGTTCAGGCGGCTGCTGAGACAGGAGATTTTTATGCGTCTGGGACGAAAGAATTTGTGGTACAGTATGTCGCTGGCGGGCTTTATGCTGTTGTTTCTGGTAGGATATTTCATTTATATGCTGCCCTCTCTCTATGTGGACTATGTGATGGAGCAGAATCTGAAATCCATCCGCAGACAGCATGAGGCCTATGTGGAACAGGGATCTTACCAGGGGATTGGCGTGAGGAATTCCACGGCCTGTATTTCCCTGGAAATTCCCGCGGAGGGCGACCGTATTTTGGTTGCGGGGAAAGCTTTTTGCGCGGAACTGGAATGCAGGGATCAGAGGCTGAAGCGGATTCTGGACAGCAGCAGAGAGTGGCTTTTCGGGACCTGGGAGGAGGCGGGCGCGCAGGAGCTGCGCCAGGCGCTGGACGAATGCGGGGAAATCTTTCAGGAGCTTGCGAAGAGCGGCGGGCCCGTGAGCCTGAAATTGCAGTATCTCCAGGACATGGAGGGAGAGTTCTTCAACGAATCCGTAAAAATTCATACCTATTCCGACAATCTGTTTATCATTGAATCAGGCATAGAGGATGCCAATAACCGATACACCAATTATATCGCCATAGAAAAAACGGATGACCGACTGATTCTGTCCCTCCTGCCGGTGGTGGCGCCGGACGCGGACGAGATCCGCCCGGTGGTGCTCCAGAGTCTGCCCATGCTGGGCAGCGTGATCGTGCTTTTGGTGCTGCTGTTCTCTCAGATGTATTCCAGGGGCATTGTGCGCCCCATTGTGGAGCTGGTGCGGCATGCGGAGGAGATGAAGCGCACAAAGGATTTCTCTGTAGAGCGTCCGAAGCGGCCGGACACGGCGGATGAGGTGCAAAAGCTGGGAAACACGCTGGATGATCTGTACCGGGAGATCCGGGAGAGCTACAGACAGCTGGAAGAGAAGAACAGGGAACTGGAAGAAGAGAACAAACGCCAGGAAATCTTCCTGCGCGCTTCCTCCCATCAGCTGAAGACGCCCGTGGCGGCAGCGCTTCTCTTAGTGGACGGTATGATCAACGAAGTCGGCAGATACCGGGACACCAAAACCTATCTGCCCAAGGTAAAGGAACAGCTTCTGTCCATGCGCAGGATGGTGGAGGAGATCCTGTTTCTGAATCACTGCGCGGATGACATGAAGATCCGGCGGACCGACGTGGGCAAGGCGCTGTGGGAATGCATGAAATCCTATCAGGTGGCGCTGGCGGATAAGGAGATCAGGGTGGATGTACCGGAGGACATGTCGCTTCCGGTCTCTACGGACGAGAGAATGATTTCTCAGATACTGGACAATCTGCTGTCCAATGCAGTGCGGTATACGCCGGTAAAAGGGCATATCAGGATTTCGCTGTATCCCCAAAAGCGTAAGCTGGTGATAGAGAATTTCGGCGTGGTCATTCCCCGGGAGATCGCGCCCCATATCCTGGAGCCCTTTGTCAGCGGCAGCCACCAGGGGGATTCCTCCGGGGCTCATGGCATGGGATTGTACATCGCCTCTTACTATGCCAAAAAGCTGGGGGCTTGTCTGAGCGTGGAAAACGGCAAAGAGGGGGACAGCGTGGTGGCGGCGCTTGTAATTTCGGACGGAAGCGAATGATCATGAAGCTTCATCCCATCTTCATCGGAAATTCATCCGAGTCTGTTAGGATATCCATAGTGACAAATCTAAATAAGGATCTGGAGGGAGTTCAATATGCTGTTATCCGTTCAAAATCTGACAGTGCGCTATGGAGCAGACACAGCCCTGTCCGTGACATCGCCCATAGACATCGGGGAGGGGGACAGGGTTGGGATCATCGGTTCCAACGGCGCGGGGAAGACCACACTGCTAAAAAGCATCCTGGGTCTCGTCCCTTACGAGGGCGTGATCCGCACGGACCTGAGGCCGGAACAGATGGCCGTGCACATGCAGTTCAATGAATACACAGACGCCATGCCTGTGAGGTATATCATGGAAGCCGTCCTGGGGACAAAGATCGCCCGGAACCGAAAGCTGCGGGAGCTGATCGAGTTTTTCGAGTTCGGAGACTGCCTGCGCAAAAAATATACAAAGCTTTCCGGCGGCCAGAAACAGCGCTTCACCATCATCATGGTCATGATGCAGGGGGCGGCCCTGACCTTTTACGATGAGGTCACCTCGGGGCTGGACTTTGAGACCAGGCAGAGGCTGGTGGAGAAGCTGGCGGAGTGGTACAGGGGAAAGCAGGAGAGCCTTGTGGTGGTGTCTCATTATTACGAGGAGCTGGACCAGTTGGTGGAAAAGCTGCTGATACTGGACAGGGGACAGGTGGTGGACTACGGCAGAAAGGATGAGCTGTTTCGCAAATACTGCGGGCGGGCCGTGATCGTGGTAAACCATTCCCAAAAGAATCAGGAGCTGCTGGGGAAATGCAAAAGGCTCTCGGCGCCGGCCCATCTCATCGCCGTGTCCTGTGAGAGCGAGGAGACGGAAAGGACCGTCACAGACCTGCTCAGGAGACATGACGTTAATTACAAACGGAGCAATAATGATATCGAGATATTATACACCAACGCGAAAGCAGTGAAAGGGGGAGAGTTCCATGCAGAATAACCACAGACGCAGAATCATATCGCTGCAGATGCTTACATTTGAATTCCGCAAGACCATAGGGAATCCCTATGTACATATCTTTGGAGTGGGCATGCCTGTGCTGATGATGATCATTATCACCCGGGCTGTGATGGGGCAGGTGGCGGATGAGGCCATGCGTGTCCAGGCCAATACCTCCGTCTTTCTGGGAATCGGAGCCTTGATTCCCATGGCCACTATCTTTATGGGCTATGGAGTGTCCAATGCCCAGGAGCTGGAGAAAGGGATTCCCCAGCGTATGGAGCTCTTCGGCATCAGGCCCGGTGTGTCCATCTGCAACCGCATCCTGTCGGAGGCCATCTTCGTGGTGCTGGCTTTCCTGATTTATTTTATCACGGGCTATACGCTGGTGGAGCTGAAAGCGCCAAAGCCTGCGGGGGCTTTGCTGTACGGGATCTGCATTCTGGCCCTGAGCGTGGTGCTGTTCTGCCTGGCCTATGCGATTTCGTCCCTGCTGCAGAAATTTTCCCTGACCTACTGCGTGACCATGCTGGTGTACTTTGCCATGATGATCCTGGGCGGCATGATGGGGATCAGCTATGACAACATGCCGGGACCTTTACAGACAGTCGCAAAGTTTCTGCCGGTGACTTACATCAACCGGGATTTTCACACTGTGTGGAACGGGGAGCGCTATCGTTTTGCGCCCATGCTGCAGTCCTATCTGCTGATGGCGGCCGTGGCGGGAATTCTGATGTTCTTTGCCCTGAAGCGCAGATCCAGAAAACTACATTAAATACCATGGGGGAGCTTGTATGAAGAGACCATTATTGCTGGCGTCCCTGTTCCTGGTGATCATCGCTGCCCTCCGGTTCGGGGCCGGGGGAGCGGCGGCTGTGCCGCCCGGCGCGGTGAGCACAGCCCGGCTTGAGACGGCGCAGGAGCTGTGCATTGCGGGACAGGTATACCAAAAGGACGAGAAATCTATCTATCTGAAATCAGTCATTATCTTAAAATCGGATGCCCTGGGGCATGATGCCGCGGATTCGGGACAGGGAATTCCATGTACGGAAAATATCATATGCGAGCTGACAGAGCAGGCGGACTTTCCCCTGGGGAGGACGGTGGCGCTGGAGGGAGTTTTCTATCCCTATTCCCAGGCCACCAATCCGGGGGAGTTCGATTCCGCCGTGTACTACAGGACTTTAGGAATCGGGGGAAAGCTGCGAAAGGCACAGGTTCTCTACCGGGGGGAGGACTCCTGGCCCGTGCGAAATTGTCTCTATGAGCTGAAATGTCATTGGAAAGAGCGGCTGTACCGCATTTTCCCCGAGAAAGAGGCCGCAGTGATGAGCGCATTGCTCCTGGGAGACAAGAGCGAACTGGACAGCGAACTGAAAGATCTGTACAAGCGAAACGGCATTCTCCACATTCTCTCCATCTCCTCCCTGCATATCACGATCATCGGCATGAGCGTCTACAGATTGCTGCGCAAGGTCGGCCTGCCCGTCTGTCCGGCCGCGGTCGGGGGAAGTGTGCTTCTGCTTTTGTACGGCGGCGTCACAGGATTCAGCGTGTCGGCCTGCAGGGCCATCGGTATGTATCTGATCCGAATGGCCGGGGAGATGACAGGCAGAACCTATGACATGCTGACGGCCCTGGGAGTGATGGGGGCAGGGATGGTGGCGGTGAATCCCTGGTATCTTCAAAGCAGCGGTTTTCTGCTCTCCTTTTCCTCCGTGCTGGGGATCGGAGTGGTGAGCCCGGTTCTGGCGCCGCAGCTGCCCGAGGGAGCGGCCAAGCCCAAAAAAGGCGGAGGAAAGCACGCCGCAGGACAGCCTTTCTCCCTGGGGGGAGCGGCGGGCGACGTAAGGGCATGGCTTGCGGCACAGGGGGCGGAGGCGGGGAGATCTCTGCTGGGGTCAGCCGTGGCCAGTCTGTCCATCACCCTGACAACTTTGCCGATTCAGCTTTGGTTCTATTATGAAATTCCGATCTATTCCGTCTTTCTGAATCTGTTCGTCTTACCTCTGATGAAACCCATGATGATTACAGGACTGCTCGCCATGCTGACGCCGGGACTTGGAATATTGGGGACTGTGGATTTGTTCATTCTGAAGTCCTACGAAGCTCTGTGCGCCGGCTTTGACGGACTGCCCTTTCACACCTGGAATCCGGGCTGCCCGAAAATCTGGCAGATCGTGGTGTACTATCTGCTGCTGGGAGGGGTGGTTCTGGCAAGGGCATACAGAAAAGACAGAGCGCAGGATGGCCGGGACACAGGGCCTGCCGGGGACGCGTACCCGGGGAAATGCATGGGGCAGGCCTCAGGGCGCGGGCCATGGGGGAAGCGTATAGGGGCTGCGGGGGGCGGATTTTTTGGGCCTGTCGCGGAAATTTGCACCCTGGCGGCGGCAGTGCTGCTCTTTGCCGTCCGCCCGCCCCGGGAAAACAGTGTCACATTTCTGGACGTAGGGCAGGGGGACTGTATTCTGGTGCGGACGGCGTCCGGCGAGAATTATCTCTTCGACTGCGGCAGCAGCAGCCGAAGCAGCGTGGGGAGATATGTGCTGCTTCCCTATCTGAAATACCATGGCATACGCAATATCGACGCCGTATTTCTGTCCCATCCGGATACGGATCATGTAAACGGCGCGGTGGAGCTGTTGGAGACAGGGGGAGACAATCGTATCACCGTGGGCCGTTTGCTGCTGCCGGCCATCCGGAGAGAGGACAGGCAGGAGAAGCTGGGAGAACTGGAGGCGGCTGCGAAAGCGGCCTCCCAGGAAAGCGCCGTCTCGGTAGGCTATCTGAAAGCCGGGGACGAATGGGAGTGCGGCAGCGCCCGGTTTGTCTGTGTCCACCCCCAAGAGGGCTTTGACGCAGAGGATATCAACGCCTGCTCCCTTTGCTTCTATGTGGTTTTCGCGGAAAGGCCCCAAGCCGTGACGGGCCAATGCTGGACTATGCTCCTGACAGGGGATGTGCAGAATGAGGGGGAGGCAGCCCTGCGAGAGGAGCTGCAGGAGCGGGACATCGGAGACATCACCCTGCTGAAAGCCGCCCATCACGGCTCTAAGAATTCCACTCCCAGAGAGCTGCTGCAGAGGCTTTCGCCGCGTCTCACCGTGATCTCCAGCGGCAGGAACAACCGCTATGGCCATCCCCATGGGGAACTCCTGGAACGGCTGGAGGAATCCGGCACCGTCATCGTCCAGACGGCGGCTTTTGGGGCGATCACGGTCACATACAGCGGCGGCGAAATTCGGGTGACAGGCTTCTGTTTTTAGTATTCCGCCAGCTTCTCTTCGCCTTACCGGAAAGGTTTGCAAAATCTACGCATTTGTAATATAATATAACTAATCTCCGGACATCTTGGTCACACATTTATTTAAGAAGGAGAGCGCTTTTACGGTAAACGCAGGAATGACAAGGGGAAGCATATGCAGTCTTTAGAATTATACGAACAGAAGATTATCAGCGATTCGGAATTTCCGGTGCAGATGTTTGTCAATGATGTGGACAAGAAATTCTGGTATTTCAGTGAGCACTGGCATGAGCACATTGAGCTCCACTATGTGCTGGAGGGCCGGACCATTCTGCGGCTGGGCCAGAGAGAGATTCTGGCCAGAGAGGGGAGTCTGGTCATTGTCAACAGCAATGAGCTCCACGCGGGCTACTGTGACGGGACCCATATGAGAGTATTGGTAATTATATTTGACATGGGAGATTTCTACCAGGAACTGGCTGACAGAAACGTGATTTTTCAGTCTCTGGTGGAAAGGGACGAGGACATAGACGCCATCATGTCCGCCATCCAGAAAGAGTACAACGAGCAGAAGATCGGATACCGCCTGATCTGCAAGGGGGAGCTTCTGCACTTAATCGTGCATCTGGCCCGGGAATACGCTGCGGAGGTGCTGACGGAGCGGGAGAGCGATAGCAGAAAGAGACGTTTGGAGCGGCTCAATACCGTGCTGAATTATATTCAGACCAACTATACCAGACAGATCAGCAACAGGGAACTGGCCGACATCATCCACCTCAGTGAGGACAGGTTCAATCATCTCTTCAAGGAAAGCATGGGAATCCCGCCGCTTCAGTACATAAACGAGATCCGCATGAAGAAAGCCATGAACCTGCTCAAAAGGAAAGAGGGCACTGTGGTGGAGATCGCGGACAGCGTGGGATTTACGGATTACAACCACTTCGGCAGGCAGTTCAGGCGTTATTACGGCTGCACGCCCTCTGAAATATTAAAAAAATAAACAGCAGAATTGTATGTATAAACAGCAGAAAGAATCTATCTTCTTCTGCTGTCTTTTTTTATAATCAGTACAATAGAAAAAATGTATAAAAAGAATGGAGGAGATATCATGAAATTAGGAACATTGACGGCGGCATTGGGAGACCTGCCTTTTGAGGAGGCGTGCAAATTCCTCTCCGAGAGAGGCGTGCAGATGGTGGAGATCGGATGCGGCGGTTTCCCGGGGAAAGCGCACTGTGATGCGGCGGAGCTTCTGGCCGACCAGGGAAAAAGGGACAAGTTCATGGAGACCCTGGACAAGTACCATTTGCAGATCAGCGCCCTGAGCAGCCATGGGAACATGGTTCATCCCAACCCTGCGGTTGCGGAGAGCTTTGAGAGAGACTTCGACAATGCCATTCTGCTGGCTGAGAAGCTGAACGTGCCGGTGGTAAACACATTCTCCGGCTGCCCGGGAGGAAGCAGAGACGACAAGACTCCCAACTGGGTTACCTGCCCCTGGCCGGATGACTTCGGCGAGATCCTGGAGTACCAGTGGAATGAAGTGCTGATCCCCTACTGGAAGAAGAAAGCAGCCTTTGCCGAGGCCCATGGCGTTTCCAAGATCGCCTTTGAGCTCCACCCCGGCTTCTGTGTCTACAATACCAAGACCATGCTGCGCATCCGCAGGGAGGTTGGCCCCCAGATCGGCGCCAACTTTGACCCCAGCCATCTGATCTGGCAGGGGATGGATCCCTGCGCAGCCATCAGGGAGCTTGGAAAGGAGAACGCCATTTTCCATTTCCACGCAAAGGACACCCGCATAGACGCCAGGAATACGGCGGTCAACGGGGTACTGGATACGGATCATTACGGCAAGGAGCTTGACAGATCCTGGATCTTCCGCACAGTAGGCTATGGCAACGGCGAGGCTTACTGGAGGGACATCATCTCCCAGCTGCGTATGGTGGGGTATGACTACGCCATCAGCATCGAGCATGAGGACGGTCTGATGTCCGGCAAAGAGGGACTGGAGAAAGCGATCAGCTTCCTGAAGAACGTATTGATCTATGAGGACAGAGGAGCCATGTACTGGGCCTAGCGTGCAAAGTTGCACGCAGAAGAATGCCCGAAGGGCGGGCATTTTTCCGGACCGGCGCCAATTGCTCTGCGGAAAAAAGGATAGGATGCCTTAACAGGCAGGAGGTATTGATATGACGCATAAGATGGCCATTGTGGGATTCGGTGGAATGGCGGGCTGGCATTATGACGAGATCCAGACCATTGAGGGGCTGGAGATTGCCGGCATTTGGGATATTAAGGAGGAGAGGAGAGTCTATGCCGAACAGGAGAAAGGGCTTCATGTGTACGAGAGCCTGGAAGACCTTTTGGCGGATCCTCAGACGGATCTGGTGCTGATCGCCACGCCCAATGACGTACATAAGCCTGTGGCGATCGCGGCTATGGAGGCGGGCAAGAACGTGATCAGCGAGAAGCCGATTACTTTAAGTTCCGAGGATCTGCAGGAGATGATCGATGCCTCCCAACGGACCGGGCGATTCCTGACGGTCCATCAGAACAGACGATGGGACGAGGATTTCCTGACGGTGAAGAAGATTCTGGAGGAGGGAAAGCTGGGAGAGCTGTTCCGGCTCGAATCCAGAGTCCATGGCTCCAGAGGGATTCCCGGGGACTGGCGCCAGGAAAAGGAACACGGCGGCGGTATGATTCTGGACTGGGGCGTGCATCTTCTGGATCAGATGCTGCAGATGTTTCCCCATGTGCCCGTAAAGAGCGTCTATGGGGTGGAGACCCATGTGACCAATCAGCTGGTGGACGATGGCTTTTATACGGAGATCGCTTTTGAGAACGGTGTCACCGCTCTGGTGGAGGTAGGCACCAGCAATTTCGTGTCTCTTCCCAGATGGTATGTGCTGGGAGCGGACGGAACCGCCGTCATAGAGGACTGGGCTTTAAACGGAAAGATCGTCCGGGCTTCCGGCGCGGATGAAAAGGACGTGACACCTGTCATCACCGCGGCAGGCCTGACCAAGACCATGGCGCCCAGGAGAGACGACAGCATCTTCACCGAGGAGCTGCCCAAAGTGAAGAGCGATGTGAGGGAATTCTATCACAATGTGATGGCTGTGATGGAGGGCAGGGAAGAGAGCCTGATCCGTCTGCCGGAAGTGATGCGGGTCATGCGGCTCATGGAGGCTGTCCATCAGTCTGCGGAGACGGGAGAGATCGTAAAAACAGTTATCTAAAAGAGGCCGTAAAAAAGGATGCGGACAGCGGGAAAGGAATGGTGAGGGAAGCGTATGGCAAAGATGGGAATCGCCGCCCAGGTGTATTCTGTGAGGGATATGGCGGAAAAAGACTTTGCGGGAACCATGAAAGCATTGAAAGCATGCGGTTATGAGGGCGTGGAGCTGGCGGGACTGTACGGGTTAAGTCCGGAGACGGTCCGCGGCTGCTTAGAGGAGGCGGGACTTGAGGCTGTCAGCGCCCATGTGGGGCTGGAGCCGTTCCAGGAGGACATGGAGGGGACGGTGAAAGCCTACAGGACCATAGGCTGTTCCTATATCGGCATCCCCGGAATGTCCATGGACTGCCACTACGGCGGTGAGAAGTTCGCCCAGACCTGTGAACTGATCGAGAAGATCGGGGCCTGCTGTGCACAACATGGAATGATATTGATGTACCACAATCACGACTTCGAGTTCAAAAAGACAGACCGGGGGACCTATTTCCTGGATGAGCTCTTCGGGGCGGTGGACGCGGAGCGGCTTCAGACGGAACAGGATACCTGCTGGGTGAACGTAGGCGGGGAGGATCCGGTGGCCTATCTGGAGAAGTACAAAGGCCGCTGTCCTGTGGTGCACATGAAAGATTTCCGCAGGAATAACGAAGCAGTGGAGCAGGTGGCCTTAGGCGGAGGCGAGCAGGACAATGCCGCCATCGTAAAGAAAGCCGAAGAATGCGGTACCCGCTGGCTGGTGGTGGAACAGGACGACCATCCTTACGGCGAACCCATGGAGAACATGGAGGAGAGCGCCCGATATCTGAAAGGGATTCTGGGATAAATGTGAAAAGCCCCCAAAAGGGACAAAGATAAAACAGGAGGTTCAAAATGAGAAAATTAAGAGTAGGAATCGTAGGCTGCGGAGGAATCGCCAACGCAAAGCATCTTCCCGCCATGAAGAAGAACGGGAATTTTGAGATCGTGGCGTTCTGCGACCTAATCGAGGAGAGAGCCCAGAAAGCTAAGGAAGAGTACGGCACAGAGGATGCAAGGGTGTATACGGACTACAATGAACTCATCAAAGAGGATGTGGAGGCTGTCTACGTGCTGACGCCCAACAGTGTGCACGCGCCCGTGAGCATTGCCGCCATGGAAGCCGGCAAGAACGTTATGTGCGAGAAGCCCATGGCAAAGACCTACGCCGAGGCCCAGAAAATGGTGGAGACTGCAGAGCGCACAGGCAAGATTCTGACCATCGGATACCAGAGCCGCTACCGCGGGGACTCCGCTTACCTGAAGAGAGCCTGCGCGAACGGAGATCTGGGAGAGATCTATTACGCAAAGGCACATGCCATCCGCAGGAGAGCGGTTCCCACATGGGGCGTGTTCCTGGATGCCGAGAAGCAGGGAGGCGGTCCGCTTATCGACATCGGAACCCATGCGCTGGATCTGACCCTGTGGATGATGGACAACTATGAGCCCGAGATGGTGGTAGGCTCTGTATACCGCAAGCTTGCGGACCAGAAAGGGGAGACCGGCAATGCCTGGGGAGACTGGGATCCGGAGACCTATACTGTGGAGGATTCCGCCTTTGGATTTGTGAAGATGAAGAACGGCGCTACCATCGTCCTGGAGTCCTCCTGGGCCCTGAATACCCTGGACGTCAACGAGGCAAAGACCTCTCTGTGCGGCACCAAAGCCGGAGCCGATATGTTGGACGGCCTCAGAATCAACCGTGTAAACTACGGCAGACAGTGCACGGAGAAGCCTGAGCTGGCAGCAGGCGGCGCGGCATTCTTCGACGGAAAGACCGAGAATCCCGAGGATATCGAGCAGGGAGTGTTCTACAATGCCATAGTCAACGGTGAGCCTCTGACGGTAGAGCCCAGACAGGCCATGGTAGTGACCCAGATTCTGGAGGCCATCTACGAGTCCGGAAAGACCGGGAAACCCGTATTTTTGAATTAATCTACAGTTTCAGGATACCTGAAGACAGCAGCCAGCCGTTTGGGCGCTCATCAAAGGAACAAATTTTGTCTAAGATGGATGCCGGGGCTGGCTGTTTTACCGAAATGAGAAAGGAAAAGGAAAAAGATGAAACTTGGAAGAATCGCATGGTTTGAGGAGAAAGATTTCCAAAGCGCAAAGGAGCGCGGCATGGCGTTCATCGAGGTGGACGTAAACGACAGGGCCCAGGAATTTCTGGACAATGTGGAGAATATCCGGGAGAGAAGCTTAAGATATGATATGCCCGTCGGCGCGGTAGGCAGATGGGGAAGCGACCGGATCTGTAAGGACGGCATCCGGGAAGAGGAGCTGGAGCTGGAATGCAGGCTCATCGACGCGGTATCCGAACTGAACTGCGGCGTGTACATCACAGGCTGCAACAGGGTGGAGGAGCTGTCCTATTATGAGAACTGCGGGCTGGCAATTTCCTATTTCGAGAAGCTGATCGCGTACGGCAGGGAAAAGGGCGTTAAGATTGCCGTGTACAACTGCAGATGGAACAATTTCGTCTGCGACCCTATGGCTTACACCGTGATCATGGGATACTTAAAGGATCTGTACATCAAATATGATCCCTCCCACTGCATCTACGCAGGCGGGGACTATCTCCAGGAGACCAGGGACTGGGGGGACCGTTTCCTGCATGTCCATCTGAAAGGCTCTCTGGTCATAGGCGGAGAGCGCTACGATGATCCGCCCGCAGGCATGGACCAGACCAACTGGGGTGCGTTTCTTGCCATCCTCTATGCAAAGGGATATGACAAAGGCCTGAGCATCGAGCCCCATTCCGCCAACTGGACAGGGGAGCTGGGCGAAAAGGGAATCGACTATACCATTCAGTACTTCCGCAATCTGATGCTGAAAGACTGAAGATTGTTTTTTGGAAATTTCACAGGGCAGATCAGAACAGAATCCCGGGTTCCGCAAAATGGCGGACGCCTGGGATTTTGTTGTGTTAATTACAAAAATATTGTATAATATAGGACGATATAGCGGTTAGGCATGGAAAGCTATTCTGGCTAAAACGGAAGAAAGGTAGGGGACTATGGAACAGAATCTGTTTGGCGTCCTGCTGGAGCGATTGATCACGAAACAGAACGTTTAGGCGGAAAAACTGCGGGAGGGAGAGCGGGAATACCCTTGCCTGAAATTTGACAGGTTTGGTGTATTGAGATCTCACTGAGCTGATGTTATAATAAATCGTCAATGTATTGTAATTTGCTAAATTCTGATTCGAAAGAGCAATGGTCATTTTCCGGAAAGGGAAAATATCATTTAACCAACACGAAAGGAACTCCATAAACATGAAACTCATGACCAAAGACATCCGTCAACGCCGGCGTGCATCCATTGCGGTATTTGCATCCATACAGGCTCTCACGCTGGTCTCGCCCTACCTGATGGGAGCCATCATAGACGATTACATCCCCGGCAGGAAGACTGGGAAGATTGCAGCGGGGATACTCTTTTTCGTTCTGATTCCCTTTGCAACCATTTTGCTGCAGACTTTATACAATTATTTCACCATCAAATACGTGCGGCAGAAAGGCAACGAATATGCCTTGCAGATCATGGAGCGGCTGGTTTATAAAGAAAAGTCCTATTTTGACAGGGAGAATTCACTGGAACTTCTCTCTTATGCCAGCAAGGAGACAGTGGGATATATCAACTTCTACGTGGCGGAGTTGAGCCAGTATTATGTAAGCATCCTGATCGCGGCAATTGTCTTCGGTATCCTCTGTTTTCTCCACCCTGCGCTTGGGGGACTTCAGCTCCTATACCTGCCGTTAGCCTATTTCCCGGTGCGTCTGATCATGAGGAATGTAGACCGGGAGATTCAGTCCGTGGTGGCGGAGAATGCAAAGATCAACCAGGTAAAAGGGGACATCTTCCAGGCCATCGAATTCATCAAACTCTCCAGGCTTGAGAAGAGAAAGCTGGAGGAAGTGAACCAGAAGAACCAGTCCGTCAACGGCATCTGGGGAAAGATTTCCGCCCTGGACACCCTGTGCGGCATCTGGACCAGCGGGTTCGCCACGGTGCTGTTCACCGGGCTCACCTTTGGAGCCGGAGCGATGCTTATCCTGTTCGGAGAGAGCGGCCTGCAGGTAGGACAGCTGGTCTCCGTGATTTCCTATTGCGGGATTTTCTACGCAAAGGTGAATTTCATTCTGCAGACCGTGGTGGACAAAAAGAAGAAAGAGAATGAATACAGAAAAGTCTTCGCTTATCTGGAGCTGGAGGGGGAGCGAGAAAAGGAAAAAGGCAAGAAGCCTTTTGAGCTGGCGGAAAAAATACAGTTCCGGAACTGCACGTTCGGGTACAATGAGACGGAAAACATCCTGCAGGGGCTCACAATCCCTTTGGAAAAGGGGAAGTGGACCGGAATCGTGGGCGCTTCCGGAAGCGGCAAGAGCACCATGTTCGACATCATCATGAAGCTGTACAATGTGCCGGACGGGGAAGTGTATGTGGATGACCTGGATATCAACCAGATTGACTGCTTTTCCATCCGGGACCGGATTACGAAGATCTCCCAGGAAGTATTCCTGTTTCCCGGGACGCTGGAGGACAATCTGAAGCTGGTGCGGCCTGACGCCACGGAGGAAGACATCCGCCGGGCCCTGGACTTTGCCTGCCTGAGCGAGTATGTAAGCACTCTGCCGGAGGGAATCCGGACAGATGTGGGAGAGGCCGGGAAACTGATGAGCGGCGGCGAGAAGCAGCGCCTGAGTATTGCCATGGGTATCCTGCGGGGCAATAAAGTTTTGCTGCTTGACGAAGTGAGCTCCAATCTGGACCCGAAAGTGGAGGATATCCTGGCAGAGCATTTCCACTCCCTGGCAGAGCAGGGATATACCATCATTTCCATCAGCCACCGGATGGAATTCCTAAAGTATGCGGACGCTGTCTATGAGATCAAAAAAGGACAGGCGGCGGAAAAATCCCGGACTTCTGCGATTTAGCGGAGTCCGGGATTTTTTTACCGGTATTTTTCTGTCTCTTGTAACGAAACCTCTGTAAATCCGATATATCAAACAATAGAATTCATACTTTGCCAGACCCACATACAAGAGGGGGGAGTGTACATGGTAACAAAGGAAATAAAGAGGGCGCTGCGGTCCAGGGCCTTTGCCGGCACAACTGCATTCGGCTTGTTCATGATGATGGCAGGGCGCCTGGACCAGAGCGGAGGTAGGATTTTCAGCGACGGGGAACCGTATCTGAGCATGTTTTTGAACAGCTTTCGGTTTACGCCACTGACAATTCTCTGGCCCATTACGGTTATGTTTCCTTTTGTATTGTCCTATCGGAGAGAGAGGGACAGCGGATTCCAGAGGCTGATGGTGCTGAAGACCTCAAGAGGGCAGTATAGAAGGGCAAAAATTGCCGCAGTGGCATGCAGCGGATTCCTGTCGCTGTTTCTGCCCATGACCGGATGGCTGCTTTTTTGTACATGGATATCGGGCTCGGGAGAGGCGGTGAATCCCATCCGTTTCATGCCGGAATTTGCCGGGAGATTTCCGTTTCTGTACGGGATGATGTACGCCGTAAATGCGGGCATCCTGGGGGCGGTATTTGCGGTATGGGGGCTGGGACTGAGCGCGGTTCTCCGCAACCGGTATCTGGCTTTGCTGATACCGGTGTGCTACTGCGTGTTCACAGGGGTTGCCGCGCCCAGGGCATGGGAGGCATTTAAGCTGATAGATCCGGCGGTTTACAGGAATCCTGCGCTGGGGTGTCTGGGGATTCCCGTGTATGAGCTGGCGCTGCTGGCAACAGGCTGCCTTTTGTTTATAGGAGGGGATCATCATGCCGGCAAAGCTTAGAGTGGAGATCAGGGAATCTCATCTGATGAGGGGGCTGCTTTTTTGGCTGGCCAGCGGGCTTGCGGCAGGGTATGCCATGGCTGCAGGCTTTCTGAAGAAATATCCGGCAGGCTGTCAGGGGGAATTTACGGTCTGGGTGTTCAACAATTATCATATTATTCTGGTATTGTTCCCCATACTGCTGCTGGCTTTCACGAGCAGCGGACAGACCCAGGCGCTTCGGTATCCCGTGCTGATCAGATATAGGGACAGGAATGAATTTTTTTACATGAAAATAGCCGTGAGGACAGGCTTTGTCCTGCTGTGCCTGCTTGCCTTTGCGGGGATGGTGCTCTTTGTCAGGCGGGGGATGCCTGTGGAGACAAAGCATGCCTTTATCCTGTCGGAGGATTATACGGGCATTGCGGTAAGGCAGTGCATGAATATATTTTGCTTTTGGAGCGCCATGCTCTTTCTGCACGAAATCCTGCAGAGCATCGTGAACAATACCATGCTTGATCTGGCGGTCACTACTTTTGTACCCCTCGGGAACTATATCCTGGCGAAAGGAGCCGCTGTGCGGGCGTTGGAATGGACGCCCTGGGGGAAGATC
>JAAWOU010000053.1 GCA_022799755.1 Lachnospiraceae bacterium
GATTTTGATGATTAAGTCATGGTCAGATGCGGCATGGGAAGATTTTGAATACTGGATGAAGCAAGATAAGAAAACGTTAAGGCGTATTCTTCAGTTATTGAAAGATATTGATCGGAACGGATATGATGGAATAGGTAAGCCGGAAAGGTTAAGCGGTGATTTAGCAAGAAAGAACTTTGCAGAGAGCGAAATAGATTGTATGAGAAGCAGAATGACTTGAAAGGACAGAAACAGCAGATTGAGAAGTCGTTGGAACGATAATAAATGTGGGGCATGGCGGTTGCTATGCTCTATATTTTTGTGGTAAAAAGAAGCAGGAAGTGGTACAATCAAACTAATTAGGAGAATGTAAAACTTTTTCGAATTTGGATATTAGTAAGATGAACATAGGAACTATGTATAAATTAGAGGTGCCTAAAGTCCTAAAAAGGGGTGACACGATTGCTTTGATATCTATTTCTGGTGGTAGAGCAGGTGATGGGGATATGCTTTATAGATATGAAGTAGGCAAAAAGCGATTGGAGGAAATATGGGGCATTCATGTTATCCCAACACCGAACGCATTAGCGGGAAGTAATTTTTTATATGAACATCCAGAGGCGCGAGCGGAAGATTTAATGTGGGCGATGCAGGATAAAAAAAGGTTATGCGAGGTAAGAACTTATGAAAAGAAGTCGGTTATCATATGATGAGTGGAAATGTATTATTTCTAAAGACATATTTGGGAAAACGGTAAATACGGAATTACTTAATGGCTATATTGGTCTTATAGATATTAAAGAGGTAAGTAAAATACAGACTTGGAAATTTAATGGAGAAGATATTGTAGTCTGTGATAAAGGAAGAAAATGGCTGTCGATCCTGCCACAGAATGATTGGTACTGTATAACAGCTATGATGGATGAAAATGAAAAGGTTCTACTGTGGTATATAGACATGATAGCAAAACAAGGTATTGATGTAGATGGAGTGCCATATTTTGATGATTTATATTTAGATTTGGTAGTTTATCCAGATGGGACAATTATAGTTGATGATATGGACGAACTGGAGGAAGCACTGTCAAAGAAAGATATTACACAAGAGCAATTTAATCTTGCAATCAAAACAAGTCACAGATTACAACAAGGAATGTTAAGGAATGTTTCTTCCTTTATAGAATATACAAGAAAGTGCTATGAAATGATTAAGCAGCTGCAGAAACGATAAATGGAAGTGGTACAATTATATTTGCAAATTGAGCAATGGAGGATATTCAGAGATGATCGATTATAGTATTCAAAATAAGAAAGCGTGGGAATATAATGCATATGAGTTTTGGGTGAAACAATCAGGTACACCAGATGATAGAGCAAAAATGGACTTGGAAAATCCTATAGGAATGTTGAGAAGATATTCTGGCTATTTTGATACTTATAATGGTATTAAAGTGGCAAACATATGCGGTTCTTGCGGAAAGAAAGCCGTTCCCTTAGCCATTTTAGGAGCAGAAGTTACCGTCTTTGATATTTCAGAAGATAATAAGAAATATGCGCTTGAAGTCGCAACTGCCGCAAAAGTTGAATTGAATTTTGAAGTATGTGATATATTGGAAATTGATATAGAGAAGTACGGGAATTATTTTGACGTGGTGTTTATGGAAGGAGGAGTGTTACATTACTTTCATGATATTGATGAATTTATGCGCATTATGTATTCGTTATTGAAAGACAATGGAAAAATGATATGTAGTGATTTTCATCCATTTACAAAAATATCAGATATATTGAATTTTGAACAACCAACTATGAGCTATTTTTCAGAGGAGGTTTTCGAAGGAGAAATGGCACATGCCCGTTTTTTTGAAGAAAACATTCGCACGCAGATGCCTAAATGCAGTTATAGAAAGTATACAATTAGTGAGATTATCAATTCAGTCATAGATAGTGGTTTTACATTAAGAAAGTTTGATGAACATCCTGCGTGGACAAATGAAAAGATACCAGGAGAGTTTACTATTGTAGCGAGTAAATAATTAATTTCAGATTGTACGTGTAGAGTGAATAATTTGCTGAATTTTTCACAGTAATAGGTATGTATCTGCATAAAACTGAAACAAATACGGTTAAGAGCAACAAAAAACACGCCGAGTTCGAGTGAGTATTTTATCTATAGAAAAGAGGGGTTAGATGTACAGTAAGATTTTATCGGAATTAGACCAAAATTATTATAAAGAGAATTTTCCAAACGATGGCCAGCGCTTTGTAGCTTGGTATCTTCGTAACATCCACAATCTCGATACATTTGAGACAAAAGACTGCATTACAGATGGGGCGGGAGATAAACAAATTGACGCTGTTTACATTGACAATCAAGCATGCACAATTTACATAATTCAAGGGAAATTTTACGGTGGGGACACTGTAGGTGCGGAGCCTCTGCGGGAAATTCTTTCTTCATGGATTCAAATTCAGAATTTGGCGCACCTCCAAGACGGGGCAAATCACAATCTGCAAGTTAAAATTAGTGAAATTGCAACAGCTCTCGAAGATGATTATGAAGTCTGCTTTGAACTAATTATGACATCGACTTTAACAGACTCTGCGAAGCATGATCTCGAAGTATTCCAAAAGAATTTATCGGATAACGAAGCTATATCGGCAAACCTTACTGTGGTGGACAATGAAACGCTGAAATTCAAATACGATGAAGCATTAAATAAAAGCCGTCCTTATATCAACCACGAGTTTAACCTTGAAGTTGGAAAGTATATGGAGCTAACAATTGACGAGACAAAAGCAGTTATTGTTGCACTTCCATTAAGAGATTGTATTAAGATTCCTGGAATTAAAGATGGCAGCTTGTTCAGAAAAAATGTGCGTCAATCATTGGGAACAAGCAATAAAGTCAACAAGGGAATTGCGCGAACAATTAAGAATAATGCGGGTGATTTCTTCTTCCTACATAATGGAATTACGGCAATCTGTTCTCAAATGTCAATTCACGAAGGAATTCTCTCTGTTAAAGAATTGAATGTTGTAAATGGATGTCAGTCATTAAGTACTATATTTAGTTGTAGTGAATTAGCCAAAAAAGCTGATAATGCATACATTATGTTCCGATTTTATGAGATCAGCGACGCTGGAAGAGCTGACAATATTAGTACCTCCACAAATAGTCAAAGTGCAGTTAAGGCTCGTGATTTGCGCAGCAATGATAAAGCAGTTCTGGCAATGAAGAAAGCGTACGAGCAGTTTTACCCAGATGGCTACTTTGTGACTAAGCGTGGTGAAAAAGTTGATAATTTTAGGTACAATACGGCTCATTTAGTAAATTTAACCGACCTTGGAAAGCAACTGATAGCATGGCATTCTCAAAGACCGAACCTTTCTTATGGGGAAACAAAAATTTTTGACAAATACTTTGATCAGTTGTTTCGCCGCGAATATTCACCTGAAAATGTACAGGCATTGAATGTGCTATTCCGTACATTGTATGCAAAGTGGGATAAAGATAATCCAATGGGGTTAAATGAAGCGTTGCTGGCTATGAAAGCTTATGCACCTTACCATCAGTTGTATGGAATTTCAGTAATTTTTTGCGAAATTAATAAGATGAATGATTCTGTCCCAAATCCATCTATGGTATTGCAAAAATTGAATGATGCGGAATTGTTAGATACAGTTATTGAAACAGCTGGCAGCTGCTTAAATATGGCATTGGAAACGGCGTCTTCAGAGGCAGCCGATAACGGCAAGATGTTTGTACCGCAAAACTGGATAAAATCAAAAACATCTTTGAAAGATTTGCGGACAGCTATTAAGCAGTATCTGGCATCTTTAAAAATGATGCCAGGAGGAAAACAGGTTTTGAGTCAGTTAAACTCTAATCTGGAGATGTGTAAAGAAGATTTTGATTCCAGATGGACGGCTGATTAAAGCTGTGGTAATAAAAATCGGATAGCGTATGCTTTTCCGAGCGGCGTTCCGGCGTTTGCTTCCGGCCTCGGTCTGCTCGGTCAACAGCTTCATAAACCGGGATTGTGAACAGCCGCCCAGCGGTCATATCCTATGCCCTCGGCTCGCTTGGCTTCCCGGTCTACCATGCGCTGTACGCTGTCTTGTTTCGGTGCGTTTATAGCGGCTTTGCCACGCTGTAAGCGGTCTTTTATGCTACGGGGGTATTCCTGCCTGGGTAGGGACTTTTCGGTGGCTCTGTGCATTCTAGTATGATTCAGATCATACAGCAAGAAAAACTTCTCAGTAATACGAAATTTAATGCTGAACAGTCTACGGATTTTGAGGGGAAAGCAGGTTTAAAAGGGATGTGTTTCTATCTACAAATGAACCGGAAAGGCGAAAAGGATGTATAAGATAAAGTTGCATTTTTACAAAGGAGATGATATGCTTAAGAAAATACTTTAATAAAGTATTGGTGATGAATACGGATAAGAAAATAACCAATTACAGTGTGAAAAAGAGGCCTCGGAAAAGAGGCTTTTAAAAGAGATGGAGGAAGCAATCATGGAAGGAAAAATGAAAGTAGCGGTAATGCTGGAAATCGGCAAGATTGGATTTGAAGAGAGATATATCCCGAAAGCAAAAGACAATGAGGTGCTTGTGAAGCTGGAGTATGTGGGGATCTGCGGCAGCGACCTGCATTACTACGAGACAGGAGCCATCGGCGACTATGTGGTAAAGCCGCCTTTTGTGCTTGGCCATGAGCCGGGCGGAACCGTGGTGGAAGTGGGAAAGGACGTGAAGCATCTGAAAGTCGGCGACAGGGTTGCACTGGAGCCGGGCAAGACCTGCGGCCACTGTGAGTTCTGCAGAACAGGGAATTACAACCTCTGCCCGGATGTGGTCTTTTTCGCAACGCCTCCGGTGGACGGGGTATTTCAGGAATATGTGGCCCACGAGGCAGACCTTTGCTTTAAGCTGCCGGATCATGTAAGCACCATGGAGGGCGCATTGATCGAGCCTCTGGCGGTGGGATTCCATGCGGCCATGCAGGGAGGCGCAAGGGCAGGACAGACTGCGGTGGTCATGGGGGCAGGCTGTATCGGCCTGGTGACAATGATGGCGCTAAAGGCAATGGGCGTTTCAAAGGTGTATGTGGTGGATATCATGGAAAAACGTCTCCAGAAAGCGTTGGAACTGGGAGCAGCCGGCGTCATTAACGGAGCCCAGGCAGACGCAGTGGAAGAGGTAAGGAAGCTGACGGACGGGAGGGGATGCGACCTGGCAGTGGAGACCGCCGGCACACAGATAACCACAGCGCAGACCATACATATGACCAAGAAAGGCGCGACGATCGTGCTGGTAGGTTACAGCAAGAGCGGGGAAATGACGCTGCCCATGAGCATTGCGCTGAACAAGGAGCTGACGTTCAAGACAGTGTTCCGTTACCGCCATATCTATCCCATGGCGATAGAGGCTGTTGCGGCAGGCAAGGTAAACCTGAAAGGTATCGTGACGGATGTCTTCGGGCTTGACGAGATGCAGAAAGCCATGGACTACAGTATAAATAATAAAGCCGATATTGTAAAAGCAGTGATACGAATTGCCGAATAGCCAGAGAGCTGCGCCAGTTAAGAGACTGCCGTACGACACAGAAAGCGGGATGAGTCTCATTATGAGCAAGCTACAAAAAGCGACTATTTTAGCATTGCTGAAAGAGGATAAAGCACTTTTTTGTATCGCTTTTAGACAGGTTTGAAAAATGAAAGGCAAAAAATGACATACGAACAAATATATGATCCTGGCATGAAAGAAAATGTTGCACGGAAAATATTGGAGGCACTGCCTGACTGGTTTGGAATTGAGGAAAGCAGAGAAGGGTATATCAAAGAGAGTGCAGGCCAGATATGTATTTGCGCGACAGAATGTGGGGAACATGTAGGATTTCTGTGTTTAAAGGAGACGGGGAAAGCAACCGTAGAACTTGCTGTGACGGGCGTTTTGAAAGAATACCACAGACAGGGAATCGGAAGAGAAATGTTTACGATAGCAAGGGATATTGCCCGTGAACAAGGCTATTCTTTTATGCAGGTAAAGACAGTGCAGATGGGCAGATATGAAAATTATGATAATACAAACCGATTTTATATCAGTTTGGGATTTCAGGAATTTGAAGTATTTTCCACGTTGTGGGATGAGGCAAACCCGTGTCAGATATACGTGATGTGGATAGAATAAAGGGATGGGTAATATCTGCCCAGAGATTTTTGACAAAGTTTTATGCAATATCGTGTTTGCTGAAGAAACTGCTTGAAGATATAAAAAATCAATTTTGATTCCGGCATATAGGACAATGGGAATGGCATATTAGTGAAAAGTCAGAAAAGAAAGTTCGGAAAGTACTCCGGACGAAGCCGCTGGCAGAGCGCATAAGCGCCGTGCCGGCTCCCGAGAGGCGGGCGGAAGACAAAGCATGACCATGCGGAAGTACTTATGCCAGGTGCCCGGATTCTCATGCAGTCAAGGCAATCGAAGCGATTGTCTGGGTGAACCGATATCAGCTATTGCTTTTTGACAAAATCTATGATAAAGTAAAGGCATTATAAAAATATTTAGCTGAAAACTGTGAGATGAGATAAATGGGACAATTTCCGGAATGCTTTCCAGAGAAGTTTGAAACAGATATATTACCACAAGGGGCAAAAAAAGAGAACAAATCTGTATATAGAGTTATAAAGTATGGAACAATTAACAGGGACAGTTTTATTGGAACTTATGAGGAAATACAGAGAGGATTAATTCCGCGTAAAAAGAGGATGAACTTAGATGATCCAGGCCTTTATTCCACTTCCTGCAATATAGAGTATTCCGAGGCGCAATATGCCATGAATATATTTATGAGACATCATCCGAAAGTTTTTATTGCCAAAGGTCAGACAGAAGGAAGCTGCGGGCCGTGTCAGCTGACTTCCGAAAGAGAAGAAAGAAATGATACACATGTAGATTGGTGGATATACCAAGAAGCTGAGCCGCAAAATTATTTTAATGAGGTGGCAGAGAATGAATAATGTATATTTTGAAAATGTGGTCCAAGTTGGAAAATTGTATTTAGAGCATGTCTTCTATGAATTTGAGTCAGAGCCGATTCTTTTTTCATGTGCAGACGAGAAAAAGAATTTATATCTTTGCCTTTGCGCTGAGATTCGGTATGGCCAAAGATGGATAGTCGCTCAATGCAGTGTAGAGACAGTAAATGCGGTTATTGAGGAGCAAATTGATATTGCGTCAGCTTTTTTGAGGACATCCCGTGTAATAGCGATCGACATGGATATGCAGGGACATGAAGAAAGTCGTTTCATTGAAACAGATCAAATTGACAGACTGGACCTGCCCAAAGAGGGAACCTATCTCAGATGCGACAAGGATAAGGCGAGAGATTATTTGGGGAATAGGCAAAGGGAGTTTATAGTCAAGGAATCAAAACCGATGACAGAGGCAGGGCCGTTTAGATCGTATAGTTCCGTTGTCAACAAGATTGATATATGTATGGGGACGAATAACCATGGTATGATAAGCGCTGCATATTTGAACAAATTTGATGAAACAGTGAATTTGACCATGGCAATCAAGGCCGAGTATTCTATACATCCGAAAGAAAGATATAATAAAACGACTGAGAACAATGCTATAGCCAAGGCTGACAATGATAACTATTTGCAGGCAGCTTAGTGATTTGGAAGAGGTAAGTATAATAATGAAAGATAGTAACTTTCAGTTTGTAAATCCATACCTAGAGGAGGTTAATTTTTCGGCCAATCCTGATTTTCATTTGAACACAGATGCCGGTGAAGTGGAAATCCGAAATAATTTTGAGATAAACATAGAAAGAGAACAAGATGAAAACAGGGCAAAGGTTGAATTGATGTTATCGATTAACGCAGAAGATGAAAAGGCTCCGTTTCAGCTGCGGATAAAGATAGCCTCTGATTTTATGTGGGAAGGGTTGGGGGAAGAGGCGGTAAAATCGATGCTGAATCTGAATGCCCCAGCGTTATTGCTGGGATATATGAGACCTATAGTTGCAAATATTACAAATTCGTCGATTTTTCCGGCCTACAATATACCCTTTATCAACTTTAAAGAGTCACCAAGCTTTGAGGATAATCAGGAATAGGTACCTATATCAGGCTTAAGAAAAAGCAATACCGGATACACTTTAACCCGCTTTCATGGGATGGTATCCGGTATTATTTTGCGCTCGCGCCAGCCACATATCGACACCGAAACAGGAAAAATGTCGACATCACAAAGAATTTGTAGACAAAAACAGATTGCTCTCTCTCCTCCCGGACAGTTACAATAGAGTCATACTGCGGAAAGCCGATCTATGTTCCGCGCACATGGAGGAGAAAAGGATATGGAGAAACTGATTGAGATGATCACAGGTTTGGGTATGGAGCAGTTTGCGGAGAATACCAGGCAGGAGATTGTTCTGTCCGACGAGGTGATTCTGAAAGATCTTGAGGACGAAAAAAATCTGGAGAGATATTACGAGGAAATTGCCCTGCCCAAAGAGCAGCGCATGTTTTTAAATGACTACATTGCATGCATGAAGACCGCAGACAGGAGATATGCGGACATTTCCTATGTGGCAGGAATCAAAGACACGATTCGGATGCTCTCCTGTATGGGGCTGCTGAAAGAGTCGGAGATAGCCAAGCAATAAAATAGATATATTGATTTGAAAGCTTTGAGCCGATAAATGTATGAGGGAAGAGAAAAACAGAAATGCGCATGTGAAAAGGAAAAGAGGAGAAGATGAGAGAAATCCGGAAAATAAGGGAGCACCCGGACATGGCCCAGGCCGCTGCCGGGTGGTTTCATGAGAAATGGGGCATTCCTCTCAAAGCCTACCGGGAGAGCATAGAGGCATGCCTGAGGCGAGAGAATCCTGTTCCTCAGTGGTACCTTGCCGTAGAGGAGGACCGGATCGTGGGCGGCCTGGGCGTAATTGAGAATGATTATCACAACAGGCCTGACCTGGCGCCCAATGTATGCGCAGTCTTCGTGGAGGAAGCATACCGCTGCAGGGGCATAGCGGGAGAGCTGTTGGAGACTGTGTGCAGCGACATGGCTGCGCAGGGGGTGGAGCCTCTGTACCTGCTCACGGACCACGATTCGTTTTACGAGAGATACGGCTGGGAATTCCACTGTATGGTACAGGGAGACGGAGAGACGGACATGTCCAGGATGTATATTCACAGGCAGGATACCGGGAAATAAAGGACCAGGGGCCGGGGCGTCCACAGACTGCCCCGGTTCGGGCGCGAGAGTCCGGGCCGGCGCCTTTTGCAGGAGCGGATACGAGGTCTTCACGCAAGAGAGAGGGGAAAACGAACCCCGCAGAGGAGAGAGCATGATAACAATCCTAAAAGAAACCACCAGGAGCCCCATCACCCTTATGGGGGAGCGCGCAGGCGTCTGCTGGGGAGCGGATATTCACAATGAAGAAAAGAACTACAAGCGCGGTCTGGAATGTATCCGGTCCGGCCATCACCGCGTCATGGAATATGTCAATGTGGAGATGATCATAGACGGTTACTCCGCGCGGGTGGTCAGGGAGTGGTACACCCATATCGGCGGCGCTCCCACCAGGCTCCAGGCCAGCACCCGCTACATCAATTACAAGGACTTTTCCTATACCACGCCGCCTCTTGTGGCACAGAACGAAGAGGCGGAAAAAATATATCGCCAGACCATGGAAGAGATCGCCCGGGCCTGCAGCCGCCTGGAGACCGAGTGCGGTATCCCCAGGGAGGACGCAGCCATGCTGCTGCCGCTGGGCATGACCACCAGGATCGTGGACAAGCGCAATGTCCGCAGTCTGATCGAAATGTCCCATCAGCGCCTGTGCACAAGGGCGTATTGGGAGTACCGTGCACTGATGCAGGATATTTGTAAGGCATTACGGGAATACTCTCAGGAGTGGGAATATCTGGTGGAGCATTATTTCGTGCCCAAGTGCGAAGCGGTGGGATACTGCACAGAAAAAAAGAGCTGCGGAAGGGCTAAAGTATTTGACGCCGCTGCCGATATTCATAGTAAGCGATAAGCCATGCCGAAGTGATTCGCGCCGTTCTTACAACGGCCGGGAAGAGGGCATGGCAGAGAGCGGAATGGAAGGGAGGAATCCGACATGCGTGTTGAAGCATACAATCAAGTCCAGCAGCTGTACCAGCCCAAGAAAGTGAACAAGACGCGCCAGACAGGCAGTGCGTCTCATGCGGATCAACTGCAGTTCAGCAGTCTTGGAAAGGATATCCGCGCAGCGCAGTCGGCGGTTGCGGGAGCGCCTGCTATCAGGGAGGAGCTCACAGCCTCCATTAAGGCACGGATGCAGAACGGTACGTATAAAGTGGACAATGCGTCCTTTGCCGATAAGCTCTTACAGAAGAGAGCTGAGATGGATGCCGCATATGAGGAAATGAGGTAGGAAGTCCCGTGGCGAGTTTAATGGAGAACCTGATCGAAGTGCTCAATCAGGAAAACGAGGAATATGAGGGACTTCTGGCCTTATCCCAGAGGAAAATGCGCATCATCGCAGGTGCGAACTTAGAAGACTTACAGAGAATCACGGATGATGAACAGGAAGTGGTGGGCAGGCTGAACCGTCTGGAGAAGAGACGGATCGAGGTGACTGCGGATATCGCGAATGTTTTGAACAAGGATGTTGAGACAATGAAGCTTTCCAACCTGATCGAGATGATGGCGGCCAGGCCCGAAGAGCAGGCGCAGCTGGCTCAGATTCACGACAGGCTGAAGAGCGTAGTCCGGGAAGTGCAGCGGACAAACGAGCAGAACAAGGAACTGCTGGAGGAAGCACTGGAACTGGTGAGCTTCGAGATGAATATGCTGCAGGCCCATAAGGCCGCCCCGGAGACCGCCAACTATACCAGAAGCGCTTACAATTCCGGGGCGCAGATGGGTGTGGACAGCGGAGGCTTTGATGCCAAACAATAGCATTCTTGCAGAAACGTTGAGGTGATTATTATGCCACTAATGGGTAGTTTATATGTAGGTTCGTCAGGATTACAGACCAGTCAGAATGCGCTGAATACCACAGCGCATAATCTTACTAACACGGAGACCACCGGCTATGTCAGACAGCAGGTGCAGCAGTCTACCAGAAGTTATCTGAAGCTTTCAGTAGACGTCAAGTCCGTCAACAACAAACAGGTAGGACTTGGCGTCACTTATTCCAGAGTAAAACATATAAGGGATTATTTCCTTGATAAAATATACCGCAGGGAATCCGGCCGCAGTATGTTCTACGAAGTATCCACGGAAGTCATGGAAGAGGTGGAGGGACAGCTGGGCGAGATGCACGGTGAGGCGTTCCAGACCTCTATCGAGGACTTCTGGACCGCTGTGCAGGAGCTGGCCAAGGATCCTGCCAGCTCAGTGACCCAGGGACTTCTGGTTCAGCGGGGCGCGGAGCTGATACAGCGGGCGCAGGCGGTCTACGCCGGACTGTCCGCATACCAGGACAATCTGAACATGCAGGTCAAGGACCAGGTAGACAAAATCAATTCCTACGGAAAGAAGATATTGGAGTTGAATGAGGCCATCCGCAAGATCGAGTCCGGCGGCGTGGAGCAGGCCAATGACCTGAGAGACACCAGGGACCAGCTGCTGGATGAGCTGTCCGAGATGGTGAACATCAACTACGGAGAGGCCGTGAACGGGGACGTCTGGGTACAGATAGAGGGCGTGGACTTCGTGAAAGGCCCCAGATGCTTTGAGATCGGGCTGGACGTGGACGATATGACCGGCTTCTACACGCCTTTCTGGCCCGAGAATGCCACATACAAAGAGGTCAACGGCGTCAAAGAGTATGACATCAGCAATGCGAAAGTATTCAAGTTTAACCGGGAGATATCCACGGATCTGAATACGGATATCGGCGGCCTGAAAGCCACGCTGCTGGCGAGAGGCGACCACAGAGCCGACTACAGGGATGTGGACGAGAATGTATACAATGACAGCGAGAACTTTGTCTCCCAGTCAGTCATTATGAATGTACAGGCGGAGTTCGACCAGCTGATTCACAATATTGCCACCAAGATAAACGAGATCCTGGGCACGGCGGCCGGAGTGAGCGAGTCAAAAGGAACCTTTGTTTTCACGGACGAGAACAACAATCCGGTCACCATGACGGATGTAAAAATATGCAAGGCGGAATCCGAGGGCTATATGCGCAATGACGACGGCAGCCCTATCGAAATGTTCGCCAGACGCTCCGGCAACGGATATCAGAAGATGAAAGCCACGGCGGATGTGGTGGATGCGGACGGCAATGTTCTGGTCAAAGCGGGCGAAGAATGCTGGGTCCAGATTCCGGAAGATCCCAAGAACCCCAGCTCCCTCTATACGATTACCAATCTCCAGATAGAGCCGGAGCTGATGCAGAAGCCCTCCATGCTTGGCTTCAGGCTGCCGGACGGCTCGGAGGACCAGGCCACGGCGGATGCCCTGAAAGCGGCTTTCACGGAAGAGAAATATACACTGAACCCGAATATATCAAAGCGCTCCACGTTTATCAGCTACTATACGGATCTGGTGTCCCAGATAGCGAATACAGGCTATGTGAGCAGGAGCATATACCTGAATCAGCAGGATACCATGGAGTCCATCAACAGCGCAAGGGAACAGGTGTCCGGGGTTTCCTCCGACGAGGAGCTCTCCAATATGATCAAGTTCCAGAATGCCTACAATGCATCCAGCCGTTACATAAATGTAATCGATCAAATGCTGGAGCATCTGCTGAGCACCCTGGGCGTATAGTGTGAAGCTATAGAGGGAGGTAAAGATAAATGCCATCACAATTTTTCGGATTGAATATAGCATATACGGGACTGCTGGCCAGCAACGCTTCGCTGAACACTACGTCCAACAATATCGCCAACGTACAGACTGAGGGCTTCAGCAGACAGCAGGTGACCACACAGGCGGCCAATGCTCTGCGGGTGTTCCAGACCTATGGCTGTGCCGGCGCGGGTGTGGAGACTCTGGCCATAGAGCGTATCCGTAACGAGTTCTATGATTTCAGATATTGGAACAACAATGAAAAAGTAGGCGAGTACGAGCAGAAGATATATTACATGGAGCAGATAGAGAGCTACTTTGACGACAATGGTCAGAACGCGGGATTCAAGACGGTCTTTGACCAGCTGATGATCACCGGACTGCAGGAGCTGCTGAAGAATCCCAACAACATGTCTTTCAAGGAGCAGTTCGTAGGCTACGCAGGGGCCCTCACCGAGTATTTCAACAATGTGGCGGGCAATATGGAGAAGCTGCAGAAAGACGTGAATGAAGAGATCAAGGTGAAGATCGACGAAATCAATACCATCGCCAGCGAAATCGCCACCCTGAACAAGCAGATCAATACCATCGAGCTCAAGGGTGTGAATGCCAATGAACTCCGTGACAGACGCACCCTCCTGGTGGACCAGCTCTCCCAGATCGTGGATGTGGAGGTAAAGGAAACCAAGCTCCAGGACACCAACAATCCGGACAGAAAGACCGGAGGCAGCAGGTTCACCGTAAAGATTGCCGGCGGCCAGGTATTGGTGGACAATTTTGAATACAACGGCCTGAAGTGCGTGTCCAGGACCGATGACCAGAAAGTGAACCAGACGGATGTGGACGGCCTGTACGATGTGGTATGGGATGACGGAAACAATACAAAATTCAACCTCTACGGCGGCGCCATGGGCGGAGCGCTGAAAGGCCTGGTGGATCTGCGGGACGGAAACAACGGCGAGAGCTTTTCGGGTGTGATCAAGGACACGGATCCTGCGAACAATACGGTCACGGTGAAAGTAGATAAGCACTATCTGACGGACTTAAACAAGTGCAACCTGTCGGACAGCGGCGGCGTCATCAAGCTGGGTAACAAGGAGTATTACTATGACTCCTGGACCTACAGCGTCACCTACAACGGCGGCAAGCCGGAATATAATTTTGAATTCAAGCTCTCGGACGACAAAAATCTCAATCCGGATCCTGTGAATGTGGCAACAGGGGATACGGCGTCTGTGGGCAAGGGCATTTCCTACCAGGGAATTCCCTACTATATGGCCCAGATGAACGAATGGATCAGGACGTTCTCCCAGAAGTTTAATGACATACTGACCAGCGGCTATGCGGGGGATCAAAAGGGAGTCGCTCTCTTTACCGCCAATATGGCTACGGAAAACAGACAGTATTTTGTGGGAAACAATAGCAGCGAGACTAAGGAAGAATACATCGCCAGGGTGGAAGCAGCCTTAAAGGCCCAGGGAGTAGATCCCGCTGCGGATCCGGCTAAGGCGAAAGAGATCTGCCTGGAAGCGCTGAAAGACTACAGATATGACACGGAATCCGAGGCTGCATATAAGAGCAGAATCGATAAGCTGACCGAGGCCAATACAAAATTTAATCTGGGTATGACGACGGCTGACATAGAGGAAGCCGCCGTGCTGAAAGTGACCGTGGGCAAGGGAGATGCCAGCGACGAGAACTATTACCTGATGACGGCCAAATATTTCGACGTGTCGGAGACCATGGAGAAAGACCCCGGCCTTTTGGCCACCAAGAAAAACATAGGGGACGGTGCGGAACAGAATGATCTGCTGGAAGACATCAAGAAGCTTGCCACCGACAAGGGGAGCATGAGCTTCAGAGGCTGCTCTGCATCGGAATTCCTGCAGTGCGTCCTCTCCGACGTGGCGCTGAATGCCAGCAGAGCCGAGACTTTCTACAGCAGTTATATAGACATTGCCGCCACCATCGACACCCAGAGGATATCCATCTCCGGCGTGGACGAGGACGAGGAGGCAGTGAACCTGGTAAAGTATCAGAACGGGTACAACCTGGCATCCAAGATGATCCAGACCCTTACAGAGGTGTATGACAGGCTGATACTGCAGACAGGTGTCTAAGTGTGCATAGATTTTTGAAGCCCGCAAGGGGGGATGTGGGGAAAGTTAGAAAGCAGAGGAGATTTTTATGAGAATAACGAACAAGATTATGCAGCGCAACAACTTGTCGAATATCAATACGAACAAGATGTACCAGGATAAATTGAGCACCCAGATGTCCACCCAGAAGAAGATCAACCGTCCTTCCGATGACCCGGTGGTGGCCATCCGCTCCCTGCGGCTGCGCAGCAATGTGACAGAGATTACCCAGTATTACAGCAAGAATATTCCGGATGCGGAGAGCTGGATTACCATCACACAGGATGCCCTGTCCAAGCTTTCCGATGTGATCTCCAATATGTCGTCCCAGTGTACCAGGGGTACCAACAGCCCTTTTACCACCACTGACAGGGGAATTGTCCTGGAGCAGCTTAAGCTGCTGTCCGAGGAGGTCTATGCCACGGGGGATGCGGACTATGCGGGACGGTATGTGTTCACCGGACACCGGACGGATACGCCTTTGAGCTTCCTCTCGGAGCAGAATCGGGAGTATGAGATTACGGAGCAGCTGGATAAAAATGCCCTGGATTCCTTTACCAGTGTAAATACCGGAAACGTGCTGGAAGTGAATTCGGTCAATTATGGCGATACAAATCATAAGGACATCTCGGAAGACGATATCACCTCCGTGGATGTGCACCGCATCAGGCTGGCGTACAACGACTGCCAGGCCGGCTCAACTCCCGAGATTACGCTTGTGACAGGGGTGGATGCTAACGGGAATATCACGACCTCCAAATTTGCGGATGCTACCGGACCGGTGGCCGGAGATACCACTTCCGCAAAGTACCAGATCGTTACCAAGAATGCCAGTGACGATCCGTATACGGAAGTTTCCAAGGATCCGGATGCCGTTATATATGTTCCCGAGACCGGAGAACTGCTTTTCGGAGAAAATGCTTACGAAGCATTGATGGCTACCAAGGACAGCGAACTGACCTCCAATGTAAACGAGGGAGAAATCCGTGTTACCTATAAGAAAGACCACTGGCAGAAAGGGGATCTGCGTCCCGAGCACTATTTCGCCTGCGAGGCTGATAAGGTAGACGATGCCGGAAAAGTAGTGACGGATGCGGCAGGCAATCCTATCAAGATCAGCTACAACGACACCTACCTGACCACCAATGCCGAGCGCCAGGTCATCGAATATGACGTGGGATTCAACCAGACCCTGCGCATCAATTCCAGGGCGGACGAATGCTTTAACCACGGTATAGGCAGAGAAGTGGACGACATCATCAATGCCATGCAGGATGTCCTGGATCTGGAGGCTGCCCAGACAGATATCAAGAAGATCATGGAGAAGCTGGACGAGGGAGACCCCGGCCTGCAGATTCTGCAGAACCAGCTGGATGCCGTGGAGAAAGCCCTGAATTTCGCCAAAGCCAAAGAGCAGAAAATGTTCGAGGGCGGCATCACCTCATTCCAGAAATATCTGGACGATGCCAATGTGTGCGTTACGGCCTGCGGTTCCAGAGGCAGCAAGCTGGATCTGGTCAAGAACCGCAGCCAGAACCAGAAGACCACCTATGAGACCCTCAAGAGCCAGAATGAGGACATTGACATTACCGAAGTGGCCATCCAGCTCACCAGTGCGGAGCTGACATATGACGCGGCGCTGATGGCTGCCGGCAAGGTGATGAAGACTACGCTGCTGGATTTCATCTAAAGAGGGCCCTGTCCTGCCGGATTCTGCCTGTGCCGTATCGGCAAAGCGGAATGAGGAAGATTCCCATTTGGGGTAAAAGGAGTAAATTCGGATGAAGATTAACACAAAGATTTTCGGGGAAATAGAAATCTCGGAAGATAAGATCGTGACTTTCCAGGACGGCATCATCGGCTTTCCGGAGATGAGACGCTTCGCGCTTCTCCACGATGAGGACAGAGGTGCCGGCGCAGGCATCCGCTTCCTGCAGTCTCTGGATGAGCCGGGTTTTGCCATGCCTGTGATGGATCCGCTGGCGGTAAAGCCGGACTATGATCCGGAGGTGGACGACGAGCTGCTGGCAAGCGCCGGCAATATCACGGAGGATAATCTGCTGGTGTTGGTGACCGTGTCCATTCCCGGCGACCTGACCAAGATGAGCGTAAATCTCCAGGGCCCCATTATCATCAATATTGATGAGCACAAGGCCTGCCAGCTTATCGTGGAGAACAGCAGCTATCCCGTGAAATTCCCTGTCTACGACATCCTGCAGGCAGCAAAAGGAAAGGCGGGTGTGTAGATGCTGGCATTATCGAGAAAGAAGAACGAGGCGATCATCATCAGCAACAACGTGGAAGTCACCATTCTGGAGGTAAAAGGCGACCAGGTGAAAGTGGGGATTACCGCGCCCAAGGATGTGCCGATCTATCGCAAGGAAGTATATATGCAGATTCAGGAGGCCAACAAGGAGGCCGTGAACGCGGACGGTGTGGAGGCTTTGCGGAATCTGCTGGGCTAGGAGAGCTTCGCGGGCATGGAGGCAGAGCCGTTTCGAAGCTTAGCAATAAGGCTCCGATAGAGAATATCGTGAAAAGAGAGGCGGTCCCGCTGTCAAAAGAGGGGCCGCCCGTTGTATTTGGGGTTGACTTTATCCCGGCGGCATGCTGCGGGCGGATTTCAGCTCCGAAAACCGCAGAAAGGATGAACGGAAGCTGTAATGTAACCAATTTTTCGGCGTTTCTGGTTAATTTTTCAGGGAAAGCTACCGATAAAACAATTAGACGCAAAGGAATATCAATGAGCAGGATGCTCTTGATGTGCGCATGTAAACATACAAGGAGGTGTGGGAAGTGGCAATAGAACCTATTTCAAGTGTAATGACATTCCAGGCACAGGGAAGTGTAGTGCAGAAGCCACAGGCTTCCGCGGAAGCGGAGAAGCCGGAGAACAGCAGTCCTAATACAACGGCGGCTGTGGAGTACGTGGACAGGACAACCAGCGTGGTGGAGAACGCCAGGGAGAAAGGACAGTCCAACAACGGAGAGCAGGGGCAGGATCAGCAGGCCTATCATGAGAAAGTCCGCAAGGCCGTGGAGACCCTGAACAAGAAGATGTCCAACTCCGAGGCGGTGTTTGGCTTCCATGAGGATACCAACCGCGTCACCATCAAAATCGTGGACAAGAGCACCAAGGAGGTCATCAAAGAACTGCCTCCCGAGAAGACGCTCGACATGATTGCCAGAGTCTGGGAGATGGCCGGTATTCTCATCGACGAGAGAATGTGACCCGGGAAAGGTTTGAGTCCGCAGTGAGCTGAGAGATTCCGGATATCATCGGCGCTGCCGTTCTCGTATGGAAAAAGGCTCCTGTATAACTGTTATACGCAATCCCATGGCCTATGCCGTTTGGGCGTTACAATGCGCCGGAGGATAGGAGCGGACAGAGAGAATGGGGACAGCCAGTTCCGAATAAGAAATCGAACACAGAAAGGATGGATGGAATATGCCCATGAGATTAAGCGGCCTGATGTCCGGCATGGATACGGAATCGATTATCCAGCAGCTGGTAGAGGCCAAGAAGATCAAGGTAACAAAAGCCGTAAAGGCACAGAAATCATTGAAGTATAAGCAGGACGCGTGGAAAGAGCTGAACAAGCAGGTCGTGAATCTGTACAACAAGTCTCTGACTGCCATGCGTTTCGAGAGCTCCTATATGAAGAAAATCACCAAAGTGTCCAACAGCAATATCGTGTCCGTCATTACGGGCGAGAATGCCATGAACGGCGTGCAGGACTTGAAAGTGGACCAGCTGGCAAAGTCCGGATATCTGACCGGCGGTCGGATTGGCTATGCCTTTGATTCCGACGGCAAGGGAAAGGACATGAACGGCAATGATATCAAGAGCAGCACAAAGCTCAGCGATCTGGGATTTGGCACTGCAAGCGGCAGCTTCCGGGTGAAGACTGCTGACGGTGTGATGGATATCAGTGTGGACGGGGATTCTACCATAGGCGGTTTCGTCAGCGCTCTGAAAGACGCCGGGCTAAATGCCAACTTTGACGAGGCCAACGGGAGGATCCATATTACTTCCAAGGGTTCGGGCACGAAGAATGATTTCTCCATTATTGCCAACGATGCGGCCGGATGGAGTGCTCTGGCTGACCTGGGGCTGAATTATAAGGATACCGGCGCGCTTAGTTATTACAAGAGTATATTTGGAGATATTGATCCCACAGATCCTGCGGCTGTCAATGGTAAGATTGAAGGGGATCAGCTTAAATATTTAAATGACCTAAGAGCACTGAGGGCGACACTTGTAGATACCGAAAAGGAGTTATTGACAAAGCAGAATGAGTCTCTAACGCAGTTGAAAGCGAAGCTGGCAGACCCAGATGTCAGAAAAGAATGGGATGATGCACTGAAAGATGTAGATCCGCCTATTGATATCGATAATTTGACCGCGGAAAAATACTACAATTTAAGTAATGAACAAAAACAGGCCTTTGATACTGCCCTGCAGAAATCTTTAGATAAAGTATACGAGAAAGCGCAGACAGCTGGAGGGGATACAGACACAATTAAAGCGGAGCTGGAAAAGTTTTATTCAGACTGGAAAGCTGCTGAGTCAGAGCTGAACAGCACGGTAGCTTCGCGGAAGTCTCTGGACCAGGATCTGGATATCGAAGATGACGGCACATTTGCCGGCGCGGTTAAGGTAGATTCGGCGGATCCTTTAGCGGGATTAGCGGCTACAGCCAAAGCGGCCATAGCGGATAAAATTAACAACGCTGTGACCATGTATAACAAGCTGAACGATTCAACCACAACCTACGGGGCTCACAAGAATGACGCTGCGGATGCCAAGATTACACTGAATGGCGTGGAGTATACATCCAATAAAAATACCTTTGACATAAACGGTCTGACCCTGACTGTCAATGGGACCACGGCTGAGAACGAGTCCATCACGATCACCACCGAGGATGACACCAACGGCATCTACGACATGGTCAAGAACTTCTTCAAGGAGTACAATGCCGTAATCAACCAGATGGATAAGCTCTACAATGCGGATGCCGCCAAGGGCTACGAGCCTCTCACCGACGAGGAGAAAGAGGCCATGTCCGAGTCCCAGATTGAGGAATGGGAGAACAAGATTAAGGATGCCGCTCTCCGCAAGGACAGCACCTTGAGCCGGTTTGCCAGCGAGATGAAGCGCATCATGATGGAGGGCGTGGAGGTAGACGGCAAGAAAATGTATCTTGCCAACTTCGGTATCGGTACCCTGAATTACTTTGTTGCCGCAGACAATGAGAGGAATGCCTACCATATCGACGGCGACCCGGATGACGAGAATACTGCCAACAACCCTGACAAGCTGAAGTCCATGATCGCCAATGATCCTGACACAGTGGTATCTTTCTTCACCCAGCTCTCTCAGAAGATGTCCGACAGAATGTTCGAACTGATGAGGAGTGAGGAAGGCGTAAGCTCCGCCATGACTGTCTACGAAGACAAGAGGATGCAGACAGAGTATGACAACTATACCGCAAAGATCAAAGAATTGGAAAAGAAGCTTGCAGATTACGAAGATAAGTGGTATGCTAAATTTGCGGCAATGGAAACAGCCCTGGCCAAGATGCAGAACAACGCCAGCGCTGTGACGTCTTTGCTGGGCGGCTGATGATACGGCATCTCATGATTCGCGAGACCTGATTTCCGGGATACGGCAGTGCCTGACCGGGGCGGGGACAGATTTCTCCCTGCCAGGGGAGTGAAAGGAGTGCCGTTGCCCGGTATGATGGAAGATAACGAAAGGCGAGGTGCAACATGGCATTACCTAACGCGTACGGACAGTATAACAACAGCAAGATCCTGACGGCTTCTCCGGCAGAGCTGACGCTGATGCTCTATGAGGGAGCCATCAAGTTCTGCAACATAGCCATTATGGCTCTGGAGAACAAAGATGTGGAAAAGACGCATATCCATATCCGGAAAGTGGAGCGCATCATCGACTACCTCCGCCAGACCCTGGATATGAAATATCCTGTGGCAGAGGATTTTGAGAGGATTTACTCCTATCTGAGCCAGAGGCTGATTGAAGCCAATGTAAAAAAGGAAAAGGAGATTCTGGAGGAGATAAACGGACATCTGCGCACGCTTCGGGACACCTGGAAAGAAGTCATGAAGAAAGGCAGGGAGTAGAGGGGATGACAGAGAATTATCTGACCCTTTTGGAGGAAAGCCTGAAAAGAAAGCTGCAGGTAATGGCTGAAATCCAGAAATATAATCTGCGTCAGCAGGAGCTTTTCCAGACCGGCAGCGCGGATATTGACCAGTTTGACGACTATGTGGCGGAAAAGGGCGAGCTGATCGAGCGGCTCAGCGCCCTGGACAGCGGCTTTGAGAAGCTCTATGCCAAGGTGGCGGAGCAGCTGAAAGGGAACCGGGAGCAATACGCGGTTCAGATCAAAAGACTGCAGGGCTTAGTCACGGAGGTCACGGACGTTAGCGTACAGATTCAGGCGCAGGAAGCACGCAACAAGAAGCTGATCGAGGACTATTTCCGCAGGGAGCGGGATGGCATTCGGGATGGACGGAAGTCTTCCAAAGCAGCTATCAACTATTACCGGAATATGAACAAGTCGGCTGTGGTGCCGCCTCATTTTCTGGACAGCAAGAAATAAAACCAAGAAGCAGAGAGGCTATCGCTCCGGGAAAGGGCGGTAGCCTCAATTTTTTGGACTAAGGCCGGAGCCGGAGTCCGTGAGCATGCTGATCAGGCATATGGACAATCCGGAGGAAAAGATCCATGATATCCGGATTACAGGGCTGGAACAGAGGACGGAACAAAAGCATCATAAAAATTTCAGTATGGCCTAAACTATCGGGAAGAGGTAACCGATATAAATATCAAGTGATTTTTCAATTATTTTAATAAAAAGCAGTTACCGTCCACGGGCAGTTCCGCGCTGCATGTGCCATACAGATGTATATGCGCATCATATTACTGCAGACAGCGAGGCGTGAAGCGTAACAAAAAGCAAGAGGCGAGCCGTTACGGAAACGGCAGTTATTCAAGGAGGAATAGAACTATGGGAATGATCGTAAAGCACAATCTTACAGCAATGAACTCCAACAGGATGTTGGGTCTGACCACTACCTCACAGGCGAAAGCCACTGAGAAGCTGTCGTCCGGTTATAAGATCAACCGCGCAGCCGACGATGCGGCGGGCCTTGCCATCAGTGAGAAGATGAGAAAGCAGATCAGAGGCCTTACCCAGGCTTCTTTGAATGCACAGGACGGTGTCAGTGCGGTACAGACAGCAGACGGCGCACTGAACGAAGTGCATGATATGGTGCAGAGACTGACCGAGCTGGCTGTAAAGGCTGCCAACGGCACTTTGTCCGTGAGCGACAGAGACGCAGTGCAGAACGAGGTTGACCAGCTGATCGCAGAGATCGACCGCGTGTCCACCACCACGAAATTCAACGAGACATATCTGCTCAGAGGCGCTAACGGCAGCGTGTCCGGCAGTCTGTCATACTCGAAAGCGGCAGCCAGCCTGACGAATAATTTAGGCTTTACACAGACCGGCGCTACAGGCTTTATACCGCCCGACGCTCAGACCGGAACCGCAAGGCTGGTATTCGGTGCTCCTATTAAGGCACAGGTAGCGACTGGTCAATATCCAGGGATTAAATTAAACGGTTCTGCAGCCACCAACACACAGTTCAGCGGCAGGCAGATCACAGTAGGCAGTACCACATATGTCCTGGTTGAAAGCACATCCGCAGTGAATTCCAAGGCAGACAAGGCAAGCGCCAGCGCTGTGGTAAAGGCGATTAATGACTCAAAGGATCCAATGGGTAACGGCACTGGGACCACGAGTCCGATTAAGGCATTCACCAGCATGGATTCCCTGATATCCGCTGTCCGCCGTCAGTACGGTTCGGAGCTCAAGGCCGTGACATCCTACTATGATGATGTGCTGGGGACGATTGCTCTGAAATGTGAGGCTTTCGCGGATTTGAACGACGCCATAGACGTCAGCCTCCACGTAGGTACCGATTCCTCCAATGACAACAAGATCTACATGAACATAGCACAGCTCAGTGCAAGAGGCCTCGGCCTCAACGGGCTTATGGTGAACGGCGACGACGATGACGCCGCTACCCAGGCCATTGACATTATTGCGGACGCGCTCCAGAAAGTATCCAATCAGCGCGCATCCCTGGGTGCCATCCAGAACCGTCTGGAGCACACCATCGCTAACCTGGATAACGTAGTGGAGAACACCACCGCCGCAGAAGCCGCCATCCGTGATACGGATATGGCCACCCAGATGGTTGAGTACTCCAACAACCAGATTCTGGCCCAGGCCGGCCAGGCTATGCTGGCTCAGTCCAACCAGGCTACACAGGGCGTACTGTCCTTACTTCAGTAATCGAAAAGGCAATTTAAGATTATGGCAGACATGCCGCATTCGCACCATTGGGTGTGGATGCGGCATTCCCGTTTTGCCTGCTTGTGGAGGGAACGGGGACATGTTATAATGACCTTATTCTGTGCAGTTTCAGCACAATAATCGGTTGTCCAATATCAAAGCGAAGATTTTTCTGCGCAGCGATTTATATAATGCGAAAGCACTTCAGTTTGTAGACGCGTCAAAAATGAGAGCCTACCGTTTAGAGTTGAGTTGGGATACATTGTCGTTATATCGTTTGCTGACAAAGCGCATGGCGAATGCCGGAGCTTTATCTCTATGGCTTCGGGCTAAAGCGAAAAGGCGGTATCAAGCGGCCGAAATAGCAGGCGAAAAAATCGCATAGAAAAGGAAAGAAAATGAAACAGATGAACAAGCAGATTCTATTGACAATATCGATTATGATCTCCAACCGCCCGGACACCGTGCGCAGATGCCTGGACTCCGTAAAACCCCTGCTGGAGCAGCTGCCGGCGGAGCTGATTCTGACAGATACGGGGTGCGGAGACGAGGTGAGAGCCGTTATTGAAGAATATACGGACCGGATTATCGATTTTGAATGGTGCAGAGATTTTTCCGCGGCGCGCAATGCAGGGCTGAAGCGGGCGAAAGGGAAGTGGTTTCTGTACCTGGACGACGACGAATGGTTTGAGGATGTATCGTCAATCGTGCGCTTTTTCAAGTCCGGTGAGTACCAGGCATATGGCTTTGGCCTTTATGCCCAGCGCAATTATCTGGATTTTGAGGGCGCGGAATATGCGGATCTGCTGGTGAGCCGCATGATCCGCCTGGAGCCGGACATCCGCTTCATTTACCGGATTCACGAAAGCTTCAACAGAGCCCCGGGACTGCCGAAGAAGCTGGATGCCTATGTGCACCATTACGGCTATGTCTACCGGGATGAGGGGGAGCGCCGGGCCCATGCCATGCGAAACATCAGTCTGCTGAAAGAGGAGCTGGAGGCAGAGCCGCGGAATCTGAGACATGCCATGCAGCTGGCCCAGGAGTACAACTCCATAGGAGAGCGGGAGAGCTCTCTGGAGGTTTCTCTGGACAGCATCGCGAGGGCAGAGGCAGAGCCGGTGGAGAACGGGTATTGCGTGGCATCTCTGTGCGCCAACGAGATCAATTGCTACATAGAACTGGGACGGTATGAGGATGCGGCCAGGAGAGGGGAGCGGCATCTGAGGAACGGTTCCGCGGACTGTCTGGCCAAAGCGCTGATCGCCGGCCGGCTGACTACGGTTTATCTGGAAAAAGAGGAGTATGACAAATGCCTGGAGCGGGCGCAGGCCTATTGGGACGCGTATCAGGAATATCGACAGAACGACGAGAAGTTCGCGGAATTTGAAACACCTGTCACCAACACCTGCTTCCATGAGAGGCGGCTTGCCGTGATCTTGGGCAATGGTGTACGCGCAGCCATCCGGCTGGGAGAGGATGCTTTGGCATGGCAGTGGTTCCGAAGAATTGGCTGGGAGGGGGCAAAGCCTTGTGCGGATGCGCAGATGATCATAGATATCCTGGAGCGGATGCTCTCCGCAAAGGAGCCTGAGAGAGGATATGCCAGAGAGATGTGCGGCATCCTGCTGGAACAGGAAGAATGGAGAGGATTCGTCCTGCAGACCATGATGGACAGCTGCAGGCGGGGCAGGACATTCGAGGACAGGATTCAGGCCGCTGCTGCATACAGGAACGTGGCGGGGGAGCACTGGTTCCTGAAGCTGGCCGGATTGAGTGTGGCGGCGTTTTGGGGGAATGGGAAAAGCCGAAGCGCCGCCGGGAACGGCGATGCCGGGAGGAAAGAGAGACAGGATGCGGCAGGAGAACGCTGCGAACAGGAGACGGTAGGGGAATGCTGTGAACAGGGCGCGGCAGGAGAACGCTGCGAACAGGAGACGGTAGGGGAACATTGTGAACAGGACGCGGATAGGACGGAGGCCGGGGGGCCGGCAGACGCGGCAGCGGCAGAAAGCTATACCCCGGAAGAGGCAGAGAGAATCGCGGCGGAAATCTGGGAGGTCATGGAGGAGAGCATGCCCATGATGGAAGCACTGGATCTGCCGGGAGCCGTGAGACATTTCGGCGGGGACAACGGCCGTGTGCTGGAACGCATACCTTTCTCCCGCTGGGAGAGGGGCACGGAGTGGTATTTCAGCAGATATGCCTGGAGGGACGCCGCCTGGTGGCAGGAGCGGTTCGGGGATATATCGGAGGCGGACAGTCTGCGCATGCTGGTCTGGCGGGCAGGCTGTGGCATCAGCCGGGCCAGCGGAGAGGCTGCGGCCATGGAGAAAGCCGGTTCGCAGGAGACAGAAGAAGACGATTCTGACCGCGTCCGGGGAACGATAGATGGCATTCTGGAGGGGCTGGGGGAATACGCCGTATGCAGGACAGCGCTCTGTGAGCGGATTTACCGTCAGGAAATCATCCGGGATATGCCGGAAATTTTACCTGAGGAGTACCGCGGCGCATACGCCATAGGAAATCTCCTGGAGATGACGGAAAAGCAGCAATATAACCAGGCTGTAAACGCAGTCCGGGAAATTAAGGAATTGCTGCCGGGACTGGCCGGTATCATGAAACATTATCTGCTGTGGCTGAATGCTCAAATGGAACGACAGAGGGAAGAATCCAGACAGGCTGCCGGGGAATTTCAGGTTCTGGCCAGACAGATCAAAGGCAAAGTCCATGGTCTCATAGCTGCCGGGGAATACCGGACAGCCCTTGCCGTGACCGGACAGCTTCTGGCCTTGTTGCCGGGAGATCAGGAGATTCTGCGGCTTCAGGAGGAGATCGGCAGGAAGATTCAGGGTAATTAGGAAAACAACAGTGAGAAAGCTAAAGTATATGCAAAACATTCCGATATATTTATCAGTATAGCCGAACCGGAATTGTATTTATAAAGTTCCGTTTAGGCTTATCCCATCGGAAGCTCAGGCAATGCGCACGATTGCAGGGGGACATCCGATATTGGTCGGGGGAAAGCCGGACGTGCGAACCGCGCTGAAGCCAGACCCCAAAAGCCTCAAGGAAGAGGCATTTCATTCAAGGAGGAATATATTATGGTAGTACAACACAACTTAACGGCAATGAACTCCAACCGTATGCTGGGCATCACCACAGGCACCCAGGCAAAGGCAACCGAGAAGCTTTCTTCCGGTTACAGAATCAACCGTGCAGCTGACGACGCGGCAGGACTGGCTATCTCCGAGAAGATGAGAAAGCAG
>JAAWOU010000054.1 GCA_022799755.1 Lachnospiraceae bacterium
TTGCCCGACTAAAGCCCGACCCGTCCGGCAGTCAGCCGGACAGGGAACGGCAAAATTTTTTACACTTCTTTTACTTCTTTATCTCACATGAGCAAAATCCAGCGGTATGAACCCTATGTGAAAGCAGACAGCAAGGCACAGTTATCACTCCCTCGCCTTTATCCCCTGCTCAATATAAGCCCTGACCTTTACGGTTTTCTGCAGCTTCGGGAGACATAAATCCTCCAGAGAGCACGCTCTGCATTTCTTCGTTGGCTTCACATTGGGCGTGTATCCTTTTTGAAACAAATCATGCATCTCCCTGGCCGCTTTCTTCACCGCCTCTCGTAGGTCTTTTGTAAATTCCACATGGCTGCGCCGTCTGTTTTCCCCATAAAATAAGTATCCGTCCGGTATCCTGATCTGGAACATCTCCTCCAGGCAGATAGCCTGGGCACAAAGCTGCAGTTCATCGGCATTGTCTTCTTTGGGAGCGCCATGCTTGTACTCCACCGGTACAGGGAGCCATTTCCCCTCATATCCAAATAGCTTCACGCCCTCATCATCCCGATGGAATTCCACCACATCGCACTGGCCGCTGAGCCCCAGTTCACGGGAGGAGATACGCAGGCCTCTCACAATCAGCAGATCCCCCCTTTTTTCAAAGGAGCCCTCATCATGGGCTTTCTTGTGCATCAGTTCTCCTGCGGTGGTTCTGTAATTCTCTGCCCACTGCTGCTCGATGTGTATCATGGCCCACTGTCTTCTGCAGAATGCAAAGTGCTGGATTCCGGAAAGCATGAGATACTCTTCTTCTGAGTACATGGTCAAATCCCCTCTATTTCTTCCAGCGTCAAATCTGGCAAAGAATCCACTTGCACCTCGTAGTCTTCAAAGTCTTTTGGATCGTCTGTCCTGGCCGTAATCCTGACCAGCCTGTGAACCTTTGCGGAAGAGTATTGTCCCATAGGGCAATTGTGTTTCCACCAATATACCCTGCAGACTTCCATGCTGCCGTCAGGCCTTGCAGAAGAGCTGTCGTTTACAAATAGTGTCCGCAAAGCTTCCTTAATCTTTTCGGCATCCTCATCAGTAAACCCTGTCTTTTCAGCAAGCTGATGATTCACGCTGCCCTTTATCACATATAAGGCCGTATATATTTTGTGTTTCATGCCCATGGTGTCGGAAGATTTCTTCTCTTTGGTCTCGCTGTTGACACTTTTGGTAATCTGCATGCTGTTAATGGATATGGGCAGCACGCTAAATGCGGAGTGGACGGAAACCGGGCCCCTGACTCCCACGGAGACGCTGTCGTCCTTGAACGCGAAAACCTGTCCGAAGCTGCGCACGTCAATCCATGTCTCGCATGCCACTTTTGCATAGGCATCCTTGTCCTTAGCCTTTAGTGCTTTCTGCATGTCCCCATTGTTCTTCGCCCTGTCCGCCAGGCTTTTGCACCCGTCATCCGAACGCTCATCGCTCTGAACAAAAATATTCTCACCCATATCCTGAAGCCTGTTGCGAATCTTCCTCTTGATGCACACATCCGAAATCTCGCCGTACCCGTCATAAGTCTCTCTGGGTCTGTTGCCGTTTAACGGATCGCCGTTTGGATTTGCATTCTTTACCATTACCAACACTTCAAAGTCAATCTTGTTCGTGAATTTTCCCATTGTTTATTCCTCCTCGCTTTCTATGGCGGTGTCCTTTTTCCAAAACGCTTTTTTCATATATTCCATCTGCTGGTAATATCCGGGCAGATAAAATTCTGACAGCGGCATATTATTAAAGTTCTCTACTGTAAAATGGGTCATGATTTCCTGCTCCCACTCCTCGAATTTCTTCTGTTCAAAACCACTCAGTTTTTTCTCATAGGCAATCAGATTCTGCTGAATGGTCTTCGCCGTTCTGGCAGGTCTGCTGCTATATGCATTCCAATAGCGCTTTGCGTTGGTAGTGCGGCTTTCCTTTACCTTGCCGTTCTCATCACGCTCAAACATTGCCCTCTGTTCCATGAAATCATATACGGCCAGCAGTCTCCCAAACAAAACGTTCCGTTCATTCAGCCTGTCCTCCAGAAAATGCTCCATAGTCATACTCCCCCTTTCGTAGTTGAATCGTATCATCGCGCAGGTAACGCAGAGTACATCGTTGTACCATAAAAATTCATTTTTCATCGCCTGCGGCATGGACGCTCTCTGGGCTGCCGCTCTGATGATGTCTGTCGGAATCCTAATTCCCTGTCTGGTAATACAGGGAAGCAGCCGTTTGATGGTAGTGCGAATCAGCTTGCTGTCCGCCTCCAGCCATTCCGTCCTTTGCACCCCGAACGCGGCAAGGGCCATCTCTCTGGGGGACGGCGTGCACTCACAGGTGATTCTCTTTCTATCCGATTCCCCTTTTCCCACCTTTACGCTTCTGCGCCACCTGCAGTGCTGCTGCCAGTTGAGAATTGCGTCCATATATTGTCGTCCGCCCATCTCGTCATAGTACGCAACAGACAGCCGCCCGGTAGTTGCCGCATCCAAAGCTATCACTGCCACTTTGTCATTGAATTGGATTTTTTCCGCATATCCATTGACTGCATTTACGAACTGTCTGGCAAAGTATTTGCCTGTGTCATGCTTGTCCGCACCGGAAGCTTCATATGCATCAATGCCGGCAAAGTCCATGTCGAATTCATCTATCTCATCAAAGGCATGTACCGAGTCCTCCATTATGTCAGGCAGCGGGAACGGCCTGTTTACCATCCAGCAGACAATGGCTGCTTCGTCCCGGGTATATCCCTGCTTCTGGATAAGCCATCTCAAAGCATTGTGCGCTTTCTGAGAGGTGTCATATCCTATTGAGGCCGCCTGATCTTTTGTGACAAATCTGCCTCGATAGGTAAAGCCGGATTCATCATTTCCCGAAATCAGCTTTGCCTTGTCCGCAGTATTCCGTATCTTAGAGGGGTGCTTCTCGGAACAGGGCTCCACTTTACCCGACACATAGCACAGCTTCCTTTCTCCAGTCTTTTGCTGATAATAAGCGCTGTATCTTTCGTACAGATCCGGATTCTTCCACACCTCCTGGGGCATACTGCTTCCCCGGATCACAAACCTTACATTAGCCCCGGTCTGTCCCAGCCCCTGTATCTTGCCCTTGTCGGTAAGTCTGCCCTCCTCATCCGGTTCCAGAATCCCGCCTGCCACCAAATCCTGTATCAGGGAACCCTTTTGGAGATATTGGTATACCGCTCTTACCATAGGATGCGAATCCTCTGATTCAGCCCAGTCCTGCAGCTGCTTTATATATGTGTCAAAGTATTCTCTTTTGTCGTCATCCGTATAGAAAGTATAATCTCCCGCTATATAGCATAGCTTATCGCATAACGCATGGGGAAAATTTCCATTTCCTCTGGACGCCGAATCCTCCGTAACCGGAATAATCGTTACCACGTCCTTACCCTTGTCAAGCTTCTTTGCCCCTCTGAAATTCCCATCTTCATCAATGGTTACCTCTATCTGGGCATTGAATGTGGAGTGGGAAATGGGCAGCAGCACAGCCTGATTGTTTTTGTCCGCCCCGGCTATTGCGGAATAGATATCATATGTCTCAGCCAAAGTCCTTAACCATGCCAAACATTCCACCTCCCTCAAATTCCTTTATCCCACGGAAATTCTTTTCTAAAATGAAGTCCTTTTGTTTCGCCTCTCGCAGTACCTGCCTGATGTCACAGTCCTCCGGACGCGGAAACTGTATCACCCCATCTATCATCTGCGCGTTCCAAAGCCGGACGGTCATCTTTCCCTTTTCCTCCTCCCTGACCGCCTCGTCCGGATACGTAATTCCATGTACCATAATACCAAAGGATAATTTGCTCCCATCGTAATCCCCCTTGCCCTCCTCAAAGGAACATGGCTCCACATATCCCTGACACTCTCTTGCCCCCAAAAAGATATCTCTTCTGCCGCCCCGTTCCACCATCCTTTTAGCAATATCATAATGCTTATTCTCGTTTCTGTCTTCTGCCAAATCGTCTCTGTTTTCATTCCATTCAAAATGAGCCCTTACCCGATACTCTACATTCCTCAGATAAGTATAATAGGCCAAATCATTTCCGCCGTTGTACTTTACAGGCCTTATCCCCTTTGATTCTGTCTGGATCAGATTCATCACTCTGCATTCGTCAATGATCCACGTAATCGTAGGCTTCCAGTAGATGGATTCTGTTATGCCTTTCAATGCCTGATAGGTCGGAATCTGATAGCTGCATTTCTCACCTCCTGTTTTGGACAGGGGATCCGTAAATAAGGCATATCGCCCAAAAACGCTGTATTCAATTCTGTTCGGCTTGTCCATTTCTCACCCACCCTTTCTTTTAAATAATCAAATTCTCCCACTCCGGGGCGATTCCATAATCATTGTTGTAGGCTCCGGAGGCCGCCACCATATAAAGAGCGGGAATACTTTCGCTTACCGGCTGTATCAGCCCCTCCAGTTTTCTCAGCTGGCTTCCCCTGACATTTACCGTAAACCGTTGGGCCTGCCGGATACAGGCTTTTATTTTTGTCTCATCTGCAGTCCCCTGAATTGCCTCTATGATTTCCGCCCCTTTCCCATAGGGTACAATCACGCCAAAAGAATTGTCATCTATCACCCTGTAAGCCTGCCCTGCCGTTTTGTATGCCTGATTCATGGAGCGGCTCCTTTGCTCTGTGCCAAATCCATGGGACAGCAGTTCTATCATATTGGTATCCAGTTCCTCAATGGGAAAATTCATTTTGTCAGCCGAAGCGGAATATACATTTTTGTAATACATATCCATCCATTCCGCCATCAGCAGGTTACCCCTGCTTTCTCCCTTGTGTGCGCATCTGTCATACTCATCGAGGACCATTTCCGTCACCCGGATATTCTGCTGCAATTCCTCCATATTCCCGGTGTTCTCCCCCTCCAGAGTCACCAGGCGCACCATTCCGCAGTCCATCTCTCCATTCCGGTTGCAGCGTCCCGCGGTCTGTGCCAGACTGTCCAGCCCTGCCATGGAGCGGTACACGCATTCAAAAGATATATCCACCCCTGCCTCAATCAGATTGCTGCTGACCACAACGATATTCTCCCGTCTCCCGGCAAGCACTTCCTTTATGGCCTTAATCCGGTCGCTTCTGTGCTCTGCGCACAAATTGGTGGTGAGATATTCCACCCGGATGCTTTTTGTCTTTAATAAGTCATACAGTTTTCTCACTGCGGACTTCGTGTTCAAAACCACCAGTATCGACTTGTATTCTTTTGTCTGTGATACAATTTCTTCTCCCAGACTCTCGAAAGTATATCTTTGCTCTATAGAGGGTGTGCGGATTTCAACCCGCTCAAATTTCCGAAACCAGTCCCCCTGGTTTTGAATCATATATTTGGGTTCACTGTAGCAGATAGGGCACTGTGCCGCTTCCAGCGCAGGCTGTGTGGCAGTGCACAAAATGATATCGGCATTGCATACTCCGTTTAGGAACTGAATCATATAGTTGAATGTATGGACGCACTTTAAAGGCATGGACTGTACTTCGTCAATAATGATAACCGCATTCACCAGCCTGTGCATCCTCCGTATGGATTCGCTTTTATCGGAAAAAAGGGTATTCATGAATTGGACAAATGTGGTACAGATAAATGGTTCTTCCCAATTGATTTCATATCTGGAGGAGCTGTTCCTCCGGTAGTCCTCATCCTCTGTCTCCTGACTTTTTACTACAGATGAGTGGTGTTCAAGAACCCATTTTGCATTGCCAATGGCTTCTCGGAATACCTGGGCATTCTGCTCCGTTATGCTGATATAGGGAGAGACATAGAAAATTCGTTCCGTCTCGGGATGCTGTCTGCAGAATTCCAATGCATAGGCAAGGCTGCTGAGAGTCTTGCCGCCCCCTGTGGGAATGGGGAGACAGTAGATGCCTGCCGGATGTTTGGCAAATCGGATACATTCCTCCTGCAGCGCATTTCGGGCATCGTAAATCTGTCTTTCTTTTGGGGTCAATTGCATGCCGCCAATGGCTTCTTTCTTTTTTTGCATATAAGCCGCAAAGTTCTCTCCGGCTTTGGCAAAAACATCTCCGGTATTAAAATCAGATTGCTTCGTCAGCGTATCCACATCATTCATGAAGTCAGACGTGGCCTCCCAGTCCGAATCGATCAGGATGGACAAAATCAACCGCTGCAGACACGCAAGCAGAAAAAATTTGCACTCAGCCAGCATTCCCCTGGGCTCTTTTCCATATTTTGCCGTCAATTTGGGTTTTAATCTTTCAAATAAATCCCGGATTATATTCCATATCTTATCGAACTCCTCGGAAGCCTTTGTAAATATCTCATCTGGATCATAGTCTTCCAGATAGGCCCGTTTTGCGTTTCCGCACGCCTCATCATAATCTTCCACCCTGTCTACTCTTTTTGCAAATATGTCTGTATGTTCCGCATCAACGCAGTCAAATAAGCCATGATGGGCAGCCACTGCGTAGGAAATCATCTCGGCCAGAATCTTAAGATTTCCCGGGCATTCATGATATTTCTCGTAGATCTGCTTTGCTCCGGTAGAGGCATGGGCGATGTTTCCTTTTTGCTTTCGTTTTGTCTTGTCGTCGGCGTGGATATAGGTGTTGAAAGATTGCTTGCATTTTCCGGTGTCGTGGTAGATACCACACAGGGACATGATTTGAGCCATGCCGCAGCGTTTTGCTTTTTTGTCACATAGGAATCTTGTATTTTCCGTGTGCTCCGCCACGGTTTCTTCTCTTTGCAGACCGTCTTCCGATATATGCGCGGTCATGGGCTCCAGATCTTTTGTAGACACCATAGGCAATTTTCTCCTTTTTTGTATTATACTACATTTTTCCAATATTTTCTATAATAAAATTACTTATTCAATATTCAACTCTATATTCAACTATAGCCATGCCTTGTGTTCATATAAAGTCGATTATTCCTGTTCTTAAAATTGTATTTTTCAGGATATCGCTTTCATTTCCATCTGCATATGCAACAAAAACATCATAGTTATCTTTTATTAAACACAAGGCTTCTTCTATGTTTTTCAAATTATTCTCTATCATACATGTGACTATTTCCGAAATATATGTAGATAAATAATCATACAAATGTTCGATATATACTATCAGCAAGTTCTGTTCCTGAAGCGCCGCATGTGTTATTTCATTCCGAATTCTGTATAATCTCTGTATCTGCCAGCTGATTCTGTCATAGTGATTTTTTAATTTTTCTTTCATAGCTGTTACATTATTCAATAATACATGGATGGATTCCGTCCGAAACCTTAACAGCGTATTAACTTTGCTTTTCTCCAATAGTTCTCTGTATAATACAGCATCCTGAAACACCTCAATTGTCTCGCATACCATTCTCTGTTTTGACTCCTGCACCATGTCGATATTTCTATTTGAAAATGCAAAGCTAACTCCGCACCTAGAACAATCCTCCACATAATTTCTCACAATTCGATACACATAGCGCAAACATACCGCCGCCGGCACTGTCTCTTTTACATTGGAAATAATATCTTTATATAGTTCAGTCCTAGCCAGCGACTCTAAGGCCACCCACAGATTCATATATTTTTCTTCCTGGAAAAATGAAGCACGGCTTATATTTGCATAGCTAAAAGAGCCCTTTAATTTCTCTCTGACAGTTTTTCTTTCTTCATCCGCAAAAATCCGTTGTGTATTATTAAAAACTCTTCCTGATGTATCAATATAGTTATAAGTTTGATATAGCTTCTCTGCCGTAAATGATTTGTGATATTTTGTATTATTGTCAATTGCCACAATAACTACAGATGATAAATCCCATGCACTGACCAAATTATAGAAGCTTGCCATATTCAACTGTTCCGATATGTCTACTACAGCCATATGTGCCGCCATGTAAACATCATATGCATCTTCGCATACGTAGAAATATCTTTTTTCAGCGTTCAACAGATTCCCTATATCATGTATATCCAAATACATGTGACATAGTTCTTCATAGGAGTTTATGTTGAGCCCTAATCTTTGTAATGTTTCAAGCAGCTTTTCCAATGTTTCTTTCTGCTGACCTCTAAATGGTATATTGATTAATACAGTAAAATGAGATTTCCTGCTGTTTATCAGCTTTCCACAGAAAGCTGCCCATTGCTCTTCAAAACCTTTCTCCTGAATTTCATTCATTGTAAAAAAACGCAAAAGCTCCGTCAATCCCTCAGCAGACCATCCATTATATATTGACTGACTAACTACTATATTAATATATGATTCTATATCTTCCATCCTCTTGTCCGTAATTGCAAGCTTCAACTCTTTCAAACCATATTTTAGATAATGTGACCCTATCTGATGAATAACATAATTTAAGCGATATAATATGCGGCTCCTGTATTGGCTTACATCCTTTTTGGAACAGTTTCTAAGTGCATTACGGAGTTGATTTAAAATTGCCCCATAATATTTTTCCATTATTTTGTCTCGTCCCAGTATAAATAATAATTCCTGCCGACAAGTCTCCACATTTGCATTCGTTGTAAATAATCCATCTTATGTCTTTTTAATCACCCGGACCATCTCTTTCATGGCCGACAGAGATGTCATTACTTTATACTGATATATATCGAGCGTTTTCTTGTTCAACAATTCTTGCCATCTTTGGTAAAATGGCACAACAGCCTCATTTACACCTCTTCTTATCAATGCTTCATCATTGTTTCCCCACAACATTCGAAACTATTCCCCTCCTTGATAAATTTCATTTTTCTCTATTGACAGATTACAAAAAACATGTATAATTTTAGTTAATAAAGGCATATTTATTTAAGGATAAAAGAGGTGCTTTCTTTAGCGGCGAGGTAATTCCCCCGCGAAAAGAATTAACCTCTTTGATATTTTATCGCTTTCTTTTGCGCATCGCAAAATGTTCCTTTTATTTTTGGAATATTCTCCCCTATACAATCACATTTAACTTATTAGATATCTCATTTTTACTTTCGATGGTACTATATTTATTAATTTAACATTTGTTTCTAGTTCTGTCAAGGCATTTCCATTTATTCTTATAATATTTCTTAGTAAAGATAAATTTACTGTAAACTGAGCTAAATATTTCCTCTTGATATTTTTTTAATAATAGCCTAAACTATTTGTGTCACTTACCAAAAGTGTGGATTGAAAGGCTGGTACTATGTTTATCGTTTTCTTATGGTAATAGATTCCATCTGTTGCCATAAGAAGACATCCCATTCAAAACTTATTCCTTGTATATCCCCTTATGAAAACCTGTACGAGATTGCTGCTTCTGCTTTTCGTCCATAGTTGCCATAATGGAAATGGGAAAGCAAATGCCTATTTCCCCATTTTCATTGCCTATCGTTTGTATAGCTTAAGTAAAATGTGATTTTAATTAGAAACAATCGAATCTATAAAAAGGATTGCATTGATTTTTCAGCATAAAGAAGCTTTAGAAATGCAGGAATCTGAATCCATCCTATTCAGATTCCCGCCATGAATACAATTTTATCCGCTGTCTTTCTATTTGGGGCCAAATATCCTCCCGCTCCCGGCATCCACCCCAACCTCCGGCGCCCACTCCAGCACAAGCCGCCCTCTCTGCGGGCAGCGGATGGGTAGGAAGATATACCTGGAATCGTGATAGTTCTTCCCATTCCACCTGTCGCCCACATACAGATACTCTGTCCCCGCCTGCCCGTTCAGAGGCAGGATAAAGGCCGGCTGGGAGGCAAATGTGGTCTCATCCCCGATTTCCCGGAGCATACTCCAATTTCCCTCCATGGAGTCCGCCCCGGCATATTTCCCCTGGTTCGGCGCCCAGCCTCATATCACCCCAGCTCCCTCCAGTACATCCTCCCCTCGTAAGGCTCCAAGACCCTACGCTGCTTCTGGTCCTTGTAATTGCCAATGAGCAGCTCCCCGGCAGATTCCAATTCCTCCAAATCCACCTCCACTGTGCTGCCATAGAAATTACAGATCACCAGCAGCTGTGAGCAGGCGTCCGTCCTGGTATAGGCGAAAATATTCTCGTCCTCCTCCAGCAGCATCCCAAATTCCCCCTCCGCAAAAACAGGATATTCCTTGCGCAGGCGAATCAATTTCTGATAGCATTTCCATATGGAATCCTCCTCTGCCATCTGTGCCGCCGCATTGATTTTTTGGTAGTTGGGATTCACCCGAATCCAGGGCTCACCATCTGTAAATCCTGCGTTCTCCCCATCATTCCACTGCATGGGGGTCCTGGCATTGTCACGGCTTTTGGCGTAGACAGAGTCCATGATTTCAGCTTTTTCATACCCTTTCTCCAGCCGCTCCCGGTACAGGTTCAGAGTTTCGATATCCCTGTAGTCCTCCAGTTGGCACCGGATGTTCGTCATGCCTAACTCCTCTCCCTGGTAAATGTAGGGGGTGCCCTGCATGCCGTGGAGAAGAATGGCCAACATCTTTGCGGATTCCACCCGGTACTCATTGTCGTTTCCCCAGCGGGATACGATTCTGGGCAGGTCATGATTGTTCCAGAACAGGCTGTTCCACCCTTTTCCGTACAGCTCCCTCTGCCAGCGCCCGAAGACCTCTTTCAGCTTCCGGAAAGGCAGCGGTGCCAGATCCCATTTTTCCTTTCCCGGTATCTGGTCCAGGCAGATATGCTCAAACTGAAATACCATGGACAGCTCACTGTTGTCCGGGTTACTGTATAATTTGGCCAGCTCTGTGGTGGCTCCCCAGGCCTCCCCCACAGTGACCAGATCCCCTTTCTGGAAAGTCTCCCGGCTCAGCTCCCGGAGGAATTCGTGGAGCCTGGGACCGTTGCAGGTAATCTTCCTGTCCGGCTCCTTTGCGATCTGGTCAATGACGTCCAGTCTGAAGCCGCCCACTCCTTTCTCCATCCACCAGTTGATCATATCGTAGATCTCCCGGCGCAGCTTCGGGTTCTCCCAGTTCAGATCCGGCTGCTTTACGGAAAACTGGTGAAAATAATACTGGCCCACCTCCGGCACCCATTCCCAGGCCGGGCCGCCGAAAGCGGCCCGCATATCATTGGGCAGCTCACCCTCTGCCCCGTCCCGCCATACATAGTAGTCGTGGTAGGGGTTTTCCCGGCTCTTTCTCGCCTCCCGAAACCAGAAATGCTCGTCCGAAGAATGGTTCAGGACCAGGTCCATAATAATGCGGATGTGGCGCTTCCCGGCCTCCGCGATCAGTTCCTCCATGTCTGTCAGCGTGCCAAACATGGGGTCAATGTCCTGATAATCCGAGATGTCGTAGCCATTGTCATCCTGGGGGGATTTGCATACCGGGGACAGCCAGATGGCGTCTATCCCCAGCTTCTCCAGATAATCCAGCTTCGAGATGATCCCCTGGAGGTCGCCTATGCCGTCGTGATTGCTGTCCGCAAAGCTGCGGGGGTAAATCTGGTAGATGACAGCGCTTTTCCACCATTTTGTTTGGTTTGTATTGTCTTTTTTGGTCATTCCTCTTCTCTCCTCAATAATATTTTCAAAAGGGTTCCCGGCTGCTTCCCCTTGTCTGCTCCGCCCAAATTCCGCCTGTATTCAGCTTATTGTATCCACTCTTCTTTCAATATATTTCTCTTACTCTCATGGGTGGTATGCCCAGCGTAGTATCAACTCTTATGCTCAAATGCAGCTCCTACCCAACCCATATTCTGCTTTAAAGACCAGGCTGAAATCCCATTTCCTTTCAACCTGGTCTGAAATTTTGTAAGCAGACTGCAGAGTCCAAAGCCAGCGCCCCCCCGCTCAAAAGATCGATAGCACTTCACTGCCCTCCCTGACAAAGGCCACAAACTCCCGCAGTTCCACAGTGGTCTCAAGCCATGTGCCTCCCTGGTGGACGGTTCTGTCCTTTGTGAGCACCCAATTGCCTTTGGGCAGATACACCTTTTTCACCCGCTGTCCCTGACTGACCACCGGGGCAAAGAGGATATCGTCCCCAAACATGTACTGTTCTCCCAGACCATAACACACCTCGTCCTCCGGGAAGTCAAAGAACATGGGCCGCATTACAGGAATTCCTCTTTCCGATGCTTTCTTCATGGCACTGCGCAGATAGGGCTTCATCCGCTCCCTGAGAAGCACCAGGTCTTTCAGGATTTCAAAATTCTCTTCCCCAAAGCTCCAGAGCTCATTGTCGCCGCCGGTGGGCTCTATGATGGGTCTTGTGTAGTCCTTTCCCTCCCTGCTGCCGTGGAGGCGCATCACCGGGCAGAACAGGCCGTACTGGAACCATCTGACGATAAGTTCTCTGAAATAGGGCGTCTCGATATCCCCTCCGTAAAACCCGCCGATGTCCGTGGTCCACCAGGGAATCCCGCACATGGCCATGTTCAGGCCGGACTTCACCTGGTCCGAAAGGCTCTCAAAGGTGGATGGAATGTCCCCGGACCACACCAATGTGCCAAACCGCTGTGCCCCCGGATAAGCGCATCTGGACAGGGTCACAATGTCCTGTCTGCCCTCTGCTTTCATGCCGTCATACACCAGCTTTGCGTAATAATATGGGTACAGCAGCCCCACCTGGTCCCCATTTCCCATGGAAAGCACCAGATTGTCAAAATGCTCCGGATGTATCTCCGGCTCCGCCTCGTCGAACCAGAGACAGTCCACTCCCTGGTCGATATAATTTTCTTTCAGCTTCTTCCACACAAACTCCCTGGTCTCCGGGTTTGTGGGGTCTATCTCCGCCTGGGGGCCGTAGAAGTCAAACACCCGGTTGGAGCCGCTTGCGGTCCTGATCAGGAGATTGCGGTCAAACATCTCGCCGTAGTTCTCGCTCTTCTCATTGATGGTGGGCCACATGGACACCATCAGCTTCACGCCCATGGCATGGAGCTCCTCTGCCATGGCTTTGGGGTCCGGCCAGTATACAGGGTCAAACTTGTAGTCTCCCTGCTCTGTCCAGTGGAAGTAGTCGATGACGATCACGTCCAGGGGAATCCCCAGCTCTTTATACCGCCTTGCCACCTGCAGGACTTCCTCCTGGGTCTCGTAACGCAGCTTGCACTGCCAGAAGCCCAGGCCAAAGTCTGGCATCATGGGGGCGTGGCCGGTAAGGTCCGCCAGGGTTTCGGACACCTCCCGGGGCTCTCCGCCTATGACTACGTAGTCAATCTGTTCCATACTGTCGCTGTTCCACCTGGTCCGGTTATGGGCCAGCTCGCAGGTGCCTGTAGAGGGCATATTCCAGAGGAAACCGTACCCCAGGGAGGAGTACACGAAAGGCATGGCGCATTTGGCATTCACATGGCGCAGGTCAATGGTACAGCCCTTTAAGTCAAAGCAGCCCGTGGCCTCGTGTCCCAGGCCGTAGAAGTGCTCCCCCTCCACAGGCGCGAATGTCACCCGCCCGCTCCAGAGCCCGCTTCCCCGGTTGCGGTAATTGCGTATGCCCGCGCCGAATGTGAGTTCGCTTTTCTCCGACAAAATCCGCTTGTCTTTCCGGAAATATTCCATCCTGCCATCGCCGTGCACCACGGCTTTCATTTCTCCGGTGACAAAGTAAGCGCAGTCCCCCTCCAGCCAGATTTTTGCGTCCGCAGACCCAGGCTCTATAGTCCAGTTCTGCTCCTTTACTTTGCCCTGCGGCGAGGCCTGGAAGCGGATGCTGTCCCGGCCGCAGGCCGAAATCTTGCCCCATTCCCCGGGGCGGGTAAAGAAGATTGCGTTGTCTTTGATTTCGTATTTCATGTTTGCACCTCCGTCTGCGCGCTTGGGCGCGGCTCTCAACTGTTCCTTTTTTCCAGCCGCAGTATCTCCTCCGCGGTCTTTTTTGCTCGTTTGTAATAGGATCCCTCCGCAATTTCTTCCCTGTTTGCCTCCGGATCATTCAGCTCCTCTTCCAGGAACTCCACGTACTCGTTCAGGGCCGCCAGCCTGATATCCATCAGATATCGGTCCCAGTCCGGCTTCTGCTTCAGCGCCTTATAGCAGGCCTGCACAAAAGTCCCGCGCAGATCATCGTCCATGTAAAAAGGAAACCCGTCCGGCTCATATACCAACGTCCCATGGGCAATCAGCCTGGTAATGTCCAGCGCATAGGGCATGATTCCGCCGAATCCCCAGTCAATCACAGATACCCTGCCGTCCCGCCAGATCCCGTTGAACTGCAGAAAGTCCCCATTGCTCAGGGTCCGCGGACAGCTCTTCTGCCGTTCCAGAAAGATATCGTAGGCCGCTGCCAGCTCCGGTTCCTTTTCCAGGCACCTTGCCCGCCTGCAGATTCGCTCCCAATATCTGTCGAACCTGCCGTCCTGCGCTTTACAGTCCCAATAGAAATTCTGGATCTCTGCCAGCGTATCGGCGCTGGCCAGCGCCATCTCCCGGGTAAAACGGCGCAAGTCAGGCCCCTCAATATATTCCGTCAGCAGCCAGACAGTTTTGCCGGATACGACATTCCCATAGTATTCCGGTACTGCAAAGGCCTTTCCCTGCAGAAAGTTTTCATAGATGTCCCGCTCTCCGGCATCTGCCTGCTTACAGACATAGCTTTGTCCGCCTGCGGAAATTTTGTATACATTATATTTCCTCTGGTAATCGCCGTCGCTGTCGCAAAAGCGTTCCGCTCTCAAATCCGCCGGCCCGCATGAAAGCCGTTCTGCCAGCCAGTCCAGAGGCAGGGTGTCGTCTGCCGCTTTCTCCAAATACACTCCCATTTCTTCCTACTTATCCTTTCTGTCCTGAACCGGACATATTCCCGCAAGCTCGGGTTCGCTTCGCCGGTTAAATGTCCGAAAAACCCTCTGCACAAGTAAACCGGACAGCCGGTTCTCTTTCTCCGACCGCTTGGCTCTGCCCTTTGCGGACATTGTACCGTAATTTTGTGTGCTCCGGCGCACATGGGATCAGAAGTAGACATGATGCACTTCCGTGTCAGTATTATATCATATCTCCCAGCGGGTTTCCATCTCTTCCGTGGCAAAACCTGAGTTTACCACTTATATAGTTACTTTTCATGGGGTGTGGAAATAGGACATGATAACAGGGAGCTCTCATGAGACCCATAGCGTTCGATGTGCACCATACACTCCTGATGGTCGGCGCCATAGCTGAGAAGCAAACCTACACCCCTGACATCATGGGGGATCAGGAGTGCGGCATCCGGGGCCGGTTGGAGTTGCTGATTGATGCCGCCCTCGGTGCAGGGATTTTGACGGCTTCAAAAAAACAGGCGCTAGTGCGCCCGTTTTTACAAGGGTTTGATGGTGGTCAGCCTCCAACAAGCACGCGCCGGGTATATACCGTCGCATTGCTTGCCGTGCAGAGCAGTCAAGCTATTTCGACCTGATTTCAATGCTCCCCAGTTTAGTTTTCGCAACCGCCTGGATTTTGCCATCCACCATTTTTCCTGTGGAGGTGTAAGCCATTTTTCCGATGGGCGTTTTCATCTCACCGGAGAAAGTCACGTTACCGTTCCCGTCTATGACCCCGTTTTTGAACTCGTTTTCCTGCCCCATGAAAGAGATGACACCAGAGATTCGTTCCCCCTCAATATGGGTAATGACTTTGCCGTTGATGCTGCCAATCGGTGTGGACATGACCACTTCGAACTCCTCAGTGACGGGAGGGCCGCTTCGGTCCACAGTGGCGGGGGCCGAAGCTTCGGCGGATCGCTGTACTTGGGAGGTTGTTTCCACAGGTCTTCCCTGGAGCGCTTTCTCTGATGCCTTGCCCCCGCGTCGAAGGGTGGTGTCAATGCCCAGTAACTTTCCCAAATTGCCGCCGAAGATTTTGCGCTTGTCCTCATCGGTAAGAGGTAAGTAACCATATTTCCACTGTAGCTCATCGGGAATCTGAAACTGAGCCAGTCCCATGGCGGCCGCGCCAATCTGCAGCCCATACCCGGCGCTATCCGTTCCCCAGATGATCCTGTCAGGACCCACGAAGCGCATGGCTTCTCCCAGGATATGGGCGAACTTGTAAGGCACTGTGACAGCCCAGGGCACCAGCAGACTTAAACACAGATACACATTGGGATGGCCCAGGGCCACCATATTCATGGCATCGGTAAAGGGATACCCCATGTGGAAGGCCACGATTTTCAGCTCTGGGAAGTCTCGGGCCACGTCATCCACCTGGGTGGGGTAGCAGTATTTGCTCTTTCCGGGCGGCCCCCAGCTGAACCCTGTGTGCAGGCACAGCACCGCTCCCAGTTCCTCTGCACGTTTGTAGAAAGGCCACAGTTCCGGATCGTTGATGTATGTATCCTCGGGGGAGTAATACTTGAAGATTTTTGTACCTTGATCCATCCAATACTCCAGCTCCCAGATGGCGTTTTTCACCCCTCGCCGCTTGATGGGGGAAAGGTTGGGGTTGAGGATGAAGCGGTCTGGATGGGCCTGAACCGCTTTCCAGGCGTCTCCGTTGGTACACCATCGGCTGGTGAAGCCCGTGGTGTCCATCATGGACTCCGGCAAGATGCAGGCCACATCCACGCCGTACTTGTCCATGGCCCGGAGGATGTTTTCCGGGTCGGCGCTTTTCGTCATTTCCCAAGGCTCAAATTTGCTGATATAGTCCCCGGGCGCGCCTTGCAGAGTAGGGCGCATAATACCGTCGATGGCCCGCCACCACATCTGTACGCCGGGGAAGTGTTCCACCGATGACATATCACCGATGATGTGGCACTCCGGGTCAATTTTGAAAAAGCCGTCCTCCCATACGCTATGTTCCGACATGAACTATCCCTCCTTAAATCTGCGGCAGGTCTTTCCGCTTGTCCATAAATGTCTGTGCCCGAAGATCCATCAGCCCGCCGTCCTGCCAGAGCTCCGGGTAATATTTCTCGAAGCCCGCTGTGGGGTTCACCGCACAGCGAATCCAGCGGGACTCGAACAGGTTCATATAACACTGCTGGCACCGGGCGCATTTTACAATGTCGCAGGTCCGTCCGGCTTTCACCTTTGCGGGCCAGTATGGGTCGGCGATGGACTGACGGCCCAGAGAAACGATATCGGTCTGCCCCTCCGTCACCGCTTGGGCGGCCAGCTCCGGGGTCATGAAGTCGGGAGTGATGACCGGCAGACCGCCCGATGCCTTTTTGAAGCCGGGGGCCCACTGGGTAAACTCTCCCTCGCCGTCGGGGGCGAAGCCCTTGCCGAAAGCTTCGTAGCTGCCCTGAGATACGTCGATGAAGTTCGCCCCGGCAGCGGTCAGCAACTCCGCCACCCTGCATGCCTCACCGTGGTGGAGGCCGTCGCTGATGTACTCCTCCCCGGAGATGCGCACACCCAGAGCCTTGTCCGGGCCGACGATCCGGCGCACCCGCTCCAGTATGTTGGTGACCACCCGACAGCGGTTTTCCGTGCTCCCGCCGTAGCGATCCTCCCGGAGGTTGGAGCGGGGGGAGAGGAACTGGTGGAGCAGATAGCCATGGGGGGTATGGAGTTCTACGCCGTCAAAGCCCAGGCGGTACATGGCACACACCTGTTCCACCATGAAGTCCTCCATCTGCTCGATTTCATGGATGGTCAGCTCCCGGGGGGCATCTCCGAATACAACATGGGTGAACTCGCTGTCGTTTTTCTCCAGCAGTTCCCGCAATACGGGTACGAACCGGGCATACTCTTCATCGTCCATTTTCTGCAGCTGGTCCAGCAGTGACATGGAAAACGGCACATCGTCCGGATCCAGCCCTGCCTCCTTAGACACTCGCTTGAACTGCAGCGCCCAGCCACGAGTCAGATGACGCATATCCATCTCCATGGCCACTGCGGATGGGGCCCCGGCGGCGATGGCCTCATGTCCGGGCATTGGGTGACCCTGACGGCCCCAGCCCGGAGACACTTGGGCGAAGATCTTTGCCCCCCGGTAGGAATGAACGACCTCGGCCAGCTGGCTCAAGTGCCGGTATTTATCCTGGGCGTCGCACAGCAGGGGGTTCAGGCTCTCCGAGCCTCGCCAGGGGAATGGGTTGGCAACCATGCACTCGGTGATGATAAGGCCGAAGCCGCCCCGGGCCCTGGCGGCGTACCAGGCATTGGTCTGTTCTCCGGCATAGCCCAAGGGGCCGGTGTAACCCATGTTCATGGGAGACATGGCAATGCGGTTTTTCAGCTCCACATTTCCGATTTGAATGGGCTCAAATAAAATATTGGTATCCAAGGCATCATGCTCCTTTCCGTGAATGCTCCCAGACACTTGACAGCTGGGGGATACCTCCACTATAATAGCGGAGAAGATAACGGTCAACAGTACGTTTTCTGAATAAAGTCCATTATCATACCATCGCATAGAAAGGTTTCCGTACAGGGAGGGCCTATGGAACAGAAATTGGATCTGAGGATACAGAAAACCTACCTGGCTCTGAGCAGGGCGCTGCTGAAAGCCATGGGTGAAAAACCTTTTGAGGATATCCGTGTCAACGAGCTGTGTGACCGGGCCATGGTGCGTAAGTCCACCTTTTATAAACATTTCGGGGACAAGTACGAGCTTCTGGCTTTCGTGGTGCGGCAGGGTCTGAGACGGTTTGACGCACAGATAGGGGAAAGTACTGCGTGTATGGACCCGGTGGACAACTATGGGCGGATCATAGACTGCCTGTTTGATTACCTGCGGGGGAATGAACATCTGATACGCTCAGTATCCGGGTCGGGCTGTTTCCCGTTGGTTTTGGATGTCCTGTCGGAACAGATCGTCCGGGACATCCAGGATAAGCTGCGGGAGGACTGCCGGAAAGGCCACAAAATGCCTGCCTCGCCCGAGGTGATGGCCCCGTTTTTCGTGGGTGCGGTTGCCGAGTGTATCAAGCGGTGGATGGCAGGGAACAGGAAGATGGAGGAAGATGAGCTGAAAAGACAAATAGGGGGCCTTTTGAGGGCGGTGTACTACGCGGTGAATTGATGTTATTGTAGATCGATTCAGGGTGGAATATTGGGATGAAATCGGCGGGAAAATGCACCATCCACGGCCTGGACTGCTGGAACGAAAGGGAGAAAGTACAGGCAAGGCTTATGCATGATCCTGATATTCTGATTCTGGACGAGCTCACCAGCGGATTCGATCCGTTGATGCAAAGCAGATTTGTCAGTTTGATCACAGAAGAAAAAGAACACGGAAAAACGGTTTTGATGTCAAGCCATGTGTTTGAGGAAGTGGAGCGGACCTGCGACCGTATCGGTATCATTCGAAAGGGCAGGATGATAGCCGTTGATTCAGCCGCTGCATTGCACGAACGGCATACTCGCAGTTACACGGTGACGCTTGAAAACGGAGCTGTGGCCAAAGCATTTGCCGCAGATTTTGGCGGTATCTGCAACGGAGAGAACGTCACTGTTACAGCAAAACAGAGCCTGGAGGAAATTTTCATGAATTATTACGGAGGGGAACAAAATGACTAATTTGGCATTATATAAACGCGAAATGAAAGGAAGCATAAAGCTGCTTATTATTTTTGGCGCAATTATAATAACAGTTTCACGATTCAATTCATCATGCTTGAGGCTGAGAAATTTATGGATTGGAGAAAGAAAATGAAAAAGTATTTTCTACCATTTATTATGTTGGTAATATTTGAAACTGTTGCAGTGACATTATGGCTGACACAGAACAATATATTTTATCTGTTTAACTTTAGCTATATAGGAATATCTATTTCTTTAGGGATATTCCTTTATGTTAAAAAATACAAGTATGCCCGCAGGGTTGCACAACTTTTAGTCGGTCTTTATATGTTAGTTTATTTGGGACTTATCTGCGGCGAAAATATGCAGATTGAGGGATTTTGGTATTATCTTTTTACAGGTGTATTCGAGGCTGCAACAATTCATTATGCGGTGGCCAAAATCTTCGGCCCCTTACTTTTTGGCAGAGGTTGGTGCGGATATGCCTGTTGGACGGCAATGGTTCTTGATTTTCTTCCATACAAAGTTTCTAAAACACCGCGAAAAAAGATCGGTTGGATAAGGTATGTTACATTTGTGGTTTCTTTTATATTTGTTTCAGTATTATTCCTCTCTCATACTAGCAATCTTGAGAAGATTATGTTTTGGGCGTTTATTATAGGAAATGTCATGTACTATGCCGTCGGAATAATATTGGCGTTTGTTTTTAAGGATAATCGCGCATTTTGCAAATACATATGTCCTATTACAATATTTTTGAAACCCATAAGCTATTTCTCTCTATTACAAATTAAATGTGATAAAAGCAAATGCATTTCTTGTGGCAAATGCAAAAATGTGTGTCCAATGGAAGTGGATGTTACAGATAATTCTCGAAAACGAAAGAACGGTACAGAATGTATTCTTTGTTTTGAGTGTGTGAAAAATTGTCCAAAGAACGCACTATAAGCTTTCGGTTTATGGGGCAGAACAAAAACCGCTTTCAAAGTCCCTGCCGGCCTGCCAATTTGATTCAGCAGTTGCAATATTCCGGGGAAGATGTATAATATAAAATAGAAAAGAAACCGATTCAGCGCTACATACAGGAGGTCAGGCATGAAGAAAACAGCGGCCCAGCTTATAGCGGCCTGTAAGGGAACCGCAAAAAAGGTTCTGGCATACGGAACGTATTATGCAACATTCCGCCCTGCAAAAAAGAATGGAAAGTGGATGCGCAGGCCCTGTTCTGAGGAGCTGTTTTATGATGCCATGACTTTCGACATCAATAACACATGCAACTTGCGCTGTCGATTCTGCTTTAACGACTTTGAAAACAAGGCATTTTATATGACGGAAGCGGTCTATCGAAAGATTCTGGCACTGTTTCCCATGATAAGACCTGTAAAAAGACAGGGGGCAGGTATCCTTTTCTCATGCCTTTATGAGCCGTCTATAGCCCCTGATTTTTTGAAATTCTTAAAATTACTGCCCCGGACAGGCCGGAAAAATGTGTTTTTTACCTCAAATTTTTCGAGGTCCATGACGGAGGAAGAAATCCGCACCATTTTGTCTGCAAATATCCGGCATGTGAACCTTTCCGTTGAAACGCTCCGGCCCGAACGGTACCATGAAATATGCGCCTCTGTCCAATTCGACCGCTTCTACCGGAATCTGGAAAAGATTGCCCTGGTAAATGCAAAATGGCGTCCCGGCAGGCACAGGGCAAAGCTGTATTGCATTACAATGGTATTGAAAGAAAACCGGGACGAACTGTCTGCAATCGGGAAATTCTGCGCGGAAAAACTCCGGGCTGCCAGACATGAATTCCGCACTCCATATATCAGCGCCGCCGCAAATCATGGGGACTGGAATATGGGGCAGCTTATGAACGAGGATGAATGCAGCCAGGTGCGCCGGGAACTTATGGCGCTGCGGGTTCCCCTTGTGCTGGACATCCACTCGAAGGACGAACTGTTTGCCGGTGCAGCCACCCCCCCGAAAACCGCACATCGATTACCGCTACAACAGAGCGGACATGGCTGCGGGCGTGTATTGAGGAAAAGCTGGCGAAAATGCGGTTCTGTATGGACAAGGAATTTCTTTTTCTCCGTTTCCACCCATCAGGTCTGTATACCTGCGCCATGGCAAAAGAGGAGACCTCCATTGCCAGTATGGAAGACAGCTTTGGTTTCTTCCGGGACAAGCTAAAAGAGCTGTACAGGCGGCGGGCGGAAGCCTTTCTGGCTCCGGACGCTCTTTTAGAGACTTTCGACACAGCCTCCCCCAGGGAGCTTCCCACAAATATCACGCTTTACGGTATGAGGGAGACTCCGGTTTATCTGCTTTTAGAGGGATTCTTTCAAAGCCCTGGGGATTCGGAAGATTTCCTGTTGTTTGCCACAGCAACGGGGAAAAACGGGAAAAAGCAGTTGTTTCTTGCACTGAAGCAACCCTGCCCGGAATGGGTATCCCGGCAAAAGGGGCTCTATAGCTTTGCCCTTTGCATAGACTGGAACAAAATAGCGCGTCCCCTGACTGATCTGGCATTTTATATTGCTGACAGCAAAAGCCTTTCGCCCCTATATGGATACCAATACCCCTATGGGATTTTGTAGGCTTTTAGTTCCGGTGTCATCGACCAGTATTTGATGCCCCAATTTTCGAAATTCCACTCCTCCATATAGGGATTGCACTCGAAGTCAATGTAACAGACCTCTCCCCCACGGACCACGAAATTCGTGGGGAAGTAATCGATATTGGTATTCGCGGCGTACAGCGCCCTGCACATCTTTCGCACCTGTTCTATGTAGTTGTTTCGGTGAGCACTACTGCCTCATAGTCATGCAGTCTGCCATCAAAGTCCCTGTCACGGATCAGCTCCCTCCACCCGCCGGAGAATTCCGCCAAAGAGACGCTCCCCCTCTTCACATGGAAAATCAGAACCACATGGCATTTCTCCCACTTTCTCTCCAAATACCAGATTCCCCTTTGGTCATCCGTCTCCTGCCTGATAACCGCCCCTTTGGTCAGCGCCGGATACCCATGCCTGATTTGAATCAGCCTGCGGTAATAGTCCAGACATTCCAGGTTCTGCCTGCTCTCCTCCCAGAGCATCCCCCGCCTGCAGTCCGGGTCCGGTCCGCCCTCCATCCCCACCTCGTCGCCGTAATAAATCATGGGCATACCCGGCAGCAAAAGCTGCATGGCCGCCGCCAGCTTCTGCTTTCCCATATCCCCTCCGGCGCTGTGGAGGAACCTGGCGGTGTCGTGGGTGTCGATGAAATTCCACAGATACCCCTCCAGCCCTGTGTGCAGATTCCCCTTTACAAAGTTCAGATTCCCCACAAAAGCCGAGAGACTGATCTCCTCCCTGGCGATCAAGTCCACCGCCGCATCGTAAAAGGGATAATTCATGACGCTGTCCCATTCGTCCCCCTCCAGGAAATCCCCCGCGTAATGCCAGACTTCTCCCACGATCAGGGCGTCTTTCTTCACAGCCTTGATGCCTGCGCGAAACCGTTTCCAGAAGCTGTGGCCGATCTCATCCCCCACATCCAGACGCCAGCCGTCGATATCGCATTCCTGTATCCAGTACCGGGCCACATCTATGACAAAATCCGCTGTCTCGGGATTGCCCAGATTCAACTTCGGCATATACGCGGCGTAGCTGAACGTCTTGTAGTTGGGCCTCTTGCCCATCTCCATCACCAGCGGAAAATCCTCGATATAATACCAGTCAAGGTAGGCCGACTGCCGCCCCTTTTCCCGGATATCCCGAAAAGCGAAAAAGTCAATCCCAGTGTGATTAAACACACCGTCTAAAATCACATACATGCCGGACTGGTGGGCCAGCTTTACCAGCTCTTTCAGATCCTCCTTATCGCCGAAAGAGGGATCAATCCGGTAATAGTCGTGGATATTGTACTTATGGGAAGAGTCCGAGCAAAAAATCGGCGTCATGTAGAGGATATCCACCCCCAGATTTTTGATGTGGTCAAAATGATTGATAATGCCCCGCAGTGACCCTTTCAGGTCGGCTCTATGGCCAATGGGCGCCTGATACCAGTCCTCTTCCGCCACCTCCTGATCCGTGGCAAAACGGGAGGGAAAAATCTGGTATATCACTTTATTTTCAGCCCAGGCCGGCAGCCCGAACCGTTCCTCCTCCCGAAGCGTCTGGGGACAGTCGAACATTCTGCCGATCTCCCTGATACACGCTTCGTAAAATGCGTGGTTTCCATAATAGACCACATTTCCCTGCCGGTCCTCTATCTCAAAGAAATATCTGAGGCAGACTGTATCAATGTAGACATCCGTCTCGTAGTAGTCCAGATAGTTGTCGGAACATACCAGTTTCATAGGGGATTCCTGCCTGGTATCCAGATATTCAATGGGCAGGTACTTATTCTGTGTGTGAAGCACCACCCGGGCCCCGTCGCCCTTTTTCATTTCCAGCCTGATGAGAAAATGTCCTTTCCCTATGGCATAACAATATCTCTTATCCGCAAAATGCCTGATTGCCGCGTATTCCATGGTTCCCTCCTGTTTTCCTTTCCTGCCTCTGCCGTCCGCTTTTGTCACGGCACCTCCCCAGTTACGGCTGTCTTTCCCACCGCAGCCGTCCGCAGCCGCAGCTTCTCTTTCCTGCCTCTGCTGTCCGCTTTCACCGCAGCCGCCTCCCCCAATTTTATCCCGCCTCTATCTTGCATTATATTCTTATCCGTGATAAAATTCTTGCAATATAGTCCTATATTTTTAGCATAATCCTATTATCTCCCGGCACTCGCACGAAAGGAGCCCCATGAACCACACACCCCTGCACGAGACCAAAACTCACGGAACCGCGGCCTTTCCCTACACGGTCTACCGCGGCATGATTCCTGCCTATTTCCATTCCTTTCCGCTGCACTGGCATGACGACTTTGAACTGATCTACTGTATCAAAGGCCGGATCCTGGTCACCGTATGGGGACATCCCTTTACACTTTCCGGAGGAGACCTGGCAGTAGTCCTCCCCCGCGCCGTCCATTCCATCGATCAATGGGACAATGAGGCCGGAGAATACTTTAACATCATGTTTCACCCCACTGTATTCAAGGGCGCGGAAGACGACTCCTGCTATGAAAAATACATTCTCCCCTTTCTAAGCGGAGAAAAAGCCCTGGATCCTTTCCAGCCTGCGGCCTCCCCTTTAAATCAGGCCCTCACCCCCTGTATCCTGTCCATGCTGGAACACCGCAGGGAAAGCTACTCCTCCCATGAGCTGCTGATCCGGTCCTGCCTTTTTTTGGTACTCCACCATATCAGCCGATACAGCACGGCCGCAGATGACAACAGCCTGTCACAATTATCTTATGGCAGGCTGAAAAATGCGCTTTACGATATCCAGCACTCCTATGACCAGGAGCTCTCTGTGAAAAGAGTGGCAGAGAAATGCGGTTTCTCGGAAAGTCACTTTATGAAATTATTCCGGGAATTTACGGGAACCAGCTTTAACGCCTATCTGGTCAACTACCGCCTGGAACTGGCGGCCAGACAGCTGTCGCAAACCAGCCTCAAAGTAATCGACATTGCGCAAAACTGCGGCTTCCACCACCAGTCCTATTTCACCCGGATCTTCCGGAAAAAATACGGAGAGACCCCTTTAGCCTACCGGAAAGCCATGCTCTCCGGCGGGAAGCACCCTCCAATGTCTGATGCTGCCGGGCAGGCATCTCTCCCGCCCGGCCAAACCTTATAGCGGATTACAAAATCAGCTCTTCCATGGCCTCCCCTCCGGGCCGCTTCACCAGAATCCGCCTGTAAGGCTTCTCATAGCCTCCGTGGACAATCTCCCCGCTGACAGTTCCGTCTTCCCTCACCGTAAAGCGGTACTGGTGGTATTGGCCCTCCCTGTAGGCAAAGTCCTCGCCGTTGTCCAGGTAATAGTCGAAGCTTCCCTCCCCGGGATATACGTCCAGCAGCAGTATCAAGGGGCTTCTCGCCCATGGCGGTCCGTCAGCGCGATGAAGAACGGAATGGACTTGTACAGAGCCTTGAAGTGTCCACCTGAGGGTCCGGCCTGTCCCCCCTCAAAGTGCAGCGCTACGGCCTGCCCCTTTACCTCATAGTCTGTCAACTTCCCGTATTGCGTCATTTTTCATCCTCCTTATGGTGAAATATTTGTCTCTCCCGGCGGCGAATCTCTCCCCTCCGGCTCATATACAATCTCCCTCCGTCACGGAATCCGTGGTGCTTCGCAGGAGGATCTTTCTGCTGTGTGTTTTGTCTGTGATTCCCGCCCTGCTCATTGTCTACGCCACCATGAGGATGCTGGGAAAGCCCATCAAACGGCTGGAGCAGGCGATTGTGGAGGTGGGCGAGGGGAAGCTGGACATGGTCAGCGAAGACTTGGAGGTCAGGGAATTCCGGGAGCTGATGCACAGGATCAACGAGATGAAAGTGGATATCAAGAATCTGCTGGTCAAGGTGCAGACGGAGGAAGAGCAGCGGCAGAAGACAGAGCGGGAGAAGCTGCCGCCAGACCTATCATGCTGATCAAAAGGAGTCTTCCCTGAAACGATTTCGTCATCCTCTCCCTCCGTCATCCCCAGTCCGTCCTGACCCCGATTCCCATCTCATCGAGCTTCCTGTAGGCCGTCTCCACGGTCCCGTCATAGACCTGGCCGGGCTCGTGGCAGTCCGACCCTACGTACACCGAAATCCCCGCCTCCTTTACTTTCTCCCAAAACCTGTCATGGGGGTATGGGCAGCGCTCCCCGTCCCTGTAGCGCTGCATTCCCCTGCGGAAGCCGTTGGCATTGTACTCCAGCGCAAAGCCGTACCGGACCGCTCCCTCCACGATAATGTGGCAGGCCCTGTCGCAGTGGACATCCCACGGGAAATCGTTTATAAAAATCAGGTCCGGATGCGCCGCGTACCGAAAGCACAGTAACTGGCAGAAAAGGCATCATGGGTCACCATCAGGATGGTAGCCCCTACCCTGCTGTTCAAATCTGTAAATGTTTCCAGCAGCATCTGGGCAG
>JAAWOU010000055.1 GCA_022799755.1 Lachnospiraceae bacterium
TCGTCGTAAAACTGTGACTGAATCAGCAGAATTTTATCTCCGTAAATGCCAAACTGGATAGCCGGTACGCTGAGAATCGCTCCCGCCATGTCAACGGTTACCGCAGGCGGCGACGGGAACACGGTCAGATTCGTCATGGAAGACAGGGAATTTAAATACGCGCCGGTGATGATATTCCCCACCTCCTGCATGGCCGACAGCCCCATCTCTTCGAACTCCATACCTGTAAACATTCCGCCCGTAATCTTGTCAATCAGATGCCTGGCACTGTCCTCTTCCACCATGAACATCATGTATCCTGTGATATCGCCCTCCACAGCCAGCAGCACGGCAGCCATAATCTGCTCCTCGCCTCCCATGAGCTCTCCCACCTCGGAGAACTCCAGCAATCTGACCTGGGGAACTTTCATATCCACCTTGCACTGAAGCATCTGGGACAACGCTGTCATAGCGTTTCCGGCGCCTATGTTGCCGATTTCTTTCAGCACGTCATAATAATTCTCGGATACCTGATCCAAATTAATGTCTTTCATACAATACCCCCATGCCCGGCTGACGGGCATCTATTCCAACCTATGATTCTGAACTGAATTTCTGCTTCTGCCGGCTCTTCCGCTCTTCCTCGAAAATGTATTTGATGATTTCCTCCCGCTCTATGGGGTCTATGTCATAGTACTGAACCCTGTGCTCATAGGTTCCCGGGCGATTGTCCAGTTCTATGCAGCTTATCACCTTGCAGATCACCTCGTACTTCTTGTGCTCTCCGCCGTTCATCAGATGGTAGCAGCAATACATGAGGCTGTCCTGTTCAAAGGGCTGCGTGGACACAAACCTGAGTCCGCCGCCGCTGATATCCACGATGACACTCTCTTTCAGCGGGAGATCACTTGCCAGCGAGTACGGCATCCTGCTCTCCACAGTCTGCACCTCATCCTCTCTCAGGGCCCTGGCATGCATCTCCAATGCGCAGCGCAGGCGATAGAACTCACGCCGCTGATACTTGCGCAGATTGCTGGTCATCTCCACTAAAAGCAGGTAGGAATTGCCGCTCTTATAGCGGTCGATCACTCTGCCAAGGCACTGGAACAGGCCGCTGGAACCATAAAAGATCATATCATACTCGCTGTCTATGGGTAGCAGAATCAGCTTTGTCTTCTCCACCGGCATGGTAATCTCGATGGTATCCTCGGACTGAATCTCAGTCACCTCACTGTGATACACTTTCGCCGGAGTCCCCGGTTTCTCGTCACTCTCATGTGACATTGCCTGCAATTCAATCTTGTCTCCGATTGATATAAATTTGGAAAACATAACAACCACCTGCCTTTATCATTGATTTTAACGTTTTCTGGTTATAATATATGAAAAAAATGCCGCCATGCCTCTCTTGGGCTGCCTCTGCGCCTCCTCCCTGTCCAAAAGTCTTGCGGCGATACGCTCATAAGCTGCCGTAGACTTAGCCCCGGGATTGTGCAGGGACACCGGTACCTGCTGCATCACCGACTTGGACAGCTGCGAGTCCTCCGGCACATATCCCAGATATGTCATGGGCACTTTCAGATACCGCTCTATCACCGCGTTCAGTTTGCTGAAGAGAATCTGCCCCTCGGCTTCTTTTTCCACCCGGTTGGCAATCAGTTTTACTTTCATCGTCTCCTCGTTGAATCTGGGATGACGGTAGAGCGCTTTCACCAGTGAATAGGAGTCCGTGATGGAAGTAGGCTCCGGCGTGGTCACCAGCAAAATCTCACCGCTGGCCACCAGAAATTCCAGTACCGCATCGGAAATGCCCGCCCCCGTATCCACAATGATAATGTCCGCAATGCTGTCCAACTGAACCAGATTCTGAATGATGTAGTTCAGATAATCACGGCTTAGATTGGACATTCCCACAATGCCGCTTCCACCGGAGATGAAGCCCACGCCCATAGGGCCCCATGTAATGATATCCATGATGCTCTTCCCCTGATAGATCAAATCACAGAGGTTGTGCTCGGGAACCGCACCGAACATGATTTCTATATTCGCAAGGCCAAAATCCGCATCCAGTATAATGACGCGTTTCCCCATTTTCTTGAACTGAATCGCCAGGTTGATAGAGGTATTGGACTTGCCTACGCCGCCTTTGCCGCTGGTGACAGCAATGACACGGGCCAGTGACTTCGGCTGCTGCTGCCCTGCCTTTAGGATTCGTAATTGTTCTGCCTGATCCATCTATTACCTCCTTACGTGCCTTTTGCTCTTACGTCTCGCCGCGCTCCTGCTTCTTGCTCAAAATCTGCTTTACCGTCTTCTGAGGATTGAAAAGCTCGATATCGTTAGGCACATTCTGTCCGTAAGTCACAAATGCAACAGGTTTATCCGTATAGAGCTTCAGATTCAGAAGATTCCCTAATACATCTGTCTCATCCAGCTTGGTAAAGATCAGCTGAAAATCCGCGATCTGATTGTAGCGGGACACAATCTTCAAAAGATCCCTGTACTTTGTAGTGGCGGAAAGCACCAGGAAAACCTGACTGTCCCCCGTCTCCTGCAGCACGTCCACCAGATTTTTCGTATGGCCCAGCTGCTCCTCATTCTGATGGGAATGTCCCGCTGTATCTACAAAGATATAGTCATAATCCTGAAATTCCTGAATCGCCTCTTTTGTATCGTCCTCGGAGTAGATGACCCTGAAAGGCACCTCCAGGATATTGGCGTAGGTCCGCAGCTGTTCCACCGCGGCAATCCTGTAGGTATCCGCTGTCAGAAGCGCGACTTTCCTTTTTTCCTCCACCACGTAGTTGCTGGCGATCTTGGCTATGGTGGTGGTCTTTCCCACTCCCGTAGGCCCCATGAAGACCACAATCCTCGGACGCCCCTCCGACTGCGTGATCCCGTCGGCCCTCCCAAACTTCAGAATCATCTTCTGATATACATTTCCCAGAATATAGTCAAAGGGAAGATTGGCCTGCCCCGACACGTCCACCTCATCCACAATCTGATTCGCGTATTTTTCGTCCACTTCGCTCTCCAGCATGGTGTTGTAGAGAAGCTTCATGAAGCGCTGCTGTTCGGTGACCTCTTCTTTCTCCTCCGTCTCCTCTTCCTCCGGGACTTCCTCCGAGTCCGAATGTTCCTCTTCCGTAAGAAGCTCTCTGCGCTCGGACTCGCTCTGCTGAAACCGGCTTACCAGAAGACTTTGGAGATTGTCAAGTTTCCTCTCGATGGAAGCTCTGTCTTCCATGGAATCGTCCGCCCGCAGGGGATTTCCGGTGCCGGCCACTGACCGGCCGCCCTGAAGCACCGCGCCCCGTACCGCAGCCGTATTCCCCTCTCTGCGCGGGAATGCTTTTGTGTCCTTTTCCTCCTCCAGAGCCACCGTGACTTCTGTCATCCCTGAGCGGAACAAAGCCATCAGCCCTTTGCGCTTCACGCTCTTCACGTTCATGATGACGACGCCGTCTCCCAGCTCCTTTTTGGCAGCCTCCACAGCCTCCTCTTCCGTTTTTCCCAAAAACTTCTTGATAATCATGTTATGCCGTCACCATCCCCACAGACTGTAATTCTACATTCGTCTCGACTTCATTATATGATACGACTACCAATTCCCTGAAATAATCTTCCGTCAGTCTCTTGAAATACATGCGCACAATGGGAGAGGTGATCACGATAGGATTTTTTCCCAGGTTCTCCAGCTTCTTAACCTCTTTGCCCACCGAATCGATGATTGCCCTGGATCTGTTGGGATCCAGATTCAGGAAAGCCCCGTTTTCCGTCTGCTTCACGCTTCCCATAATCTCCTGCTCCACTTTCGGATCCAGTGTGACTACATTAGTAGTCTCATGGGGCGGGAAATACTTCGTGGAGATGGCGCGCTTCAGGCTCTGTCTCACATACTCCGTCAAAATATCCGTATCCCTGGTAGCCGGCGCATAATCCGCCAGAGTCTCCATAACGGTCAGTAAGTCCCGGATAGAGATACCCTCCTTGAGAAGATTCTGCAGCACTTTCTGAATTTCTCCCAGTCCCAGCAGCTTGGGCACCAGTTCCTCCACCAAAGAGGGATTGGTCTCCCTCATATTGTTCACCAGATTCTGTACATCCTGTCTGCTCAGCAGTTCGTCGATGTGCTGTCTGATGATTTCCGTCAGATGCGTTGCAATGATAGAAGGCGGGTCCACCACGGTGTAGCCAAGGCTCTCTGCCCGTTCCCTCTGTCCCTCCGTAATCCAGATGGCCGGCAGATGGAAAGAAGGCTCAAAGGTAGGGATACCCGTGATTTCCTCCTCCACATAGCCGGGATTCATGGCCATGTAATGGTCAAAAAGGATCTCTCCCTCGCTGACCTGTATGCCCTTTATCTTGATGATATACTGGTTGGGGTTCAGCTGGATATTGTCCCGCAGACGGATGATAGGCACCACGGTACCCAGCTCCAGTGCAATCTGTCTTCGGATCATGACCACACGGTCCAGCAGGTCTCCCCCCTGGTTCACGTCGGCCAGGGGTATGATTCCGTAGCCGAACTCCAGCTCAATGGGATCCACCTGTAAGAGGCTGGCCACATTCTCCGGCTGCCGCATTTCCTCCGCAGCCGTCTCGTCGCTGTCAACCTCCCGCTCGATCGCCTCTGTCTCCAGGCTGCTGGCCATCATCCTGCCTCCCACAATGAAGACAAGTCCCAGGCCCATAAACAGGATCGTGTTCAAATCCGTGAATACGGACAAAAATGTCAGCGTCCCACCCACCATATACATAACTTTCGGGATACCGAAAAGCTGCTTGACAATGGCAGGGCCGAACTCTGACTCCTTGCTTCCCTTTGTGACCAATACACCGGTGGACAGGGAGATGAGCAGGGAGGGAATCTGGCTCACCAGTCCGTCGCCGATGGTAAGAATGCCGTAATTTTCCAAAGCGGTCATGACGTCCATGCCGCCCCGCAGCGCGCCCATGGCAATACCGCCCACCAGGTTGATGACCGTCAGCAGAAGTCCTGCCACGGCATCTCCCTTTACGTACTTGACAGCACCGTCCATGGAACCGAAGAAGCTGGACTCCAGCTGAATCTTCTCACGTCTTTCCTTGGCTTCCCTGTCGTCGATGGTGCCGGTATTTAAATCCGCGTCAATGGCCATCTGCTTACCGGGCATGGCGTCCAGCGTGAATCTGGCGGTAACCTCAGCCACACGCTCGGAACCTTTGTTGATGACCAGAAACTGGATCATGATCAGAATAACGAAGACAATCGCGCCAATGATCAGATCACCGCCGCCTACGAATTGTCCGAAAGTCAATACCACGTTTCCTGAAGTGCCCGTTTTCAGAATCAGCCTGGTGGAAGACACGTTCATGGCGATTCGGAAAATGGTGGTGAATAAGAGGATCGTGGGGAAGTAGGACATGTCCAGCACTTCCTTGATGAACATACACGCAAACAGAATCGTAAATGCCACCGCAATGTTGAATGCCATAAACACATCCAAAATCCCTGCCGGCAGCGGCACGATCAACATCATAAATGCCACCAGCACATAGATGGCTATCATAACGTCTGTCCTTGCCATTTTACTGCTCATGCTGTCATCTCCTTTCCCTTAACTTTATTATATTTTACCCTGTAAGTGGTATACGAAAGCCAGCACCTCAGCCACCGCCTGGTACAGCTCGGGCGGAACTGCCTGCCCTATGTCCACATTGGCATACAGCATACGGGCCAGCGGCTTGTTCTCGACGATCTCGATCTTGTTTTCTTTGGCGACTTCCTTGATGCGGGCCGCCAGATAGTCCTCACCCTTTGCGATCACTAAGGGCGCGTCCGCCACCTGCGGATCATACTTAATGGCAACCGCGTATTGAGTGGGGTTCGTGATGACCACATCCGCCTGGGGCAGGGCCTGCATCATGCGCTTCATGGAGGTCTCCCTCATCTTCTGCTTGATTTTACCCTTTACCTGGGGATCTCCCTCCTGCTGCTTGTACTCTTCCTTGACTTCCTGCTTGGTCATCTTCATGTCCTTGGAGAACTTGAATTTCTGGTAGGCATAGTCCGCAAACGCCAGTACCATATAAAACACGGCCACCCGGATCCCCAAATCCGTCACCATCTCCGCCACCAGCTGCAGAGCCTGCATCAGGCTCACGTCGTAGAGATTGAACAATATGGGCCATTTGTCTTTTAAATAACTGTAACACACATACCCTATCAGCAGTACTTTCGCTATGGATTTGACCAGCTCCACCATGGCGTTGGCAGAGAAAATCTTCTTGAAGCCGCTGATGGGATTGAGCTTGTTGAATTTCGGTCTCAGAGGCTCAAAAGTGGGCTTCCATTTCACCTGGGCCACATCCGTGACGAACGCAATCAGATAACCCAACAGCAGAATAGGTGCCACAATCAGCAACACGCCCAACAGCAACTGGCCAAACAGCACGCTGGCCTCCCGCTCCGGCATGGTATTCTGCCAGTATACGGTCACATCCGGAATCTTACTGTATACGTTATGAAAGATTTCCAGAAACTGTACGCCCATATTTCCTACCCAGAATTTCAGGATGAGAAACAGAGCCAAAAGCTCCAGGCCGTTGGTCAGCTCCCTGCTCTTTGCCACCTGGCCTTTCTTGCGGGCGTCATCTAATTTCTTTTGGGTGGCGGGTTCCGTCTTCTCGCCGCCCATGCCTTCCTTTGCAAAGAACTGCAGATTATAGCGAATCATCTCATGCCTCCCACAAAGGAATCTATCATCTTCTTCATCTCTCCAAACACGAAATCGGCTATCCCCGGCAGCATGCTCGCCGTGAGAAAGAGCACGGAAAGTCCCACCAGAACTTTCAGCTGAATACCTACCGCGAACATGTTCATCTGTGGCGCCACCTTGGCCAGCACACCCAGAACGGCATTCAGCAGCAATATGGAACAGAATATGGGCAGTACGATGCGAAAGCCGATGATCACATAATCCGTGAGAAATTCCAGCATGGAATCCATCAGAGAGTCCGCCCGGAACACCGCTCCGTTCACGGGGACCAGTATAAAAGTGTCCGCCAGAGCGCCGAACAGATACCGGTACATCCCTGTGGCAATCATCATAAACATCAGCACATATTGGTAGAGCGCACCCGTGATGCTGGTGCTCTCCCTGGAGGTGGGATCCATCAATGTCACCATGGACATTCCGGTCTCCATGTCCGCGATAGAGCCTGCGAAATTCACAATGGAAGTGCAGATATTGGCGGCAAACCCTATCAATAGTCCCACCAGCGCCTCTTTCAGCACGATCACCGTGAATCCCATCAATGTGGAGTAAGTCACTGCCTCCCCAGGCGTCAGGGCCTGATACAAAAGCACGGAGGTAAAGAAGCTCATTGCGATCCGCGCATTGGCGGGAGTGTTTCTCATGCTGAAAAAAGGGGCCACATAGACAAAGCATGTCACCCTGACCAGAATCAGGAGAAAAAATTCCAAATCATATATGGAAAAGGAATAGTTTATCATCCATTATGCCCCTTAACTGCCCGCATACATGCCGAAGTTCGTCCACAGCGTCGTCATAAATTCCACCAAAGACGTCATCATCCAGTTTCCGAAGAGAATCAAAGCCAGAAACACACAGACGATCTTCGGCACGAAAGTAAGCGTCTGCTCCTGAATGGAAGTCACCGTCTGGAAAATACTCACCGCCAGACCTACGCACAGCGACACCAGCAGCACCGGCAGCGATACCTTAATGATCAGAAACAATGCCTGTTTGGTGATATCCATCACGGCATCTATTGTCATCCTGCCTCTCCTCCTTTCCAAGCTCTCTCATTCCCGTCAAATCCCGGACTGTCCCCGGAACTTCTGTCCTCACTGGTACCAGTAAAACGATTTCACCAGCTCGCCTATGATCAGATTCCATCCGTCCGCCAGGACAAAGAGCAGAATCTTAAAGGGCATGGAAATCGTGGTTGGCGGCAGCATCATCATACCCATGCTCATCAGCGTAGACGCCACCACCATGTCAATGACAATAAAAGGAATATAAATGATAAACCCGATCCAAAATGCCATCCGCAGCTCCCCCAGCATAAAGCTGGGCAGCAGCACGGACATGGGTATCGTGTCCAGATCCACCCCGTCCCACTCCTGGCCGGAGATGTCCATGAACAATTCCACGTCCTTTACCTGCGTCTGGGGATACATGAATTTACGCAGAGGTTTTACGCCCCGTTCCAGCGCCTCGTCCAGTTCGATCTCACCGGCCTCGTAAGGCTGATATGCCTGCTCGTTGATTTCCTGCACCGTAGGCTCCATGATAAAGAAAGTGAGAATCAACGCCAGTCCCACTAGAACCTGGTTCGGCGGAGCCGTCTGCGTATTCAGCGCCGCACGGGTAAAGTGCAGCACAATGACGATCCTCGTAAAAGAGGTCATCATTATGATGAGAATCGGCGCAATGGATATCAGCGTCAGTGTCAGCAGAATGCGCAGAGACCCGTTTATCTCCCCGTTTCCGCCATCGCTCATGTTGATGGAAAGAATGTTGGTGGGATCCTCGCTGCTGGCAAATACTGTCATTGAGCTTACAATACACAATATGCCCACCGTGACCAGTAGGCATATTGCGGTTACTATTTGCTTGGTTCTAAGCTTATTTTTCATCATGCAACTGATTATCCTTTGGCTCTTCCCGGGCGGCATCCTTTTTGTTCATGGCCTTGTCGAGAAGTTCTTTGAAATTGAAACCCTGCAAGGGCTTCGTCTCTTTCAGCGTATCCTCCGGAATCTCGCCCAACATGGTAACCGTATCCTTACAGACAGCGATGGCCATATACTTTCCGCCTGCCCGTATAATCTGGATATACTTATTATTTGCGATCCGAGTGGTCTCTATTACCTCTATGTTCACATTCACGCTCTGCTGCTTCTGGTAGTTCGCCATCCATTTCGTGACCACCGCCGTAATTCCCAGCACCACCACAAACAGTAAGAGCACCGTTATGAACTGAGCATAAGCGCCTGAACCCTGGGACAATAATACCATCAACCAATAACCTTCTTCACTGCCTCCAGCACACGGTCCTCCTGGAAAGGCTTTACGATAAAGTCCTTAGCGCCGGCCTGAATGGACTCCACCACCATGGCCTGCTGTCCCATGGCGGAACACATTATCACCTTTGCGCCGCCGTCCATCTTCTTGATTTCTTTCAGAGCCTGGATACCGTCCATCTCAGGCATGGTGATATCCATCAGCACCAGATCCGGAGAAAGTTCCTTGTACTTCTCCACTGCCTTGGCACCATTCTCGGCCTCCCCGACAACATTGTAGCCACCTTTGGTCAGGACATTCTTGATCATCATCCTCATAAACGCCGCGTCATCACAAATTAAAACATTCTGTGCCATTCAACTTTCCTCCTACTTGATAATCTCTGTTATTCTTACGCTGAAGCACTCTTCAATTACAACCACTTCTCCCTTTGCAACAAGCTTCCCGTTCACCAGGACATCTATAGGTTCACCGGCAATACGGTCAAGCTCGATAATGGAACCGGGTGCAAAATCAAGAATCTCGGAAATCGACTTAGCTGTACGTCCAAGCTCTACGGTAACGTTCAGAGGAACATCCATGATGAGTCCGATATTCTCCTGCCCTGGTATGGGGCTCCCATTTCCGGAAAAACTCTGGAACTGCGCAGGCTGAACATTGATATTTTGCATGGCTGCCTGTGGCTGCATTGCACCGCCCATAGGCATACCGGCCATATTCATCATCTGGGGATTCATTCCCATGGGCATTCCTCCCATATTCATCATCTGAGGATTCATACCGGCCCCCATAGGCATACCGCCCATGTTCATCATCTGGGGGTTCATTCCCATGGCTCCCATAGGCATACCACCCATGTTCATGGCGTTGGGATCCATCTGAGGAGGCATTCCCATGTTCATGTTCGCCGCATTCATATCCATCTGGGGAGCCGCCCCCATCTGCCCCATACCGGCCTGCGGGCTGGCAGCCGCTGGCTGCTGAGGCGCCGCCGCTTCCTGAGGCTTCTCCTCTGCGGCCGCCGATGACTGGGAATTCATAAATGTATCCACTACACTGCGGGCGAAATCTATAGGATACAGCTGCATGATGGAACTGTCCACCAAGTCATCGATCTGCATCCGGAAAGATATCTTGACAAAGACGCCTCCCAAAAAGGGTGAAATGGCCTCTCCGTTCTTTACCAGCGCCAGGTCCAGCAATTCCGCCTCCGGCGGGCTGATATCAATTTTCTTCTGCATCATGGTAGAAAGCGAAGTGGCCGATGCGCCCATCATCTGGTTCATGGCCTCGGATATGGCGCTCAGGTGCAGTTCTCCCAGCTCTCCATCCGTGTTCGTGCCGTCACCGCCCATCATCAGATCAGTGATGACTTTCACGTCATGCTCTTTCAAGATCAGAATATTCGTGCCTTCCAAACCCACTGTATACTTGATCTGAATAAAGACACAGGGCCTTTCATACTGATTCAGCAGGCTATCCCATGTGGCAAACCCCACCTCCGGGGTCGTAATGTTGACCTTTCTGTTCACAAGGGAATACAAGGTGGTAGCCGAAGATCCCATGCTGATATTGGCGACCTCACCGACAGCATCTTTCTCGACATCCGAAAGCAATTCCTCGGCTTCCTCCAGAGTCTGGATCGTGCCAGCCGAACTTTCGCTGCCTCCAGCAGCTTCCGTTTCATCATCGGACAAATCCATGCCGGAAAGTAATGCGTTTATCTCGTCTTGAGACAATCCACCATCCATTGTTTATTCCTCCTCTCTAATAACCGATGTAATCCTGACAGCGTAATAGTCTCTCTCCCTGCCAGGCAATGCAGTAAATTTCCTGATATTGCCTACATAGATATCCATGTCCTGATCTGTCAGGGAATTCAGCTTGATGCAGTCCCCCACCTGCAGATTCATAAAATCGCTTACAGATATCGTGCTTGTACCGAGCACCGCTTTCACCGGCACATCCACTTTCCGAATCATGGATTCGATATACATCTCATAATTCTCGTCATGCATCTCCTGCATGGTGGAATACCAGTACTTTGTATTCAGCTTATCCATGACATCCTCAAGCGTCAGGAAAGGAAGACAGATTGTCATCATGCCCTCCACATCCCCGATCTTGATGCTCAACGTCACGATTGCAACCATCTCACTGGGAGCGATTACCTGCGCGAACTGGGGATTGGTCTCCAGTCTGCTCAGCACAGGGGATATATCAATCACGTTCTTCCAAGGCTCCCTCAGGAGCTGGACGAACATCACTAATATCTTCTCAATAATAATCTGTTCTATCTCGGAAAAATCTCTGCTCTTCTCCAGCGGCTGTCCATTCCCCCCCAGCATGCGGTCCAGCATAGCATAGCCGAGATTTGTTCCCAATTCCATGATAATCGAACCGTTTAAGGGTGCGAAGTTGACCACGCCCATGATGATCGGGCTGGACAGGGAATTCGTAAACTCATTGAACTTAATAGCCTCGGAACCCACAACGGAAACCTGCACATTCTTGCGCAGATACACCGGAAGGTTCGTGGAGAGCAGCCTCGCATAGTGCTCAAATATAATCTCAAGCGTCCTCAAATGCTCTTTTGAGAACTTTGTGGGACTGCTGAAATCATAATTCTTAACCTTTTTCTCGTCTTTCTGCTGCATCTGCTCTGTATCAAGCTCTCCAGATGACATCGCCGAAAGCAGGGCATCTATTTCCGCCTGGGAAAGAATATCGGCCACACAGGTCCACCTCCTGTCATATTATCTTATGCCTGTCTGTCCATCAACCGCCGTACTTCACATTGTTCAGCGTAATTCCATACACAACCTTTGAATGGAACAAATTCTGAATAGCGGCAAGGATCTCATCCCTGATGGCGCCGCTGAAATCTGCCCGGCACTCTTCTTCTGTATAATTGCTCACGATCCCCTCGATGGTATCCCTGATCATACTGTCGTACTGTTTCATATTGTCTCCGCCGTACGATTCATAGTCCTCATGCGTCTTATTCAGCAAAAGTGCAATGTCAAACACTATGTAAATCTGTTTGTCGCTGGTGGTGACCGAACCGTCCTCTCCCACGATCTGAGAGTAGGCCAGATGAATTGTCATTCCTCCGTCCAGATTATACGCCTCGGAGTCCGACAAGGGCACATCCGATGCGCTGCCCGGGCTGTTCCATTCCAGATTCATAGCTGTCGCGATGCTGTCCATGAGAGCAGCCGTCTTTTGGTTCGTGCTGGTGACGCTTATCATCATCACCGCCGACATGGCAATGTTTACAAGCATCAGTACCAGTATCAGCACACTTAACAAATTCTTCTTCATAATACGGAAACCCTTCCTTCTATCATTGATTTGTCACTGATTTTCCCGTCAATTCTGCTTAAATCTTAACTCTGGGACGGATTGTAAATCAAAATCTCAACTCGTCTGTTCCTGCTCCTGCCCTCCGGCGTGGAGTTGTCGGCGATGGGCACTCTCTCCCCCATTCCCGCATGCTTTAAATTCAAGGGATTCAGGGTCGTGGACTCCGTCAGATAGTAAAACACTGACAGGGCTCTTGCACTGCTCAGTTCCTCATTGCTGGGATACTGGGCGCTGTGCATGGGCACATTATCCGTATGGCCCTCGATTTCTATGGTGCCGGCGCTCCCATAGCGCTCCAATATGGCACCCACCTTATCAATGATCAGCTTTGCGTCCTCCTTGAGCTGCGCGCTTCCCGAATCGAACAGCAAACCGCCGTTCATGGTCAGCTTCACATATTGGGCGGTAAAGCTGATCTCTACTTCGTCTGCGATTTCACTCTCACTCAGGGCTTCCTCAATCTGTTCAACCCGCTCTTCGTTCTCCTCCAGCATCTTGTCAGAGAGAATCTCTTCCATTGCCTCCGGGGACATCTCAAAATCCTCGAAGTCCTCACCGTCGGTGTCGCTGTCGGCAGTCTTACCCGTACTGTTGATATACTGGTCGAGTTCATTGAGCTGGCTGACTCCGTTGCTGATCAGAAAACCGTCTCCGATTGCGCTGGCACCGCCGTCGAACACACTGAACGTATTGTTCATGGCAGCGACGAATTCCTGGAGTTTCGCCTCCTCGATACTGGACATGGCAAAAAGCATGACAAAAAAGCAGAGAAGGAGGTTCATCAAATCACTGAAAGTCGCCATCCATGCCGGCGCACCGGCAGGGGGCGCTTCCTCTTTGTGCTTTGCCATTACTCCTCACCTCCTCCATCCGAACCGGAAGCGGCATCTCTCTCCTGAGGAGACAGGAATGATTTCAGCTTCTCTTCAATGACTCTGGGGTTCTCGCCGGCCTGAATGGACAGCAGACCCTCAATCATAACCTCTTTCAACATCATCTCCGCGGCATTGTCAACTTTGAGCTTGTTGGATACCGGGGTACAGATGGCATTGGCCAGCACGGAACCGTAGAACGTCGTGATCAATGCCACTGCCATGGCAGGCCCCAGCGTAGCCACATTGTCCATGTGGTACAACATGTCTACCAGACCGATCAGGGTACCGATCATACCCCAGGCAGGACCCATGGCGCCGAGCGTATCCCAGAAACCGATACAGGTCTTGTGCCTGCCCTCTATGCTTACCAGCTCCGTCTCCATAATGGCACGCACCAGCTCCGGATCCGTGCCGTCCACCATCAAAAGGATACCTTTTTTCAAAAAAGCGTCGTCCATATCCGCCGCGGCTTCCTCCAGGGAAAGAAGCCCTTCCTTACGGGCCACATTGGAAAGGTCAATAATCTTGCGGATCATCTCGGCGGTATTGATAGCCGGCGCCTTAAAAACCAATGCGAAGCTTTTCAGACCGTTTACGAAGTCCGCCATGCTGTGCGATGCCAGCGTTGCGGCAAAAGCGCCGCCGAACGTAATAACGGCCGATGGCATATTCCAGTATTCTTTTACCAGATTATTGATGCCGGCTCCGTCTATGATACCATAGAGCATCATCGCAAAACACATAATAATACCAATTAAAGACGCAATATCCACGACAATCACCTAACTCTTTTGCTTCTTTTGACTATTCCGCAAAAATACCCTTTCTATATAATATTACAAGATTTTTGACCTCTTGTCTACTTTCTTTTACAATTATTTTTTTTCCGGTGGTCAAAGTGATTACTGTATCGGGGGTCTCCTCCACGACTTCAAACAAATGCGGGTTCACAAGAATTTTCACACCGTTCAGCTTTGTCACTTCTATCATAGCCAGTGCCTCTTTCCCATCTCTCACAAGAATCGGGGGGCGTTTGTTTCAGCCCCCCTATTATATCACAGCTTAAGCCAAAATGCGAGAACAAATTATCGTTTCAGATTAGTTAATTCTTCCAGAAGCGTATCCGACACCGTTATGATACGGCTGTTGGCCTGGAAACCGCGCTGTGTGGTGATCATCTCCGTAAATTCCGAAGACAGATCCACATTACTCATCTCCAGCTGACCGGTGGACATATAGCCGCCGTCCGACGTGATGTCTACGCCGATACCGTCGAATGCACCGGAGTTCAGAGTGGCGGAATACAGGTTATCGGCCTGCTTCTCCAGACCGGACGCATTGGGGAACTTGGCGGTGGCAATCTGGCCAAGGAGCTTGGTCATGCCGTTGTCATAGCTTGCATAGATCTCACCGTTCTGCTGGATGGCCACGCCGATCATGGCGCCCACCCGGCGGCCGGAGCCGGTGTTGTACTGATCGTCCTTGCCGTTGGTGGCTCCCGCGGTGGATGTGCCCTTGTTATCGAATGTCGTCAGCTGAGACAGATCCATTGTGATATCGCGGAAATTGCCTGTAGGATTAGCAGGCGTATTATTGTCTACACCGCTGATCTGGGCAAAACCCAGATTAATCTGCATCTTTGTCAGATCGGTAATCGTATTATTACCATCTAAAAGCTCTTTGATCTTACCGGTTTTCTGATCGAATGTGATCGTCTTGTCAGGCATCAAAGTATTCCAGTCAACACCCTGAGGCAGCTCTACTTTATTCCCTTTGGAGTCCTGAATCTCCGTGAGAGACATAGTATACTTATATTTGTCTGCCGGCTTGTTGTTGGCAGGATCTCCCGGATCCTGCTTAAATGCAAACTTCGCCGTGTACGTATACCCCAGTGCGTCATAGAAATTCAGATTCACCACCTTACCCCCGGTGGCCGTCACGTCCGTATCGTTCAAATCAATGATACCGGACATATAAGCGTCGCTGGTGGCCTCGGGCGGATAAGTCATATTGGCGGAGCTCATGATGCGCAGAGCGGACACCGTGTCTTTCTTGATACCCCTCACGTCTCCCGTCACAGGATCCGTATCCACCTGCCAGCCCATGACATTGTAACCGATGCTGGTCATGGCCAGATTTCCCGCTCCGTCCACGTAGAAAGATCCGTCTCTCGTGAAGTAGTTTTGTTTGCCGTCGCTGACCACGAAGAAGTTCTCGCCCGTGATCATGATGTCAAAGGGATTGCCCGTTGACTGGCTGGCTCCCTGGGCCGTAATGTTGATATTGATGGCGCTGGTCTTAACACCCAGGCCGATCTGCCTTGCATTGACGCCGCCGGTGCCCGTATTTGCATTGGCGCCGCTGGCCCTCTGTGTGGTCTGGCTCATCAATGACGCAAAGGTCATGGAGCTGTATTTATATGCTACCGTATTCACGTTCGCAATGTTGTTACCGATAACATCCATTCTGGTCTGGTGGGTTTTCAGTCCCGACACACCAGAGAAAAGTGATCTCATCATAGTGCTTGCTTCCTCCTAAATTCTAAGCTTACCTGAATCCAACGAAGCCCGCCTCTCTCCGTCATTCGAGAGGCTCATGACCCCCTTAAGGTCCGGTCACATGATTACTGCCCCGTTGATATTCGTAAATATGTTTTCATCTGTCTGCGTGCTGTCCATTGCAGTGACCACCGTCTGGTTAGGCACATTCACAATGAATGCCAGTGAATCCACGATTACCAGCGAATCCCTGATGCCTTTCTGCTCCGCTTTCCTGGTGCCGGATGCAAGCCGCTCCAGCTGATTGTCGTTCAGCTCAATGTTGCGGTCAGCCAGCCTTCCCATGGCATGCTTGGAGAACTTGAGACGACAGGCATCTGGCTGTACTTTTTGCTGCAGCACATCCTGAAAGGTCAGACCCTCCTTGGTCTCCCGGACCGGTACTCTCTGAGATTTGCCCAGGTATTGGTCCGTCAGCCGCGCAATGGACATATAGCCATTGTTTTGAATATCCATCCTTGTATGCTCCTTTTCAACCTGATAGGAAATTCCGCTGTCAGCAGAGCTTACGAGTTTTCCGTACCGCCGGTGCCTTCGCTGCCCTCTGTCCCGCCGGGTTCTTTCTCGTCCTCTCCGTCTCCCTCATTGTCGTTCTCACCTGCGGCTTCACGTACTTCCTTAAGCTTCTCAATGTATTTCTTAAGCTTGGTGACGTTCTCCTCCGTGAGGAAGCTCTTCTCATAATCCGTCATCTCGTTATAGATCTTCTCAAGCTTGTCGATATCCTCCGCATAGGACAGGTCAATGCCGCCTACCACCGGAAGCTTATTCAGCGCCACCGTGAAGTTGTACGCCTTGTCGAATGCATTCTTGTAATCCAGATCCACAACGGTGTCCAAATCCTCAAGCGCATAGAGAGACTCGTCAATGGCAAGATATGCCTTGTTGTTCTCGAACACTACATAGTCCACCTTGCCGTATTTCAGCTGGGGATCTCCCTTTGAATCGGTAGTCTTGATATAGACCTCTTTTCCTACCAGGGAAGTGGCTCTCGCCAACTCCGAAGTAGACGCCATGTTCTGCATCTGCTCTACCTGTGAGAACTGTGCATACTGGGAAATGTACTCTGTGTTGGAGGTGGGCTCCAGGGGATCCTGGTACTGCATCTGCGCTACCAGCAGCTGTAAGAACGCGTCCTTATCCATGCCGTTCTTGCTGGAGGATGTCGCTTTCTTCAGAGAAGCCTGGGAATCCGTCTCCACGATCTGCCCGTTTTTCACGGGTGCCATCAATACGCTCATCTGCAATCTCCTTTCTCACTCTTTTTATGGTTCTGCGGAATGTTTTCCGTTCCGTTACGCGGTGTATTCCACCGTACTGCCGGACGCTGCCATCCTCTCCGCCGCAGGCTCATCCGAATCCGTCTCGTCCCCGGATACTGCCCCCGCCAAGTTGATTTTTCTTGAGCGGTTCTTCTTCTCCGGCTGTCTGTTCCGGCCCCGGCCCTGTTCGTCCAGATTTCTCTCGAACTCATGGGTCTGCACCGTGACCTCAATGGACTCCACGCGAATGCCCTGCTCCTCGAACTGCTCCTTGAGCTGTATCATCTGGGTCTCCAGCGCCGCTTTCACCGCCTCGTTCTGCGCGATGAAGTTCGCCGTGACCACACCTGCCTTGGAAGCAAGCTGTATCTGCAGGGTTCCTAAGCTTGCGGGATGCAGCTGCATCTCCAGGTTCGTGCTGTCCGCGTTCAGCTGAAGCTTCATGTAATCCAGAATCTGGTTCATGATGTTCTGGGTGTTCTCACTCCAGGGGCTGCTCTGTGTCATGCTCTGCACCTGTGCCGCCTCCGGCTGGAAATTCTCTGCCCTGAAATTCTGCACAAACGGGTTCATCTGAGGCTCTCTCTCTGACTTTCCCTCAGAATGTCGCTCCTGATGTCTGCCCGTGTCCGTCTGGCTCTGCGTCTCCTGGCCTTTCTGCGCGGTTTCCTGCACCGCGTTCACGTCCGTGCCGGACGGTGTGTCGGCAGGCCGCTCATCCTGTCTTAAGAGCTCCGGCTGTTCTTTCGGCCGTTCCGTCTCGACAAGCCCTTCCTCCGCAGGCACATTGTTCACCACGTTCTCCTGCAGCAGCGTCAGCAATTTCTCCGGCTCTGTATCCAGCACGTCTGCGCTCTCCTGAAGAATGCCGCTTCGCTGATCCATCAGCATCCGATAGTTCTCATACAGGTCGCCGTCGGTAATCAGCGCATACAGATCCTCGGCACCGCCCAGATTTAGCAAAAGCGCACTGAGCTTAGACGCATCCAGCACATCCAACTGTCCCATACCAAGCTCATCCATGACGGCCTGAAGCTCCTCCACAGTGATACCGAATACATCCGCAATCTCCTGCATCAGCTTGAGCGCGGCACTGCCCAGCACTTCCATGGCCTGCTCCTGCTCTTCCACGGACAGCATCTGCGTTTCCCGGGGCTCCTCCTGCACGGTCTGGCTCTCTTTCACTTTCAGAGAAGAGCCTTTCTGAATCTGTTCATTGGGGACATTCTGCTTTTTAGCCGTCTGCTCCGCGCCGTCCGAAGAGGTATTCGCTGCGTTTTTGTTCAGCTGGTCATTCCAGACATTCTGGAAATCCGGCGCTCCGGAGGCATTTTTGCCCGCCTGCGCAGCTGTCATGTCCGCAAAAAGCGAACCGACTCCCTTTACTGCCGTACTTGTCATCCTGATCCTCCTTTCTCTCTTTATTTTGGGATTTATGATAAATATCCTGACGACTGTGCGTCAAAATATTACCCCTAAATTTATATCGGATTCCGAAACTTCATCCTTAAGAATCCGGATCCATCATCTTCGTGAGTCTCGCGGCCACCTCGGAATCCATGACGCCCAGGATCTTCGCCCTCTCGTCAACAGCCATGGCGTCCAAAATCTTCGCCACCAAATCCAGATTGTCCGTCATACCCTCGAAGACTGCCGCCGCCTGTTTCGGCTTCATCTCGGAATAGGTCTTCGCAAAGTCCTCGAACTCTTTATCCGCCTCCATCTGCGTCACCACCTGCCTGTAGACGTATTCCCAGGAAGCCGGGTTCGCGGCCTCATAGAACTTCTTATATTCCTCCGGGCCGGGCCCCTTTTCCGAGTAAACGACCTCCTCCAGGAATTCCGTCTGAATACGCTGGAACTCAGCCTGCTTCTCTTCAAACTCTTGCAGACGCAGGACCTCCGCTTTCAGCTCGTCGATCTGTGCATCCTTGTCCTTGGAAGTGGTCTGTTCCCGCTCCAATTCCAGTTCCAGCTGCCTGATGTAGGCCACCGCCTCGTCAATGCTCTCATATCCTCCGTAGCTCTCCCCATCCGTACTTCCCTCGGAGGAGGGAACGGACTTCGCCGGCAGAATCTTATTGATCACAGGTACATCTTTTAAAATAGGCGCCAGCACACTGCTTCCAAAACCGCCCACATCCATTTTAACCACCACGCACACAATGGCCAGCCACAGCACCACGATCAGGATGGTGGCGAAAAAGGTCACAAGGCCGTTCCCTCCGTCCTCGCCCAGAGCCTCCTCCTGCTTTGCGATCTCCGCCGCTCTCTTTTTGGCTTCCTTTTTCTGCGCTTTCTGTTCCTGTTTGAATTTTTTCTTTTCTTCCTTTAGCTTTGCCTTTTCATTCTCTGCCGCCTGTACTGTGGCGGCGGAGGGATTCAATTCTTTTGCTGCCATATGATAATCTCTCCTAAACGGCTGCGCTTACCGCGCTCTCTTCGCTTCTGCGCTGTCCATATGTATAGCTGGTCAGCTGGTCTATCTCCTTGCTCTCCTGCCTCTTCTCCTCCATGAGAAAGGCCTCGAAAGCTTTCTCTTTCAATTTCTCATGAGTCTTGCGCTCCATCCGCACTTCCGTGAGCTTCTCTCTGGCTTTCTCAAGCTTCTCTTCCGCCATATTGACGTTGATCCGCTGTTTTTCTATGTAATCTTCCATACATCGGATTGCCATTTTATTCTCATTGATCTCCCGAAGCTTCAGCGTGCCGGCCAGAAGTTTCTTCCCGGCCTCCTCATAGCCCCGCTTCCTGCCGAACAAAGCCTCCAGGCGCTGCTCCTCCTCGTCCAGGGCGATCCGGGCAGCGGAAAATTCCTGCTTGGCCTGGGTCTCCATCTTCATTTTTATGTTCAGAATGCTCTGCATGGAATATCGAAACCTTGCCATCCCGTTCCCTCCACAGGCCATGCCGCTCTATGCGGTCAAAACAATCTCTGCAGCATGCTTACACTGTCCTCAAAGCTGAATTTCTCGTCCACATCCTGACAGAGGAATTGATTCACCGCCTCAATCTTGGATATGGCATAGTCTATGGACGGATTACTGCCGTTTTTGTAAGCGCCGATGTTGATCAGATCCTCCGCCTCATTGTAAGTGGCAAGGACATTCTTTAATTTCCCTGCCGCCTGTTTATGCTCTTTTGATGCGATCTGTGACATACATCTGGAAATACTCTGCAGAATGTCTATGGCAGGATAATGGTTTTTATGCCCCAGCTTTCTGTCCAGCATAATATGTCCGTCCAAAATACTTCTGGCCGTATCGGTGATAGGCTCATTGAAATCGTCGCCGTCCACCAGCACGGTATACAATCCTGTGATAGAGCCTCGGGCCGCGCACCCTGCGCGCTCCAAAAGCTTCGGCATCTCCGAATATACACTGGGAGGATACCCCCTGGTCACCGGCGGTTCTCCGCTGGCAAGCCCGATTTCCCTCTGGGCCATGGAAAAACGGGTCAGGGAGTCCATCATCAGAAGCACATCCTTGCCCCTGTCCCGGAAATACTCGGCGATTGCCGTGGCGGTCTTGGCCGCCTTGTTTCGCTCGAGAGCCGGCCTGTCGGAAGTAGCCACCACCACTACCGAACGCCTCATCCCCTCTTCCCCCAAGTCCCGCTCTATGAATTCACGCACTTCTCTGCCCCGCTCGCCGATAAGGGCTATGACGTTGATATCCGCCTTGGTATTGCGGGCAAACATTCCCATCAGAGTGGACTTTCCCACTCCGGAACCGGCGAAAATGCCGATGCGCTGCCCCTTGCCCACGGTGATCAGCCCGTCCACGGCCTTTACCCCTAAGGGCAGCACGGAATCTATGATCTTCCTGCTCATGGGATCGGGAGGCGCCGCCTCCACCAGGTACGGCACACCGTCAAAACAGGTTCCGTCCACCGGTACTCCCAGGCCGTTTAAGGTTTTTCCCAACAGTGCCTCGCTCACCGGCACCCGCAGCGGAGCGCCTGTGTTCTCCACGATACAGCCAAGTCCGATGCCGTCCACGGAATCGTAAGGCATCAGCAGGGTCTTCCTGTCCTTGAATCCGACCACCTCAGCCAAAATCGGCTTCTCCCCGCCCTCGGGCATAATCTCGCAGATATCGCCCAGTCTCGCGTCAGGTCCGGCCGACTCGATGGTCAGCCCCACCACGTTGACTACCTTGCCTTTCTTTTTATAAAAGACTTCTTCGGACAATCTGTTATATTTAGCAAAGTCCACCGTCACCTGCCGCAAAGAATCAATCCTCCTCAAGAAATCTCTTCTTATGATTCCTTTGACCACGCCAGCAGCAGAAGCCTCTTTTTCAGCTCCGACAGCTGGGAGTCCAGTCCGCAGTCAAAAATACCGTTTTCTGTCTCAATCATACATTCATTTCTGCCAACCGCCGCATCCTCCACCACGTCCACCATGGCGCTCTCCGACACGGCACCGGCCAGAATCTGTTTCTTCTGCATATTGACATATGCGTAATCATCCCTCGACACATGGATGATAAAGCTTTTGCTTCCCTCCAGCTTATGCAGTACATCGGAGATCAGTCCCGTCAGTATCTCCCTGTAGGAAGACAGCTCCACATGGAAGATATGCTCGTAGATCCCCGTAATCGTGTCTACAAAATTGGGTTCCAGCATGTCTATCTGCTGCTGGTACTCCTCCTCCAGCGCCCGGGTCTTCTCCAGATATTCCTGTTCCATGGCGCCCTCGTGGGCCTGGGCTTTGCTCATGCCCTCCATATATCCCTGACGCTGCGCCTCCTCCAGCACCTGCTGCCTCTCGGCCTGGGCCTGGGCTCTGGCCTCCGCCAGGATGTGCTCCGCCTCGGCCCGGGCCTGGGCACATGTCTCGTCGGCCTGGGCTTTTGCCTGTTCCAAGAGCTCTTTTGCCTCGTCCTGGGCCTTGATCACATTTCCGGCCCCGTCCTCGGGCACCTCGATCACATCCGCCACGGCAAGTCCGGATACGAACCCTCCCTCGGACTCTCCCTGGCCTCTGCCCAAAGCTTCCAGCCGTTGGCGAATCCGGTCATTGTTGTCAATGACAAGTTTCTCCTTGTCATCGGGCAATGTCATAAAGAATTGTTTCACCAGATTACTAGACAACGATTTCGTCACCTCCACCTCTGGAAATCACAATTTCGCCGGCATCCTCCAGCTTTCTGATGACATTGACAATCTTCTGCTGGGCTTCTTCCACATCTTTCATACGCACAGGGCCCATAAAGTCCATATCTTCCTTGATCATGACAGCCAGACGCTTGGACATGTTGTTGAAGATTGCCTCCTTGACTTCGTCCTTGGTGCTCTTCATTGCCATGGTCAGGTCGTTGTTCTCCACGTCACGCAGCACGCGCTGAATCGCTCTGTCGTCCAAAAGCAATATATCCTCGAACACGAACATCTTCTTTCTGATCTCTTCCGCCAGCTCCGGCTCTTCCACTTCCAGAGTCTCCATAATGTGGCGCTCCGTGCCGCGGTCCACGGTGTTCAGGATCTCTACCACAGCGTCCACGCCGCCGATAATGGTGTAGTCCTGGTTCACAAGGCTTGCCAGCTTGGATTCCAGCACTTTCTCCACCTCCTTGATGATGTCCGGACTGGTCCGGTCCATGACGGCGATACGTCTCGCCACGTCCGCCTGTCCCTCGGGAGGCAGCGCCGACATCACCATAGCCGCCTGGTTCGGCGACAGGTAGGACAGTATGAGAGCAATGGTCTGGGGATGTTCGTCCTGAATAAAGTTGATCAGCTGGGTCGCATCGGTCTTTCGCACGAACTCGAAAGGCTTCACCTGCAGAGAAGCCGTCAGCTTGCCAATGACATCCATGGCCTTGTCTGCGCCCAGCGCTTTCTCCAGCAGATCCTTGGCATAGCCGATACCGCCCTCCGCAATGTACTGCTGGGCCAGGCACAGCTCATAGAATTCCGTGATGACTGCTTCCTTTACCTGAGGAGTCACGCTTCTGATATTGGCAATCTCCAGCGTCATCTCCTCGATCTCTTCCTCTTTTAAATGCTTGAAAATACCGGCAGAGCGCTCCGGCCCCAGGGAGATCAGGAGAATTGCAGCTCTCTGCACCCCCCTGATTCCCATTTCGCTTGTCGCACTATTTGGCATACACTTGTACCTCTCTTAGCATCCAGTCAAAATCAGTTCCAGTCTTCGTTCAGCCAGTTGCGCAGCAGGTTCGCCGCCGCTTCCGGATTCTCGTCCACAAACTTCTCCACCATCTTGCGGGTCTCGGACTTGGTCTCCACATCGATATTGTCAACTTCAGGCTCCGGAGGCGTGGACTGAAGCATATCTTCCACGGACAGCTCCGGCTCCTCCTCCACGGCAGCTTTCTTCTTCAGTCCCATGCTGCGCAGGATGACAAATGCCAGCAGGCCCAGAATCAGTATGATCATCACGATGCTTATAATGTCCGTGGCGCTGACTGTCTCGAAAAAGCCTTCCTTATCAAAGAACAGAGGAGATTCATAGGAGACGACTACGACTTTGCTGACATCGATTCCGCTGGCATAAGCCACCATCTGAACGACCTCTTGGTCTACCTCCTGCTTGACATCCTCCCTGTGGGCTTCCTTGAACTCCTCCCAGCTGATTCCCTCCAGGAGTCCCTGTCTCTCCACATTCTCTTCATAATATTCACGATACTTAATCAATGCTACCGAAATGGAAGAATTCTCATAGTCAATGCTTCCCGCCGGCGTGATCGTACTGGTCTCGGCTATGTTGTTCTGGTACTCCACGGACCGCTCCTCCGAAGAGCTGGTTCCGCCCCCCGCTCCCAGATAATCATATCCGGTCAGGTTCTCCCCGTTGGAATCTGTCCCCGGTACCCCGCCCACTGAGCCGTCGCTCTCGGTGCTGTAAGTATCCTCCCGCAGGATCATGCCGTTGACGTAGCCGTCGTTGGCATAATACTCCGTCACTTTTTTGCTGTAATCGGAAAAATCCACCGAAAGGTGACTGCTCACTTCCACGTTGCTGAACTGCTTGGTGCCCAGGAGAACTTTCTTCACCTGGTTCGTCACCATGGCTGATGCCTGCGTCTGCAGTTCCTGCATGGAATTGGCAATCCCCATTGTGGAATAATCGTCCCCGCCGGCAAAGAGCAGATTAAAGTTCTGATCCACTATGGTTATATTTGCCGTGGTTTTATTTCCCAGAGCCGTGGCAGCCGCTTTCGCCATGGCCATAGCGTTGGCGGAATTGAAATCCTCTGTCACAGTCACCTGTATGTATGCAAAATCCTCCGAGTCCATATCGCTGAGTCTGCCGGAGCTGGACTGTCTGTTCAGATTGACGCTGACGTCCTTTACCGGCATGGTCTTTGCGAACATATTTTCCAGCTCCATCTGGCGGAAGACCGTGTACTGATTCTCCCTGTCAGCGGAAGTGGTAGACATGCCGCTCTCCACCACATCGCCGTACTTGAGGCTGCCGGGCACATACCCTTCCGCGGCAATGGCCATATTGGCCTGGGGCAGCTGGTTTTTCAGCACATCGATGGTACGGGCGTCCGCGCTCTCTCTGTGCGTGATGCCGGCGTCATTTAATATCTCTACAATCTTTGCCGCGGTAGCGCTGTCCTCATATGTGTCAAGTCTCACGTACTGAGGCCTTGTAAAAGTATATATGATAATGACAAAAGTAAATACTACGACTGCGACGATGGCAATGATGATCGTCTTCTGTCTGCTAGTGAATTTATTCCACCATTCCAGCGCTTTACCCGGTATCTCTTTTAGCTTGTCAGCCATGGTGCTTCTCTCCTAGTCATTTCAAAATTCCCTGCCTTTCACACCGCCCTATCGATGCCGGGCGTATGAATCATGCGTCAGATCTGCATCTGCATCAGTTCCTTATAGGCATCCAGCAATCTGTCACGGACAGCCACAGTGTACTGCAGGGCCGTGGACGCTTTCTGCAAGGCAATGGTCAGGTCATGAAAATTCTCTGTATCGCCCATGGCAAATTTGAGTTTCTCATCCTCCGCCTTTGAAAGATAACTGTTGGTAGTCTTTATATTGTCAATGGCACTGTTCAAAAAAGCGTCGAACAGACTGCCTTCTGCTTTCTTTTCTTTATCCGTCAGGGTCCCGGTCAAAGTCGAGCGTTCCACACCGTCGATTCCGGATGTGGTCGTCACGCCCGGAACCCGGGACAGACCTGTCACTGCTGAGATATCCATATTATGTACGTCCTTCCTTCATACAATGATACGATCATTCACTATTTCCGTGTCGTTTCAGCTTATGAGCCTATCTCCAGACCTTTCTGAGCCATGGCCTTGCTGGCATTGAATGCCGTGGAATTCGCCTCATAGGCGCGGCTGGCATCTATCATATTGGTCATCTCTGTGATGATATTCACATTGGGATATGTCACATAACCGTTCTCGTCCGCATCCGGATGAGAGGGATCATAGGCCATATTCATCTCCGTGACATGGTCATGATACACGCCTGACACTCTCACGCCTGAGCCCGCGGTCTGGACAAAGCCGTGATCGTGGAGCGTTTTGCCGAATATATGGCTGAAAGAGGATGGCCTCCTCTCGGTCTTCTCCTCAAAGGAAACCACTTTTCTGCGGTAAGGAGTGCCGTCTGCAGTACGCGTGGTATTGGCGTTTGCCACATTCTCCGAAATGATATCCATACGGTATCTCTCCGCGGTCATGCCGGAGGCATTGATATTGAAAGCAGAAAACAAACCCATCTTACTATCTCCTTTTCTCTTACTTCATCACTGTCTGCAGATTCGTAAACTCCTGATTGATGCTGGTAATCAGCCCCTGGTACTTCAGCTGATTCTCCGCCAGCATGACGCCCTCCGTATCCGGGTCCACGTTGTTCCCGTCCACACGGTAGGAAAAACCGGCATGGTCCGTGTAAACCCGGCCCACCAGCCTCCTCAGGTTCAGGTTCGACACTTTCGCATCCGTAGAGCGGAAGCTGCTCTTTCCCAGCGCCTGTTTCAGCACATCCTCGAATACCACATCCTGTCTCTTATATCCCGGCGTATCCGCATTGGAAAGATTATTTCCGATGGCTTCATTGCGCATCCAGCTGGCATCCGCCGCCCTGTCTAACACATTCACATAATCGAACACTTTCGATTGAAACATCGTCTTCTCCTTTCTGCCTTTACATCTCTATTAGGCGATTGCGAAACGCCAGAATCCCGCATAAATACGGGATATTTTTTGTTATAAAATAAAACAACTCCTCACTGATATATGGTATAATTGAGCTGT
>JAAWOU010000056.1 GCA_022799755.1 Lachnospiraceae bacterium
GACAGCTTATCGAAGTACCCCGAATTAAAGGAACGTATGCAGAGCCTTTTACAGAACGGCGAGAAGATAACGCCGAAACAGTGGAAAGCCGAGATACAGTCTTTACAGTCTGAATATGACAGTATCGGCAAGGAGCAGAGCAAGACCGCCACAGAATTAGCATATGCGGAAGTTATCAGCTATAACAAGAAAAATCTTGAAAGGGAGCTTCAGAACGAGAGCCGACAGCAGAACAGAACGAAACGGAGGGAGGAAGAAATCTAATGAAAATTTGATAGAAATATGAGTGAGATTATGGTATTTTGATTTAGAAGTAAAAAATATCATTTGTGGAGGTATAAAATGGAAATTATATATAAAGATACAAAGATTTTTAGTGAAGAAGAATTACAACGGCTATTCCTGTCTGTAAAATGGGAATCAGGTAATTACCCAAAAAAACTTGTTAATGCCATGAGAAATTCAACCCATGTTATTTCCGCGTGGGATAATGAATGTTTGGTTGATGACGGGGAAACAGTTGCATTTATTCATTACCTTTTGGTAGACCCCAAATATCAAGGATTGCATATTGGAGAAATCCCATTTTATGAGCGTTATGGATTTAAACAGTACGAAAACTATTCAGCAATGGTGATAAAAAACTTTAATTAAGCTCATGTTTGGTAAAATAACATGACCACCTTAAGCAGCGAGGCGTTTGCAGCTACATTGAAAGACGTGTTTGACGAGCACTATTATGCGGACAGCTATGCAGATCTGAAAGAGGCGTTCGGTTACGACAGAGAGTTGCTCTGGAACCACTTCATGACCTTTGGCGTGAACGAGGGATGCACCATGAACAGATTCATTGACATCATGAAGTACCGGGCGATGTACGAAGACCTGGACGCTGCTTTTGGGAACGATTGGGATGCTTATCTGGAACATTATCTGACCTACGGTGCGAAAGAGGGAAGTATCTATTTTCCAGAAGGGAACAAGAATGTACTTATCTATAATGCTGATGGGACAGTGTCTATAACCGGATATAATCCGTATGACTCCATCTCATTTCAGGAAACCCGGGATGTAGACGGTAATAAAATTAGTTAGTTTGGTAAATAAAACTCGTTTGATGTATTTAAGAAAGAAGAAAAGGGTTCTGGTGCATGCCGGAGCCCTTTTCGGGTGTCTGGCAGTTCTGACTGAAAAGGAAGTTCCGGGCAATTCCTGAAGCTTCCGGATAGGCGAATTTGATAGGTTTCATTGAAATTTGTTCTGTCCATGTATGTACCTGCCGAAAGATTTATGGTAAGATAATTGTACATGAAAAAATAAATCCAGCCCTTTCTATTTGAAAAAGTATCCGAACTAAAACATGTTTTATAATGCCAAAAAACTGTGAAAAAGGAGATATATGGTACACAAAATTGAATTTCAGGACAGACACAACATGATTTCCTGCTATCTGCCGGAGAATTCGGCGCCGGAGAAAAAAGCCATGGCAGAACTGCATCAGATGACGGCGATAGAAGAGACGCTGGCAGCGCTGACGGCGGCGCCGGGATTCTTTCAGGGAGACGGGCAAAGAATTGAGAAGATCATTCTGACGCCGGACTTCCACAAAGGCGCGGGCATTCCGATTGGAACTGTGATGATGACAAAAGGCTTTGCAATTCCCCAGGCAATGGGCAACGATATTAACTGTGGCATGCGGTTTTACACCACAGATCTGTCAGAGGATCGGATACGGGAAAAGCTTCCCGAACTGAAAAGGAAGATTCGGCATATCTTTTTTGAGGGCGGCAGACAGATTCCCATGACCGGCAGACAGAGACAGGCATTGTTTTGCCATGGGCTCGAAGGCTTGCTGGAAACCTATAGTGACAGTAAAAAGAGCGGTCTGTGGCGGTACTACCAGCCTGATAAGCAGGAAAAATGGCTGAAACGAACGGTTTCTCGGGGGAGTTTTAAAGCTGAGGATACGGAAGGCCTGGAGGATTTTATCGGCAGCTATGATGAGCAGACTTACGATGATCAAATCGGAACCGTTGGCGGCGGCAATCATTTCCTGGAGGTGCAACGGGTTGCCGAAGTTTATGACGGCCAGACTGCCAACGCATGGAATATAAAAAAGGGAGCCGTAGTGGTAATGATTCATGCCGGTTCTCTGACCATCGGGCATCACAGCGGGCTGTTGAATCGTAAGCTTTGTCGGGAGATTTATCCGGCCGGAATGACACATCCGGACAATGGGATATATCTCATACCGGAAGCCGGGGCGCCGGATTCCTGGAGACGGTTCTGGTCCGCCTCGGCGAACGCTGCCAATTTTGGCTTTGCGAACCGGCTGTTTTTAGGGTTTATGATTCAGGACGTTTTTACGCATGTGTTGGGAGAGTGTGGTATGGAGCAGCTTTACGATGCTCCTCACAACTATATCTGGAAAAAACAGATTGACGGCGAAACACACTATATTCATCGTAAGGGAGCCTGCTGTGCCGGAGGCTGCGAGCAGATGGAGGGCACAGAGTTTGCGTACTATGGCGAACCGGTGATGATCCCCGGCTCCATGGGCAGTTCCAGCTACCTGCTTCGCGGACTTGGGAATCCGGATTCTCTGTGGAGCGCCAGCCATGGCGCCGGGCGTAAAAAATCCCGCGGCGATGCAATTAAGGGGAACGATGAGGCATTTCGCCGGTTTATGGAAAGCTTCCATGTCATTACCCCCATTGACCCTTCCCGCAATGATCTGAAAGGCAGAGCGGACATCCTGAAAAAATGGGAAGATGCGATTCGGGCGGAGGCTCCCTATGCCTATAAGGATATTGACGAAGTCATAGCAGTACACACAACGCATGACATGGCGGTTCCGGTGGCGCGGATGGAACCTATTTTTACGGTGAAAGCTTAGAGGGCGGGGAAGCGAGAAAGCTGATTCATTTAGAACGTATGTCTAATATAGCAACTCATAAAATCAACATTTGGATTTGACAGGACTTCCCGCTAAGAGCCTGGGCGAATTGTAATTAAAGTTTCTAAAGCTAAAACAGATGAACTTGTTGCTGCGTATAAAGAGCAAGCATGCTGTCGCGAATTTGCTAATACTTTTGAAAAGAAAACCGGACAGGAATATAAAAAGTCCAGCAACCAGATTAATACTATGTTGAATCATTATGGTAATGAATCCGAAGCCATTAAGATAGCAGAATCTCGTTACGCACCGTATTTGAGAGACGGGATAGATAAGCCCTCAGGAATGTGTCCATGTACAACTGTACATAGGCTTGTAGATGAAATAAAAGATAAAGTAGAAAGGAGTATTTCAAAATTGTTAATATTGCCGAAAAAGAATAATGCTGTTGACAAAAGGGTCTGGGGGGGTAAAATGTCCTCATACAAAACCAAAAGGCCTTGAAAGGCCGGGATAAGGAGGACAATCATATGACGGGAAAAGGGACGAGAATAGCGAGATTTGTAAGGAAAGTCGCAGCGTTGGGACTGGCGGGCTGCATGCTTTTGGGCTTAAGCAGCGAGGCATTTGCGGCTACACTGAAAGACGTGTTTGATGAGCATTACTATGCGGATAGTTATCCGGATCTGAAGGAGGCTTACGGCTACGACAGGGAGCAGCTCTGGAACCACTTCGTGACCTATGGGGTGAATGAGGGGCGCACCATGAATAAGCTCATTGACATTGTGAAGTACCGGGCAATGTATGCTGATTTGGATGAGGCGTTCGGCAACGACTGGGATGCGTATCTGAAGCACTATTTGACCTTTGGCGCGAAAGAGGGGAGAGAGACCGGAACGGACTTCAATGCCCTGGACTATGCAGAGCGGTATGAGGATTTAAATGAAGCTTTCGGGGACGACGTGCTGGCGCTGTGGAAGCATTATCAGGAGAACGGAGCGAAAGAGAACCGGGAGGCCAGGAGCCAGGCAGCGGTAGCGGCAGAGAAAGCGGCACAGGAGCGCGCGGCAGCAGCCGAGGCGGGGAAAGAAGAGGAGAAGCCCGGCCAGCCGGTTTATCCCGAATTGAAGAACGGCACTGAGAAAGTATATTGCCGCCAGTTTGGTGGATGGGATATCCGTGAATACAAGGATGGACGTATGGTAAAAGAAACCTGCTACCGCGCAGATGGTACGATGAACTATGAAGAGGAACGTAAACATGACAGCAGCGGTGCACTGATACAGGCGACCAGGACCTATCCTGATGGAGCAAAAGGGGTAAGTGAATATAGAGGCTCCAATCGAACGAAATACACCAAATATAATGCCGATGGAACCAAGATAAGTGAAACTGAATATAACAGTGCAGACAAGGTGATAAAAACGATTCAGTATGATGCAAATGGAAAGGTGATTAAGGTATCAGAATATGACGGCAATGACAAACTGACAAAAGAGACTACATATGTTGCTAATAGAACGAAGATGTTTGTATCTGAGTTTAACAGCGCAGGCAAGAGAATAAGAGAGACTGAGTATAATGTTGCAGATGGAAAAGTGATTAAGGTATTGGAATATGACGGCAATGACAAAATGACAAAATACACTACATATGATGCTGACGGCAGAAAGACTAGTGAAGGGGAATATGACGGCAATGGCAAGATTATGAAAATTACCAGCTATAATGCCGATGGAACAGTAAGCGTACTGGGGCTTAATCCTGATGGTTCCCAATCATATCTGGAAGTCTGGGATGCAGACGGCAATAGAATCGGTTAGACTGGAGAAATCAAAGCCTGTCCATGAATTATAAAGAAATCAGAAATAAGAAAAGGGTTCTGGCGCGTGCCGGAACCCTTTTCCACTAAAGTTTTTTACACAGCTGCATCCACGGGGAAGACCTTGCCCTCAGTGATGCCGCATTCATTAAAGGCATCAATGCGGACGTAATATCGTTCCACGTTTGACATGAGAGCACGTATCTCCACCTGGTTCCTGTCGAATACCCGGTAGCTGTGATAGAGCTTCTCGGGCGTATGGCCCCAGAGCACCTCGTAACCTGTGGCAGCCTTATTCCAGGAAGCAATCTCATTCGATGAGGAGACCTCTTTCCAGGCAACATTCATGGACATGCCGTCTAAGCGGGTGGCTTCCACTTCAGTCACCGGGTCGGGAGCATTGCCGCAGCCTCTGCCGAACACCCGCAGGCCGCTGATGCAGGGTGGTTTGTGGTAGGCAGTGTCGATTATGGTAAGACGTATATAGGTCGCCGGGATACCGTCCTCCCAGACTATCAGGTTATGGGGCAGGTCTGTGTCCGTATTTCGCCAGTCCTCCAGCTCGAACCAGTGCTCGCCGTCCGTGCTGGTCTCCAGAAACCATCTTGTGGTGAAAGAGCGTTCCTCGATATAGCGGCCCCGGCCGGGGTCTCCCGTAAGCTGCGCTCCCTGGGGCAGCTCGGTGACCAGCTCCACGTCGTCCGCGAAATTGATCTGTACCGCGTGTACCTTGCGGCACTGCCCCAAGTCCACCATAAGCCAGGGCGTGGCATCGTCCCCTGCGGCTTTCCACCAGGTCTGGACATTTTCGTCCACTACGCGGGAGGCATCTTTTTCCGGACACTCGCAGCTACTGGCGGTGGCAGTCTTTCCGTAGCTTAAGAGCATCCACTCCGGGGGCGCCCAGGGATCCTGGGCTTTTCCTGTGACAAGCTGGGGCCAGTCGCCGTAGCGCTGGTTGCAGAACAGCTCTCCGTCTGCGTCAAAGCCCGCGGGCCAGATGCCTATGCGGCGCTCGAATTCATGGTTCACGGAAATACGCATGGTGCTGGTATGCCACCAGTTCCCCTGCTTGTCCTCCATGGTGGAACCGTGGCCCGCGCCGGGCAGGAAGCCGCCCGGGGAGTAGGAGTAGGGGTTATTGGGGCAGGCCGTGAAAGGCCCCAGGGGGCTTTCGCCTACACAGACACCGTCATTGTAGATATTGTACTGGGTGCCGGGGGCGGCGTACTGCAGGTAATACTTGCCGTCATGTTTGGTCATCCATGCGCCCTCGATGTAGGGATTGTCGGACAGGGCGGCCCGAAGCAGGGGCCGGTAGTTCTCCGGCGTGGCTTCGATAGCGGGGGTGATATCCGTCACGTCTTCTGGGCGGCAGCCGGAGCTCTTGGCAATCTGCTCTTTCAGAAGCTGTACGATATGGTTGGATGTCGGGTCATAATGGTGCTCCTCGCCGTTACGTTCGTAGCCGTATTCGGTTTTATGGTTGTCGATCAATGCCACGGGCTCGCCTTTTCGCTCCATGGTCTCGGGATCCAGCTCCACGCCCCAGATGGGAGTCATGTTGCTGCAGCCCCAGTAGAAGTACAGCCTCCCGTCATCGTCCAGGAAGAGATTGGGATCCCAGAAGTCGAAAGTGCCTGGGATTTTCTCAAACACGCCGCTTTCCGGGTCTTTGGTGCGGTAGAAATCGCAGACCCCTCCCTTGTGGCTGGCACAGAAGTACATCCAGTCCCCTATGACCCGCACATCCGGGGCGTAATCGTACAGGGGAACGCCTGTGAGCGGGCACTGCTGCCAGTTCACCATGTCTTCGCTGACTAAGAATCCCCGGGTCATGCTGGGGAAGATATAGTATCTGTCCTTAAAGAGGATCATGGAGGAGTCGGCGGCCTCCCGGTTCAGGGAGAAGCCGCCTTCCTTTTGGTTGAACTGGTACTGGTAAGTGAAGTTCAGCGGGTTGCAGAAATATCTGTTTTTCATATAAGAATATCCTTTCAATTCGGTTTCTGGCGGATTCTCACAAAAGCCTGCCGCGCAGCTTGCCCGGCGGGCAAGGGGACTGCGGACATGGCGGCAAATTTCACCGCTCGCCCGCGCATTCATGAAAGCGGCCCAGATAATTTAAGCTGTCCTTGGGATGCCGGGTCTGGGTGGTTCTGTCCACGGCCACTAGGCCAAAGGTCATGGAGTAGCCTTTCTGCCATTCGAAATTGTCCAGAAGACTCCAGTAGAAGTAGCCTTTTACCGCAAGCCCCTCCTCCAGGCAGGATTTTACACCGGAGAGGGCGGTCTGAATGAAAGCGACTCTGCGGGTGTCGTCTGCGGTGGCGATGCCGTTCTCTGTCACCAGCAGATCTTTTCTGAAATCCTTTGCCACACGGCGGATGACGTTTGCAAGCGCTTCGGGATAGAATTCATAGTCCATCTGGGTCAGCTCCGCGCCTTCCGGGGCAGGCAGCGTACCGGAGGCGTCTATACGGGTGCGCGTATAGTTCTGTACGCCCAGGAAATCATCGTCCTCTATGGCGGGGAGATAATGGAGGAATTCGTCATCCCACTCCTTTGCGGCCCTCTCTTCGCCGCCGGGGAGGGCCTGGATATCGTGGAGGCTTAAGGTCAGGCCTACCCGGATGTGGGGCGCCACTTCGCGGATGACGGCCCGGGCCGCCTTGTGGGCCTCCATGACGATCTCATCTCCATGCGGCGTCCGGGGACTGGTAAAGGTCTCGGTCTTGGGGACGCCGAAGAGCTCCATGCGCTCGGCCTCGGCGGCTTTCTGGTTGGCCATCATCTTCTCCAAGTTCAGGCCCATCTGCACGGTGGTGTCTTTTGCCTTGTCAGGCTGCTGCCTGTCCTGTGCGGCGCCATCGCTTTTCCCGGCGGGCACCTGCCCACCCTGGGCTCCGGCAGCCTGCATCTTGGCCATCATCTGCTGCATGTAGCGTTTGGCGATGGCTGCTACCTGTATCCCCATGTTGGCCTCATTGATGGTGCAGACATAGCGCAGGTCATTTCCCAGGCGTTCTATCACATAGCGGGTGTAGCGGGCAAAATAGCCAGGGGTCTCGTCGGATTCCCAGCCGCCTTTGGAGATGAGCCATCTGGGGCTGGTGAAGTGGAGCAGGGTGACCATGGGCTCGATGCCGTTTTCCCGGCAGGCTCTGATGACGTCTCTGTAGTGGGAGATCTCCGCCTCGTCAAACTGTCCCTCCTGGGGCTCTATGCGGGCCCACTCCATGGAGAAGCGGTAAGCGTTCAGGCCCGCCTGCGCCATCAGGCGGATGTCCTCCTCATAGCGGTGGTAATGGTCCACCGCATTGCCGCTGGGCTCCAGAAAGTCCGTATGTACCATATGCTCCTGGGCCCAGTAGTCGCTGTGGATATTGCCCCCTTCCACCTGATGGGCCGCTGTGGCGGCGCCGACAAAAAAGTCTTTATCAAATGTCATGGCATGTCCTCCTTGGATGAATTTCGGTATGTTCCGTAACAATAGTATGACACAAAAGAGGGAATTGCGGTATCAAAAATATAAGGATAAGGAGCAAAAATTCGTGTTTTCAGGGAGAAATTTATCAAAGTGGCATAAGCAGAAAGCCGGCAGACCGGTGGGGAGAGGTTTTCTTCAGATTGCACGAATTTTTAAACAAAAACACGATTTTTTACATTTCTCAAAGCCACGTTATCCATTATAATACTGACATCGGCATGCTCCGGGCCCTTTGGATTTAACGGTCATTGGGCCAAAGGGCATCAGATCTCGCAAAATCAAAATCAAGGAGAACGATATGAGAAAAGTGATTTCATTAAATCAGGGCTGGAAATTTTATCAGAACGGACAGTGCAGCGATGTAGATCTGCCCCACACCTGGAACGCGGCGGACGGCCAGGACGGAGGCAACGATTACTTCCGCGGCACCTGTCAGTATGTGCGGGAACTGGAAAAGCCTGCCGCAGAGCCTGGGAGCCAGGTCTGGCTGGAGGTGAATGGCGCGGCCATGACAGCGGAGGTATCCTTAAACGGAGAGACGCTGGCGTGCCACCAGGGGGGATATTCCGCGTTCCGGGTGAATCTCACGGAGCATCTGCGGGACGGCGGGAATCAGCTGGCAGTCTCCGTGGACAACAGCGACAATGACAGGGTCTACCCTCAGAAAGCGGACTTCACTTTCTACGGCGGCCTGTACCGGGACGTGAACCTGATTATCGTTCCCGCAGCCCATTTCGACCTTTCCTACTGCGGCGCGCCTGGCATCAAGGTGACGCCGGAGGTGGATTTGGCCACAGGCTCCGCTAAGGTCACCGTGGAGACCTGGCAGACAGGGGAGGGGAATGTGACGGTGTCTTTGGAGGGCTGGGGATCCGTAGCGGACGGCAGCGAAAAGGAGACGGCGGGCAAGGGGCAGGAAGGGGACAACATCCGGGCGGCAGCCGACGCAGCCTCAACCGCAGAGATTGCCTGCCGGACAGTTGTATCAGAGAACGGTCACGCCCTGGCAGTGTTCGAGATCCGGAATGTCCGTCTCTGGGACGGCGTAGACGATCCCTACCTGTACATCGCCAGGGCAGCGCTGGAGAGCGGCGACGAGGTAAGCGCCCGCTTCGGCTGCCGGAAGTTTGAGATCGACCCTCAGAAAGGATTCCTGTTAAACGGCCGCAGTTACCCCCTGCGGGGCGTCAGCCGCCATCAGGACTGTAAGGGGATCGGCAATGCGCTGACTCTGGAGCATCACAGGCGGGACATGGAGATAGTTCGGGAAATCGGAGCCAACACCCTGCGCCTGGCCCATTACCAGCACGCCCAGGAATTCTACGACCTCTGCGATGAGGAGGGCATCGTGGTCTGGGCGGAGATTCCCTATATCACCATGCACATGAACAACGGCAGGGACAATACTCTGACACAGATGGAAGAGCTGATCGCCCAGTGCTACAACCATCCCTCCATCGCGGTCTGGGGGCTGAGCAACGAGATCACCGCCGCCAGCGCCGTGAACGAGAACCTGCTGGAGAATCACCGGCTGTTAAACGATCTGTGCCACCGGATGGACGCAACCCGCCTTACCACCATGGCCAACGTGTTCATGCTGGAGACGGACAGCCCTATCCTGGAGATTCCGGACGTGAACAGCTACAATCTGTACTTCGGCTGGTATCTGGGGGAACTGGAACAGAACGAGGCGTTCTTTGACGAATACCACGACAAATATCCTGACCGCCCCATAGGCTTCTCCGAGTACGGCGCGGACGCCAATCCCCGGTTCCAGAGCAGCAGCCCGGAGAAAGGGGACTATACGGAGAGCTACCAGGCATTGTATCACGAACATATCTTAGATATGATAGAGGCCAGACCCTGGCTGTGGGCCACCCATGTGTGGAATCTGTTTGATTTCGCGGCGGACGGCCGCGACGAGGGCGGTAAGCACGGGGAGAATCAAAAAGGCCTGGTGACATTCGACAGACAGACCAGGAAAGACGCTTTCTACCTCTATAAGGCGGCCTGGAACAGGGAGCCCATGGTACATATCTGCGGCCGCAGGTACATAGACCGGGCGGAGGACATGACGGAGGTCAAGGTCTATTCCAATGCGGAGGAGGTGGCTCTGTACATGGACGGGAAGCTCTTCGGCACCAAACAGGGCAGGCGGGTATTCCGATTCCAGGTGCCCATTTCCGGGGAGCACTCCATCGAAGCCCGAGCGAAATTCCCTGATGGCATGTCCGCAGACGGCAGTGGAATACAAGCTGGCGGAACGGGAAACCATGGCTGGGGGAAACAGCCCGGCGGAGCGGGAAGCTGCGAACAGGGGCAGAAGACCAGACAAAATGAAGATGGACATGTAGCAAAACTGCCTGACGGAACAGTAGAGGTTTCTGACAGAATCACTGTGCGCAGGGCCCGGACTGAGAATCCGGACTATATCTTCGTGAAGAAACAGGATGTGGTCAACTGGTTCGACCAGGACGATTTCGATCCGGATTGCTTCTCTGTCTCCGACACCCTGGCAGACCTGCGGGCCAATCCGGAGGCAGGAGCTATCGTGAACCAGATGATGGAAAAGGGCGCGGCCTCCCGGGGAGACGTGGCGGAGGCGGTAAAGGACAATCCCGGCCTGCAGCGCATGCTGGGCAGGATGACGCTGATTAGCCTCTTAAAACAGGCGGGGAACATTGAGGAAGAAACGATAAAACAGTTGAACCGCGTCTTACAGAAGATTAAAAAATAAGACCGGCGGAGCGCAAACAGCATGCGCAGGGAACTGTGAATATGGCATAATGTTGATATATCGTAAAAAGCATATAAGGGACACCTGGAAAAGGTGGAACCGGGACTTGGCTAACAGAAAACAGATGGCAGATGAGCATGGAGTAAGGAGGCAGAAGACATGCCGGTAAAAGCAGTACAGCAGATTATGCTGGGAACAGTGACGGCAAACGAAGCGCAGGCCAGGGATACCCTGGCGGCAATCAGGAAAGCGGGATACGGCGGAATCGAATTGAACGGCTTCATGATACGCCCCACAGGCCTTATGGTGCGCATGATGACGAAAATGGCTGGGATGCCCGTGGGCAGGGGCGGCAGGCTGGACTGGGCTGCCCTGGTGAAAGAGGCAGGGCTGTCCGTGGTGAGCGTGCATGAGGATCTGGGAACCATCCGCAGGGAGACTTCCACCGTGATAGAAGAGGCCAAGAAATTCGGTACGAAATATATCGTAGTGACTGGCATGTACCGGTTCGACTATTCTGACAGGGCTGCGGTAAGCGGCCTTGCCAGAGATCTGAACCAGGCGGGAAAGGAGCTTGGACAGGGAGGCATAGCGCTGCTATACCACAACCACAACTGCGAGCTGCGCAAGGTTGAAAAGGGGATGACCGCTTACCGGCTCCTGCAGGAAGAGACGGATCCGGAATATGTGAACTTTGAGTTTGATTCCTACTGGCCTACGGAGGCAGGGGCAGATGCCCTGGCGCTGATGCGGCAGTTGGGTGACAGGATGAAGCTCTACCATATCAATGACAGGGGGACGAGGGTGACGGGTCCCTCCATGACACCGATCCTGAAATCCGACAGCATGGAGCTGGGCTATGGGAATATGGACCTGGAGGCCCTGACGAAACAGGCCCTGGCGGCAGGGGTGGACGCCGTCATCCTGGAGAGCCATAAGAACTGGGCGGATAAATCCCCCCTGAATTCCATCCGGCTCTCCGCGGAATTCATGAAAAAGATATGAGCTGATCACGCTGCCAGACAGGGGGCGGACAGGGTCATGTTCTGCGGTTCTGCTCCCGGTAATCGGTGGGGGACAGGCCGGTCTCTTTCTGGAAAGTGGAGGAGAAGTAGCTCCTGGAACCGAAAGCCAGCTCGTCGCTGATCTCCTGTATGCTCATCTTTGTCCCGGACAGCAGCAGCTTGGCCCGGTGGACTTTCTCCCGCTTGATATAATCCGCCACGCTTAAGCCCACCTCCTGCTTGAACTTATGGGAGAAATAATATTCCGTGTACCCGGCCTCCCGGGCCAGCGCTTTCATGGGAATCTTTTCCCGGATGTGCAGGGAGATATAATCGCAGACGCTCCTGATTTGGGGGGATACTAAGGTGTCCGCCTTGGATTGGCGGACGCGCTGCACATAGTCCGCCAGCATGGTATTACAGGTATTGGTGGCCTCCACAATATCCTGACAGTCCTCTATCATCTGCATGTAGTAATCGTTCAGGGTATAGGCCACCGCAGGGCTCACGCCCCCTTCGATGGAGACTCTGGAGCAGAGCGTCAGCAGCACGATGGCGGTGGACTTGGCGGCCCGCAGGGAGTCGCCGATATCGAAGCGCGGCCCGTTGCTCATGCTGCTGGAGCGGGCCAGAGCGTCCAGGTAATTGGGATTCCCCTCCCGCAGCATGTTCATGAATTCCTGCTCCGCCATCCAGATGCCCCGGTGCTCCGTGGTGATCAGATTTGCCTCCGAAGAGGAGGATATGCGGCCCGGCTCCTGGGCGAAGCGGATATCGTTGGTGGATATCCGCCTTTGGGTGATGCAGTAGTGCAGCATCACCGCGTACTGGAAGAGCTGGTTGGCAGGGATCACGGGGATGTGTTCAAACAGCCGGAACATCCTGGCCCGGACCGCCACCGAGAGATTGTGCTCCTCCAGTTTCCGGCGGATGACCTGAAAGGAGTTCCGCCCGGAGTAAGCGGGCCCCAATACATGGATCCGCTCCAGGGAACTGCCCTCATATTCAAAGCCGGCGATCCACAATAGCCCCAGTCTGTCCGCCAGAAAAAGGGGGTGGGGATCTTTTTCGCTGATATGCTTCTGGAGATGGGTCTCCAGATTCAGCAGGATCAATATACTGTCGCTGTCCGGCGACTGCCCCGGACCGGAGGGGCCGGAGAGAAGCTGAGGGGGATAGCTGCGCAGCGAGATGTCATAGCAGCATCGGATCAGCTGCTCCAAAAGGTCTAATCTCTTCTGAATGTCCATAGGGATGCTCCTAGTCGCACAAGTAATCTTTCAAAATTTCGCTGTCTTCTTCCCGGGAAAAGCGGATGCTGCCGCTTTGGAGCAGCGGGGCGTTTTCGGCTATGGTGCAGAAGATATACTGGCTTAAAGTGGATTTCAGGGCGATGCTGTCGCCCTCCGGGGTCTCAAAGAGTACCTCCGATCTGCACTTCTGCGCCTGTCTCAGGAAATCCATCACATTGATGTCTGGTCTGATATGCATAAGATGACCTCCTTTTTAACTGTTTCTCCCCGTGTCCGCAGGCATGCGGGGGTGGTTACAGTATACACGAAATCCGCAGCGGCGTGTTGAAAAATTTGATATTTTGAAACTTAATTTTTTGAGAAACATGAAAAAGTGAACGGCATAAGTGATTTTTGAACATGTGAAAAAAGGATTCCTGTATAATGATATGCAGATAGACCGGAACACATCAGAAATCTCAAATCAAAACATTTTAACAGGAGGGTTTCATTATGTCTCAAAACGCATCCAATGAAAACGGAAAACTGCAGTACCGACGGGCGAAAGTCTGGCAGATCATCTTCACCGCCACCGGAGGCATGGTGGGCATGAGTTTCTACTTCCTCACGGGTATGGCCAGCTACAGCGCCAACGTGGGCTTCGGCATCGCCACTTTGGCAGTGGGAGGAATCCTGACTTTCACCCGCATCTTTGACGCGGTGACGGATCCTCTGCTGGCCTTTGTGTACGACAAGATCAATACCCGGTTCGGCAAGGTGCGTATCCTGCTGGTCAGCGGCTGGCTGGTGATGGCTTTCGCCGTGCTGATGATGTACAACTGGGCCGCAGGCAAGGGCCATGGAGTGGTGGCATACATAGGGCTGTACGTCATCTACATCATCGGCTATACGCTGTTCAACATGACGTCCCAGACCATAGGCCCTCTGATGACCAACGATCCCAAGCAGCGCCCCATCGTAGGCGTGGCCGGAACGGTGTTCAACTATCTGGTTCCCATCACCATGAACCTGGTTGCCTACACGAAACTGATGCCCAAATACGGCGGCTATACCCTAGAATTTCTGGCAGCCGCATGCTGGATGACCATCGGTATCTCCGCAGTGGGCCTGGTGCTGACCTGCATCGGCGTGTCGGCCTTTGACAAGCCGGAGAACTTCGAGGGCGTCACCGCCAAGAAAGAAAGACTGAAGATGAAAGACATGCTGGACGTATTGAAGAACAATCGTCCCCTGCAGTGCTACATCGCCTCCGGCGCCTCGGACAAGATTGCCCAGCAGGTGGCCAGCCAGTCTATCGTAATGACCATGCTGAACGGTATCATCATCGGCGACATGGCGATCTCCACAAAGCTCAGCACCATAGGCATGATCCCCTCCATCCTCTTCGCCTTTGTGGGCGCGGCCTACGCCAGGAAGCGGGGGAATAAGAAGACCATCGTGGACTGGAACTATATCTGTATCGGGATAACGGCGGTCACCATCGTGTTCTTCACCGGGCTGCACCTGTTCAGCGACACGCGCAATATCAGCACCATGTTCCCTCTGATGGTAGTGTTCATGCTGCTGCAGCTTCTGACCAACGGCGCGAAGATGTGCATCACCAGCGGCAACACCGCGTTCATGGCAGATATCATCGACTATGAGCTGGACAGGGGGGGCAAGTACATTCCCGCAGTGGTGACAGGCGTCCACAGCCTGATCGACAAGATCGTCTCCTCCGCCAGTGCGCTGGTGGCCACGGCGGCCATTGCTCTCATCGGCTATGTGGAGACCGTGCCCCAGCCCACGGATGCGCTGACGGGAGGCATTTTCTGGATGACCATGGTGCTCATGTACGGTCTGCCTCTGGGAGGATGGATCGTCACGCTGATCGCCATGCGGTTCTGTGACCTGGACAAGGAGGCGATGGTGGAGGTACAGAAGCGCATCGCCGAGAAGAAAGCCGCGGCTCGGAATGCCGCGTGAGGAAGAGGAGATTCCCGCAGCGAACAGTGACGAATACCACAGGAGGGCTGATATGATGATAGAAGACAGAGAATTCGGGCGGATTGAGATTCGGGACATCCCGCTTCCCTGGGAGGGGGAGGATATATCCGGCACCTATACTTACTCTGGCAGGGTGCTGGTATCCTACGGCACAGCAGGGGAGCATGGGGGAAAGAACTGGTACCATGTAGTCACGCTGAATGACGACGGGACTGACGTAAGGGAGGTCTTTGACGGAGAGATCCCCCAGCTGCCCGGGGCCAACGGGATTCGATGGATGTGCTTTGCGGACAACAGGAGGATTCTGCTGGGGGACTATGTCCTGGAGTGCAGCCCGGACATCGACTGCTGTAAAGAGGCAAAGCTGGTGCGCCTGTACTATCCGGAGCATCTGGAGCATGGGGAGAACATTTTCATGCACTGGTCGGAGATCGTGATCGCCCCGGACAACAGGCACATGGCCTGGACGATGCTGACGTCCACGGGCTCCATGAACTACCTGGGGCGGCTGGAGCGGGAAGAGGGGTGTTACCGTCTGGAGGACATAGTCGCCATCAGCGGGGACAGACTCTGTGAGCCGGATCCGGAAAACCAGGGATACTGCGTGACGCTGCCTGCCAGGGGCGGGGAGCTAAAGCAGTTCGTCCGGGGCGGCAGGGCCCTGTCCATGGCGGGAGGAGGGGACAGCGTCAGCGAGAGCATGCTGCTGCCCCTGGACAGCGAGGAACTGATTCAGATTACGGATACACCGGGATATGAGGAGACGACGATTTTCTCGGCGGATGAAAGGCTGGGGGTGGTGATGTCCACGCGGTTCTCGGAAAAGACCAATTGCGGGGTGTTCGGCCTGGTGCCCCAGCCTCAGTCCATGGCGGTGCGCGGCAAGTTCATCAACTGTCTTTACATGTACTGCGTCAGCGGTGTGCGCGCGTTCCGCAAGGGGAATGTGGGGCCTGTGCTGATCCACATCGAGAAGTCACGCAGGGAGGGCAGGGCCCATGCGGGCGTGGATCTGAGCGATCCGCAGGGACAGTGGGTGTATTATTCTCCGATCAGCTGGCATCCGGACAGTACCCGTGCTATGTGGAATGAGGGGACGCGGCCTGCGGAGGGGCCTTTGAGAAGGAGGCTGCGGATGTGCCGTCTTCTGGACTATGTGCCCGGGCAGCCGGTGGCTGCGGGGGTGACGCCGGAGAAAGGGGAGATACCATATGCGCTTCCGGGGGAGGCGCCGCGGTGTAAGTCCGGGGCGGATGTATTTTCCATGAAAATCAAAGGGAAAGCAGGCGGGTATGTGCTGAATGAGGGCGGGGCGGGGAATCCGCCCGTATATCGGACGGTGTATGAGAATTTCAGCGAGGATGGGGAGACTTTCTACAACGGCAGTATGACGGTTACGGCTCCGGCCAGTATATTCGCACCCGGGAAGACGGTGTTCGAGGCCGACCTTTCCGTGACGGGGAGGCATACCGGGGAGATGAGGCTGCGGGCAGTGTTTCGCCGGGACCAGGTGCATGCGCCGGCCATGCTCTCTTTCGCGCAGGGAGAGGACGGAGAGCCGGAGAGCCGCGGGTATTCGGCTTATGACGGGGTGGTGCTGGACATCAAAGACATGGAGCCATAGGGAGGAAGAAGCATGAAAGCAATTCGTCTAAGGACAGAACACATGGAGAATCCCGTGGGGATAGATATCAGGAAACCGTACCTGTCCTGGAACTGCAGCGGGGGTAAAAAGCAGACCGCTTACGAGATCAGAGCCACGGTTCGCGGTCTGGTGATCTGGGACAGCGGCAAGGTAGCCGCCAATGAGATGGCCGCCCTGTCAGGTGTGGAGGCGGGCAGCAGGCAGCGGGTCTTTTGGCAGGTGCGGCTGTGGGATGAGGCGGACATGGCCGGGGACTGGAGCGAGGAGGCGTTTTTTGAGATGGGGCTTCTGGAGCGGGAACAGTTTGCGGCCAAATGGATTGATCCGGAGCCCAAGGATACGCCGGCAAAAGGCCGGACGGACGGTCCCCAGGCCCATAAGCCCGCCAGCTATCTGAGGACATCCTTTCGGCTGGAGAAAATGGGGGAAGCCAGGCTCTATGTCACCTGTCACGGACTGTACGAGGCATTCCTGAACGGGAAACGCGTGGGGGACTTTGTGCTGGCTCCGGGGACTTCCACTTATGATAAGAGGCTGGCCTACCAGACCTATGACGTGACCAAGCTGCTGAAAGAGGGGGAGAACGCGGTGCAGGTCATCCTGGGCGACGGGTGGTATCGGAGCTGTTCCGGCGTGGACGGGGACAGGAATCTGTACGGGGAGGACGTGGCCCTGTACTTCCAGCTGGAGGTGGACGGCAGAGCTGTCTGCATCTCCGATGAAAGCTGGGAGGCCTCCCAGGCAGGCCCCATTCGGGAGGACGACATGCAGCAGGGCGAGGTGGTGGACGCCAGGCTGGAGGAGATCCGGGAATACCATGGGGTAAGGACGGCGGATTTCGGCGTGGAGAATCTGGTCTGCTCCAACTGCGTCCCCATCGTGGAGGCGGAGCGTTTCACCGGGAAGCTTCTGAAGACTCCGAACGGGGAGACCGTCATAGACTACGGGCAGAATCTGGCGGGCTATGTGGAATTCACTGTCAATGCCCATGCGGGAGAACGCATTGTCCTGACCCATGGGGAGTCCCTGGACGAAAACGGCAATTTCACCGCGGAGAATTTCCAGGACAGGAAGCGCCACAAGGAGGGCGGTACGAAGCAGCAGGTGGTGTATCTGTGCAAGGAGGGGGAGAACCACTACAAGTCCAAATTCACTGTCTGGGGGTTTCGGTACGCGAAAGTGGAGACGGAGGCGGATCTGACCGACGCGGTGTTCACCTCCATAGCGGTGTATTCCCGGATGGAAAGGCTGGGGTATTTTACCTGTTCGGATCAGAACGTAAACAGATTGGTGGAGAACAGTATCTGGAGCCAGAAGTCCAATTTCTGCGATGTGCCCACGGACTGCCCCACCAGAGAGCGTGCGGCCTGGACAGGGGACATGGGAGTGTTCGCAGAGACCGGCATCTATCTGGAGGACTGCTATCCCGTGATCCGGAAGTGGCTGGGGGAGTGCAGGCTGAATCAGTACGAGGACGGAAAGGTGGCAAATATCGCGCCGAAGAACAACAATCCCTCGTTCTTTACAAGGATGCTGGCAGGCTCCGTGGGATGGGGAGACGCCTGTATCATCGTGCCCTATGTGCTGTATAAGCGGTACGGGGATGTGCGCATCCTGGAGGAGAACTATGACATGATGCGCAAGTGGTTCGCCTACCTGGAGAGCCGCGCGGGAAAGAAAGAGCAGCAGGGCGGTATGCCCGCGAATCCGCCGCAGATACCGGAGGAATATAGAACTGTAGTCGACAGAATGCCTGCAAATCCGCCGCAGATACCGGAGGAATACAGGTCTGCAGTCGGCGGGATGCCCGCGGACCTGTCGCAGATACCGGAGGAATACCGGTCTGTAGTTGCCGGAATGCCAAAGGAGAAGCTGGCGGAGCTGACGAAGAAGTTTCGTCAGGACAGCGGCGCCGCAAAAGAGAATCCGAATCCCTATGCAGACTACGCCATCGAGCAAGGTGTGGACTACGGCGAGTGGTGTGAGCCGGACGTGGAGAGCACCTCAGCCATGGGGAAGCCCCAGAGTAAGGTAGCCACGGCCTACTTTGCAAGGTCAGGCCGGATGCTGGCAGAGATCGCGGGAATCCTGGGGAGAGAGGAGGATGCCGCCGGCTATTCGGAGATTGCCGGGAAAGCGAAGCTTGCATTTTGGCATTTGGCTACGGAGAATGGCAGAATCCGCTCTGACAGACAGGCGGAATACGTGCGCGCCGTCTCCTTTGACCTGCTGGATGAGGAGGAGAAGCGACAGGCAGCGGCCGATCTGAATGAGCTGGTGGCACGGAACGACTACCACCTGAACACAGGATTCCTGTCCACGCCCTCCCTGTGCGGAGTGCTGGCGGAGCATGGCTATGTGGAGACTGCTTACAGACTGCTGCTGCAAGACACCATGCCAAGCTGGCTCTACGCTGTGAAGAAAGGAGCCACCACCATCTGGGAGAACTGGGACGGTATCAACGAAAAAGGGGAGGTCAAGGCTTCCCTGAACCATTACTCCTACGGCGCTGTCTGCGGCTGGCTTTTCTCCGGAGTCTGCGGCATCCGCTTAGAGCGGGGGCATATCGTCATACAGCCCACCCCCCACAGCTTGCTGCAGTATGCCAAGGCCTCCTACCTGTCTCCGGTGGGCGAGATCGTCAGCGGCTGGCGGTACGAGGGAGAGAGACTAATTTACGAGATAGAGATACCTGCGGGGGTCTGGGCGGAAGTGATCCTGCCGGACGGACGGCGGGAGAGCCTGGAGGCAGGGAGATATGTAATTGATGTTGCTGTTCACGGGCAGCTCAAAAATAATTGACAAATCATATTTTTTCATCTATGATGACAGGTAGCATGATAGAGGCGCGGAAGACAAGAGTACATTCCCTGCAGCTCCTGTTCTTTGGGAGTTTGCCCCGGGCAGCGGGAGGGAACGGAAAGGGGATTTCGCCGAGACAGATCAGCCTGTGCCGGGCGTTTTGTCGGGCCGTGGGAGAATATCTCACGGACTGTCGTCCCTCTGGGGCGGAGCGCTGTTATGACTCCTTTCGTATGTTTGCGAAGTCATGGCAGAGAGTCATGGCTTTTTCGATTTGCGGCAATAGAATTCCTTTGCGGAGTGAATTCCGTTGTCCGATCGGCGATGGAACGGGCGCCATGCCTGGCTGAAAGCCGGCCGGAGAGGGCTTGGGCATAAGGCTGGGGCCTATGGGCGAATGCCGCAGGGCATCTGACTCATCAGGCGGAACAGAACTTCCATTGCTTACAGAGCGGGAGATTCTGCAAGACGGGATTTCCGCAGATTTCACGAGGTGCGCGGGAGTAGACCTGCGCGGTGCAGACACGAGAGGAGAAAGGTATGAACAAGAGAAAAAGAAACATGATCAGGGGAATCCTGGTGGCAGTCATTCTGGCTGCCGTGTTGGCGGTGCCTCTGCTGTTCAGCGGCGGTGGCAGCGCGGCGGAGGGCGGCGGATACTATGGCACGGCCTGGGCTCTGCTGCCGCCTGTGGTGGCAATCGCCCTGGCGCTGCTCACAAAAGAGGTGTATTCCTCGTTGTTCGTGGGGATTTTGATGGGAGGGCTGCTGTATTCGTCCTATTCTTTCGAGGGCACGGTGCTGCATGTGTTCCAGGACGGAATCGTCAGTGTCCTCTCGGACGGGTACAATATCGGCATATTGGTATTCCTGGTGATCCTGGGGGCCATGGTGTCTTTGATGAACAGGGCGGGAGGCTCTGCCGCTTTCGGGCGATGGGCGGCCCGGCACATTAAGAGCCGGGTGGGGGCCCAGCTGGCCACGGTGGCATTGGGCGTCCTGATTTTCATCGATGACTATTTCAACTGCCTGACCGTGGGCTCCGTCATGCGCCCGGTGACGGACAAGCACAGGGTTTCCAGAGTGAAGCTGGCCTACCTGATCGACGCCACCGCGGCGCCTGTGTGCATCATCGCCCCTATCTCTTCCTGGGCGGCGGCCGTGGCAAGCTATGTGGAGGACGGAAACGGGCTGACCCTGTTCATCCGGGCCATTCCTTTCAACTTCTATGCCATATTGACCATCGTGATGATGATCGGCATGGCCGTGATGAAGCTGGAGTTCGGCCCCATGGACAAGTACGAGGGGAATGCGCGGGCTACCGGAGATCTGTTCAGCGGCAAGAATCCTTATGCCGGCATGGCGGCCGGCAAGGAGGAGAAGAAAGGGATCGTGATGGATCTGGTGCTGCCGATCGCGGTGCTCATTGTCTGCTGCGTGATCGGCATGATCTATTCCGGCGGGTTCTTCCAGGGGGCCTCTTTCGTGGAGGCATTCTCCAATTCGGACGCGTCCGTGGGCCTGATGCTGGGCTCCGTGTTCGCGCTGGCCTTTACCGTTCTGTACTACTGTCTGCGCAGGACCATGACTTTCCGGGAGACCATGGACTGTATCCCCGAGGGGTTCCGGGCCATGGTTCCGGCGATCCTGATCCTTACCTTTGCCTGGTCCTTAAAGGCCATGACGGATTCTCTGGGGGCAGGGGAGTTCGTGGAGGAGCTGGTGAAAGGCTCCGCAGGCGCTTTCCAGGCGTTCCTGCCGGCAGTGGTGTTCCTGATCGGATGCTTCCTGGCCTTTGCCACCGGCACCAGCTGGGGGACATTCGGTATCCTGATTCCCATTACCTTGAGCGTGTTCCCGCTGACGGATCCGCTGGGCGTGGTGTGCGTCTCCGCCTGTATGGCGGGCGCGGTCTGCGGGGACCACTGCTCGCCCATCTCCGATACCACGATCATGGCCTCCGCCGGGGCGCAGTGCGACCATGTGGACCATGTGTCCACCCAGCTGCCCTACGCGGTGACGGCTGCGGCGGTGAGCTTCGCGGCCTATCTATTCGCGGGCTTTGTGCCCAATGCGCTGATCGCTCTGCCGGTGGCCGTCGTGCTGATGGTGGGGACGCTGCTTGGCATCCGGGTGGTTCAGGCCCGCAGGTAGAAGCGTCCGGCGCCTGCTTCGCCTCATGATCCGCTGGACTTATAATGCCGCACCCCGAAGCGCCACAGCAGATAACAGGGAATCAGAAACAGCGCCGCGGCAAAGGGCAGGAGAGCGTACCGGATTTCTTCCCGCCTGCCCAGCACATAGAGAAGCGGGTAGTACTGCACCAGGGCGAAAGGGATGACAAAAGTCAGGATCCGCATGACGCCTCTGCCATAGATGTCAACAGGATACTTGCCGTGCTCGTTTAGCCCGTAGGTGAAGATATTGGTGAATTCCAGCCCGTTCAGCAGGAAGAAACTCAGCGCAGCCTGGATGAGAAATATGCCGCTAAACAGAGCGCAGCCTCCGACCAGCATGAAGAGCACTGTGGCAGCCCTAAGGGGCGTCCAGCGGACATCGCTGGTATTGACCGCATAGATGAGCATGATCAAAGCCTGCAGTATCTTGCTGAAGCGTTCTATGTCAAGCTGGCTTCCCAGGATCTGCAGGAGAAGGCTGCGGGGGCGCAGCATGATACGGTCGAACTCTCCTCTGCGCACCATGCCGGGAAAATCCTCCAGGCCTCTGGCCCAGATTTCCGCCAGGGAGAAAGCCGTCAGCACGATGGAATAGCACAGCAGCACTTCACTGTAGGTATAACCTTTCACATGGGAAAAGCGCTGGAACATGAAATACACGCTGAGGAATACAGTGAAAGATGCCAGGAAGCTTGCCGCAAAAAGCATGAAAAAGGATTTTTTATACTGCATCTTGCCGCGCAGGATAATGGACAGGTAGTGGCCGTACAGCCGCAGAGCGCCTGTCCTTTTTCTTGTTTGGGGATTGTTCTGTGTCTGCATAAATGCTCCTGTCCGGGACCGGTCGTCCCTTTTTTGTTCTGTGGAAATTTATCCGGATTTGCTGCTATTCCAGGAGGCAGGGTATTATCCGCCCTGTACCATCAGCTTGCGCTCCGCGTTTCTGCACAGCACTCTCCCCGCGGCAACCATCGCCGCCAGCCAGAAAAGCTGCAGGCCTATGGCCCGGTACATGGCCGTTCCCGCCAGATCGCCGCTATAGATCCGCAGAGGGACATTCTGCATGGAGGCAAAGGGAAGAAGCTCCAGTACCTGCCGTATCTTAGCGGGGAAGAAAGGCAGGGGAATGTAGCCGCCTGTCAGGAAATCCATCATGGAAGAACACAGCCGTCTAAATCCGTCCGCGGATATGGTATAGAGGCCGGATATGTAGATCAGCATGATATAAGATACCGATACCAGGACTGCCAAAACCAGAGTCAGAAGAAAAAAGGCAAACTGTACCGGGCCTGCGGGGGCGGAAAGCCTGTAGGACTTTGGCAGAAATACAGCCACAATCAGGATGGGAATGCAGCGCAGGCCCGCGCCGGACAACCGGGAGGCCGTGCTGCGGGAAAACCACAGGTCATAGATGTGCACAGGCCTGCAGAGCTCGTAGGCGATATTTCCGCTTCGTACGGATTCCAGAATCTGGCCGTCGAACAGTCTGGCGGAGAGCATGGCGATAAAAGCCTGCTGGAACCAGATATAGGAGCAGGTGGCCTCCATGGTCATGGGGTAGGAGGCGGGATTGGACTCATGGAAAGCGTGCATGGCAATTATTTCCATAAAGCCCCAGAAAAACTGCGTTATAACGCCGCCAAAGGCCGCAGCCCGGTACTGCAGCCCCATGACGAGCCACATCCGGAAGTAACTGATATATTTTTTCACGGTTGAATTCCTCGCTTTCTCAGACAGATACAGACCTTGGGGGGGTTCCCGATGCTGCGGGAGGGCCGGGGGCTCAGGTAATCTCGTAGGATTTATAGAGCTGGGCCAGAGTTTCGTCCATGGTGGCGCCGCCTCTGCGGATGTCCTCCAGAGTGCCGTCCATGAGAATCCGGCCTCTGCCGATCAAAAGGATGCGGCTGGCCAGGGCCTCGATGTCCTGCATGTCATGGGTGGTGAGGATCACCGTGGTGCCATGTTCCCGGTTCAGCTTCTTGACGAAATCCCGAACGGCAAGCTTTGACACTGCGTCAAGGCCGATTGTGGGCTCGTCCAGAAAGAGGATGCCGGGGCTGTGCAGAAGAGAGGCGGCGATTTCGCAGCGCATACGCTGGCCCAGGGAGAGCTGTCTGGTGGGAGTGAGCAGGAGCTCCGAGAGAGCCAGGGATTCGGTTAATTCATCGAGATTTTTCCGGTAAAGGGACTCGGGAATGGAATAGATATCTTTGAGCAGTTGGTAGGAATCTATGACCGGAACGTCCCACCACAGCTGGGAACGCTGTCCGAAGACGACGCCGATCTGCCTTACATGGTCGATGCGGCGGTATCGATTCCTGCCAAATAAGCTTCCGGGGCCTGAGGCCGAGGCGTCCATGTCCCAGAGGACACGTCCGTCAATGGTCACTTTCCCCCTGTCCGGCGTGAGAATACCGCTTAAGATTTTGATTGTGGAGCTTTTGCCCGCTCCGTTGGGGCCGATGTAGCCTACCATCTCTCCGTCCCGGATGGTAAAGCTGATGTTCTTCAGGGCTTCGATTTCCTCGTACTCTCTGTGGAAGAGTGCCTTGCAGGCTTCCAGAAACCCTGCGTTTCTTTTGGCAATCCTGTAGGATTTGCACACGTTTTCCATCGCAATCATTTTGCTTCCTCCTGGTAGTTATACTGTCCGGGACTTGCCCGGGCCTTGTGTAAGGCCGTCCATATCTTGCCAAGTAGGTCTGTCTCTGCCGGATTTTGCCGGCGGATACCTGATTCATTGGAACCGCTTCGGTTTCCACGGCGCCGAGGCGCGGGAAATTGCGGTATGATATTAAATTTTGAATTGGGGCAGAACGGAATTGATTATAGCAAATCGAAACGGATTTGTCAAATTATCGGAAGACAGTTTCTGTCCCGGCAAAACGATTGTATGGCGCCTGCTGTCAAAGCAAGCGTGAACAGAACCCAAAATGTTCGGCCTATATCTACTTTTTTGAAAGCCGTTGACAATCTAACGATTGTTAGGTACAATAAACCTAACGACTGTTAGAATCGGAGGTATGACAATGCAGGACACAAAGGAAAATATTTTAATGGTTTCTTTAGAGCTTTTTTCCCAAAGAGGATTTCAGGCAGTTTCCATCAGAGATATCTGTAAAAAAGTGAACATCAAGGAGAGCTCAGTATATTATCACTTTCAGGATAAACGGGCAATTTTGGAGGAATTGCTACAGCGTTTTCAAAATACGGCAACCACCATGATGAGCCGATTAGAATCTATGCTAAATGATAAGAGCGGTCCACACAAGATAGGCTCTCACGATATAATCGGAAATTACTTCTTTGAACAATACTTGATGGATGACTTCTGCAACAAGGTGATTCGCCTGCTCCTGATTGAGCAGTTCAACAATGAGGAGGTTCATATAATTTACGACCACTGGATTTTTGCCAAACCTCTTGCATTTCAGAGCAAGGTATTTTCTGCGTTAATGGAAATGAAGATTATGAAACACGCAGACAGCGATTATTTAGCCGAAAAATACTATGCACCGATTTTTCTGTTTGCCCAGCGGTGGCTATTCTGCGGCTCCCTGACCGATGAACGCAAGCAGTCCTTTCGGGCAAACGTATATCAGCATATGCAAAAATTTTTTGAAGAAATTGCGGAGGAAAACTAAAATGGGAAACATCATTATTGTCGGCGCAAATCAAGGTATCGGATATTATATGGTAGAAAGACTGTTGGAATCAGGCAATTCCGTAACGGTATTGGACATTCAGATAGACGCGATTGAAAAACTACAGAAAGATTATCCCAAAACTGTTTTGCCCATTCTTGCGGATGCAAAAGTTTTTGGGAGCATAGAAAACGGCGTAAAACAGGCGATGGAGCGTTTTGGG